>JAEOSK010000023.1 GCA_016840405.1 Candidatus Hermodarchaeum yapensis
GTTCAATATGTTGAAACCAAAAGTTGGTCTGATCACGCTCTCCTTAGAGCGCGAAAGAACTGATATCGCGGAGCAAGCCCATAAGGAACTGCTCAAGGCTTTGAAAACTCAACCATTGGATGTTGTACCCCAGAAGAAACTCGTTTTGACCATGGAGGATACTGTTAGAGTAGCCGAAGACATGTTCCACAATCATATCCAGTGCATCATCTATAATATCGGCACGTGGATTTACGCACCCATGGTTGTATCAGCTGTTCAAGCCTCTGGACTTCCGAGCATCGTTTATGGTTATCGAAGTCCAGCAGCCTTTAGTCTTGTTGGTGCGGCCATTACTCATGGAAGCCTTGATGAGCTGGGACTGCAACACCGCTTTGTCTATGGTGAGCCAGATAATCCCACCATCCTCGCAGCTATTACGAGTTATTGTAGGGCTGCTATGACTTTTGATAATCTCAGTCGTAACAAAGCAGTTGTGATTGGTGGTAAGACCATGGGAATGGTTACCGCAGCAGTGGACTACAGTCAGATGAAAGATATCTTTGGCACCGAAATTGAGCATGTGGATATGTTACGATTGTATTTGGGGGCTCAAAATATCCCTCCCCAGCAGGTAAAGGACAAGATGGCATGGGTGAAGAAAACCTTTGGCTCAGTCAACGTGTCAGATGAGATTTTAGAACGAAGTGTCCGACTGTATTTTGCATTAAAAGATGTGATGGAAACAGAGGGGTATGCTTTTGGCGGGTTTAAATGTCAACCCGAATTCATCGAGAATTACGTTAGTGGATGCTTTCCTATTTCTTTGTTAATCAACGAAGGTATCATGATGTCCTGTGAAGCGGATATGAATGCTGCCTTTACTATGCGTATTCTTCACCTATTGACTGGTGAGCCTGTGCTTTTCGCTGATGTCAACGATTTGGATATGGATACAGGCAACTTGCGGCTTGTTAACTGTGGCACCATAGCATCAGATATGGCGAAAACCCCTAAGGATGTGGATTGGAACCCTCAGTATGAGTACATGGGGAAGGCAAGTGGAGCCTGTCCAACTTTTTGTTGCAAGGAAGGAGCGGTCACTCTAGCACGATTAAGCCGTGTGGCTGGAGAATATGTGATGCAGATAGCCAACGGAACAGCTTACGTTCAAGAAAAAGAAACGTTCAAGGAGGCCAGGGAACGATGGCCACACGCCTTTATTACTTTAGATGGTGACCCTGATCTCTTCGTACAACACCTGCGATCAAATCACATGCACATGGTGTACGGTGATGTTGTCGAAGAACTCTTCGACCTCTGTGAGATTCTGGGAATTGAACCCATCTATACCTAATCTTAACATGTCTTACTTGATGTGCGCTATAAAAGCTTCAAGATCGCTATTATAATCGCCTTCTTTGAAACGTTTCTCAGTGATGCCAAAGGTGCCTACAAGCTCTGATTCATGAGTCATTGCCTTCAATTGGGGGAAAATTTCCCTATATCCCTCGCTTTGTGAGCAGATATAAAACGCGACTCGTTTCCCTTTTAAATTGACTGAATTCAAGTAAGTGCGGAGAGGTGGTATGAGCCTACCTGCCCATATGGGGGATCCAATTACGATGGTGTCATAGTCCTGAGGGTCTTTTTCGAACTCAATTTCAGTGAGCTTTTCCCCTATAGAGTCACGACCCGCTCGAAGCCAGTTAAGAAAGCCTTTACGTTTTTTCTTATCGATAATCACATCGATATCGGCAGAAAGTGCTTGAGCAATAGCGTCTCCAATGGTTTTGTTATTTCCAGTTCGAGAATAATATACGACAAGATATTTCATAGAACCACTAGATGGGCAATTTCCTAAGGCTTCTAAAAATATTGTGACCCCACTAATTATTGTTTGGACAAAGAGAGGTTTGGATGCTTTAGGAAAGTAGTTTTCTGATCTGTAAAATTTGAAGTAAGAAGAAATTATCTATTGGATTTCATGGCTTTTGCTTGTCTGTGTATTCGCCATGAAATTAGGGCACTAATTATGAAACCTAAGATTCCTGCTACAGCTACGACTGGTAGAATTAGGTGAGATGTCAAAAATATACTGAGTCCAAAAAAGACATACGCCAAGGTTAGTGTAATACCTGTTATCAGATGATTGAGTATTGTGGAAACATTAGCAGATATCATAGCCATTGGATTATTGCACTCTTTGAGAGCATATCGTGCCCCAAGTATACCTAAGGGTATGGTGGAAAAAACAATGAGCGAAAAGGAATTAGTGAAACGAAGAAGTACAGCAAAGACCACTATCAAGTAGACTAGGACCAGAAGCGCAACATAGAGTTTTGAAGCACGCTTCCGACCCAACCGAACGACCAATGTATGCTTTCCAGCATCACGATCTGCATTGAAATCAGCGAATTCATTGATGTAAAGTATTCCAGAAACAAGAAGCGCAATAGGGAGAGAGACTATAATTGGTTCCAATGCAATGATTTGAGCTTGTGTGAAAAAAGCGCCCAAAGTTAGGAATATGCCAAAGCAAATTCCAATTATGATTTCTCCAACTCCTCGGCTGACAAATTTGAATGGAGGTGCGGTATAGAAGAAAGCGAGAAAAATTCCGAGAAGACCCAGAATCAGGATAAAGAATCCTCGAGTGAATGTGAGGTATATTCCAATGATTGCCCCGATGCTGAAAATGATTATTGAGCCAGCGAGAACTGCACGGGGGGAGAGGAGACCCTCTTGAATCATTCGGCTTCCACCTGTAAAAGGTCGAATAAATTCAATGTTGATGTTATCTGACCCTTGATGATAATCCCAATAGTCATTGACGACATTTGCCCCCAGATGAATACTTACACCACCTAACAAAGTGAGAAGGAAGACATCCCAAAGAAAGAAACCCGTTGTTCCCCACGCGATTGCTGTTCCTAATATTATTGGTACTATTGAAGCTGTTGTAAATGGAAGACGTAGTTCTCTAATCCATACTCGAGCTTTACTCGGACGGTTTTCGTTAATTTCACGCAATCTTAGGGCTCCTACTTGTATCTTAAGGGAACTTTAGAATTCTCGTTGAACCACGAATTCAGCTAATCGTTCGAGGAGATCCTTGTTTTTGAACTTATATCCTTGAAGGGCCGCTTTAGCAAGATTAGCATAACTTTGGGCTAGTTGCATGGTATGTTCGATGGCCTCGTGTTGTTTGATTATTATCAGAACTTCGTTCCAATTGTTGGTATTTAATGCGTGAAGGCAGTTTTCACTCTGATCTTTCGAACATTGCTCTAAAGCAAACATGAGGGGATAATTTCCACGTTTCAATCTTAGATCTGACAACGTGGTTTTTTTAATTTCCTGATATTTGACCTGGATGTCAAGGATATCGTCTTTGAGTTGGTAGGCAATACCGATAAGAGTACCATATCTTGCAAGAGCCGTCTGTTGATCGCCTGTGGCTTCTCCGACAATTGACCCGTTACGTGCTGCTTCTTCCAGAAATACCGCTGTTTTCCGTTCAATCATTTTCAAATATTCTTTTGTTGTAAATTCTTTCTCCAGTGAAGGAGAGATGAGGAGATCAAAGACTTCACCTTCACACATACGCACGCCTCCAGCACCGATGTTTGCAACAAGTTCTGGAGAGCCATGAGTACCGATTAAATGAAATGCTTGGGCGATTAGAAAATCACCTGCAAGAATTGCTAAATCGTGACCGAATTTTTTATGGACAGTAGGAACGTCACGTCGGAGTTCATCCTTATCGATGATATCATCATGAATAAGACTCGCTGTCTGTAGCAACTCAACAGCAACAGTGAACGGGAGGACTTTGTCAATTGATCCTCCAACTGCCTCACAACTGAGTAAAGTCAATAGTGACCGGAGCCGTTTTCCCCCTGCAATAATGAGGTGATGGGCAGCTTTGTACAGAACTTCTGGTTCTCCTTTTATGTTTTGAAGGTATTCAAGTATCGCTTGATTTATTAGAACAAGTCGTGCTTGGATTTGTTCACTTTCCAGGTAACCTTTGACATCACCTGTTGCTGTTCTTTTGCCTGGAGATACTGTTGATTGTGAAGTGGACGGAGGTTTATTGGTCGACATTGAGTCGCGATTCGTCATTCATTAAAAGCCCCTTTGTACTAATTCATGGTGTTTGTTTATTATATTTAATCAAATTATGAGCATTAGTTTGCAAAAAGCCCTCGCCTAAGAATATATTGTAGTTCTTAATGAATCGTCCTTTTGGATTAACTTGATTTCAAAATGAAGATAGTAACGCAAGTAGTTTTACAAACGTTTTGGAAGCAAATCTTACTGGAAATGGAAGTCGACAACGAATCAGTTTTTGTAAATATCTAGGTCCTGCTAGCCGCATACACCAGTCGGTAAGACTGTCAGAGATCATAATTTTGTCAGCAATTCGGAGAATACCTAAAGCGGATGATAATTCCTCTCCAAACTCGGTTTTCCAAGCTGCTTCATACCAGCATAGTGGTTGATTTTGATGTATATGCTGAGCTGCGGCAATTCCAGCAAGTTCTCCGCCACCTAGCGCTGTTGGGATTCCGCCTCCATTTGAGGCCATTACATGACCTGCGGCATCACCAACAAGTAAGACCGAGTCAGAATAGGTCTTAGAAAGTGGTCCACCCATAGGGATGATTGCTCCAGATTTTCGGAGGATTTTTCCTTTTTTCATCCGTTGAATGTTGGCAGGATGTGAAGAAATGAACCGTTGAAGATAGGAAAAAGCGTTTTCTGAAGTGAATGTAAATGCTCGACGAAAACCCAGCCCAATGTTTACCATTGTTTCACTTTTGGGAATGACCCAAGCATAGCCGCCAGGGGCGATTTGATGACCGAAATACATCTCCGTCGTGTTTGGGTCACATTCAATATTCGTCATGACGAACTGGATAGCTGGAGACAAATCATGAGCCTTATTTTGATAGGATGCCCCAATGGACTGGGCTATTCTCGATTGGGCTCCATCAGCTCCGATTATTACCTTTGCGTTGATTATTTGTCGTCCGGATTTATTGCGTAGAATGAGTAGGTTAGAGTCTGTTCGTCTAATCACAGTTGTTTGTAAGTGTATATGTGCGCCTTCGGCTTCGGCTTGCTCTGCAAGATAGGGATCATATTTTGCACGGTCAATAATATTCGAAATGAGACTGAACTCAAATTGGTGGTTGGAAGGAGATGAAAGCATCAGCTTTGAAGTTCGATTGGTTATGAATTTTTTAGGCACATCCGCGAGCCGCGCAATCCGTGCCGAGTTAGGGAAGATATTCTTCAATTCTTCTGGAATGGGAAGGAATTCACCACATTGGACTGGCTTACCAATATGATTGCGACTATCAAACACAATGGTTTTCAAACCATGTTGTGTTGCCACTTTGGCTGCGATACAACCAGCTGGTCCTGCTCCAACAATTGCAACATCGTACGAGCCAGTGGACATACGATTCAATTCCTCTTATATAAAAGGGTGATATTTGGACTTGTAAAGTAATTGTTTGGATTAAATTGGTTCTTCGATGAAACACTCCCGCGCATCTTCACCGAAGTATCGATCAAACAGCCATTCGAGTGAACCGCCAACTGCAGTCCAATACATTTGAGCAAATGCTTTCTTCATCAGTAGGTTTCGTCGAGTTGGTTTAGCATCTTTAGCAGCTTTGTCATAAGTTGAGATGACAAACAGGGCTTTACCATATCCAACATCCATGGGACAATGAGTGCGTCCCGTAAATTTACATCGTTCTCCAGTTTGTCTGATATCTGCGATGATGTTCCGGGCAACTACGACGGCTTCAAGGTGCGCAGTAACTCCAGACTTAGATGTTCGTAAATCAGCCACATCACCAATGGCATACACGTTTTTTTGACCGTTGACTAGCAATGTGTATTTATCTGTTGGAATCCAACCATCTTCATCCCCAATTTTAGAATCAATAATTGCTTGAGGAGCTTTATGAGGGGGAACTACAAACATGGCTTCGAATTCTAAATCTGTGCCTTCCAAAGAGTAAATTATCTTTTTTTCAGAATCAACTCGGTCGATGTTGAAGAATGGATGGATAATAATTCCCCGTTCTTTGAAATGGCGCTCGATAGTATTACTGATTGTCGGATCAGGATAAGGTCGAGATATCGGTGTAATGAAATGAATCTCGACATTATCTTTTAATTTCCTTTTCTTGAAAAATTCCTCGAGAAGAAAAGCCGCTTCAACGGGCGCTGGAGGGCACTTATGAGGAAATGCACTAACACCTACTACAACTTTGCCCTTCCTGATTTCTTGGATTCGTTCCCAAACTTTCAAAGCATTTTCCTGCGATGAGTGAAAATCCAAATTTGCTTCATCAAACCCAAGAATTTCATCCCGAGCAATTTTCGACCCTACTGCAATAATAAGATCATCGTAAATGTACGTCTTGTTAGATTCCGTTATCACCTTATTATTTGTGAAATTAATTTTAGTGACCCTATCAATGCTGAAGTTAATTCGCTTGTGAAGCAATTTCTTTTCCGGTCGCACAATCTTTTCTGGTTTCATCCCCTTGAAACTTGTATACAATAGATTTGGTTGAAAAACATGGTTTCCATCTTCATCAAGCAATGTGATTTCCACATCACCCTTCATAATCTCAGCCCCGAGTTCACGAGCTAAAAGATTAGCTACTAGAGTTCCAGCTGTTCCTCCACCTAAAACGAGAATTCGTCGCATTGTTCGGCACCTATTGTTTCTTCGCGGTGATTTTTACCGATGCCCGAATGACTCCTGCATTCTCCTCGAGGCCAATGAGTTCATTCTTGGTCGCCCGAACCCATGCGTTGATATCTGAGGTAAAAGCAGAATCTGTAGCCAAGATATCTAAAATATCGCCATTCTGAGCTTTTCTATACGCTCGCGCTACTTCTGTTATTGGACCAGGACAAGCCATTCCACGGCAATCAACGAGTATAGTTCGGGGTTCAGTCATCTTTTTCCACCAATTTTTCTGTGCCCGCATCAGAAATTCTCATATAACAACTTTCTCCACTTGCATTATTGGAATTTTTCTCATATAATTAAACGGGGAAAACCATTTTTCACCTCGAATGCTCGAAAGAAATCGCGAATCAATTGAACAGAGTATTATAAAAAGTAATGAGAAGAAATCCGAGTAAAACTATGCCTAGCATAAATGGGATTAGTAACATCGTCCAAAACGCAAAGCCGGACCAAAAGGTTAGTGTAAAAAATAAACTAATCGCAACTGTAATCGGTATCTTTGGAAAATCTTTGATTTCCATTTTTAATGAAATCACCAAAACCGTAGAAACACCAAAACCAGTAAAAAACCAACCAGCAAAATTGGATAACGGCACTCCATAATAGAATCTTGGAGTTATCCATATCTAAATACCAAGGTAAACAAGAATCGGATCGATTATGAAATCAATTATTACAAGAAGGAACGCACTGAGGAGAATGATTTTCCAAGGCTTCTGTAAATACTGAGTTACTATTGTCACTGTTCCCAAGACAAGTGGAAAAAAGGCAAAAGGGACTGCAAATGGAACTACCCCTAGAATCTTAATTCCAAGTAAATCAGAGTAAAAAAAATGCCCATAAGGAAACCCCGTTAAAACTCCCATCCCCTCGATGAATAAAGTAAGTATTACGAGAGTTGAAATAATCACAGATGAGTTTTTTGCACCTGCCTATTAGTAGAAAAAGTGCAAAGAGGGTGGAGCTACAATAACCACAATAGAGTTGAATAAAACCAAGGGAACCATGACTGGAAGAAAAAAGAAGAAATAGCTTATTACATATGACCCAAGAATGAATAAACCAAACCGAAAAATGATCGGTGTGAAGAATAGCTTTCTTGTTAATGTTGTAATTAGAGTATCACTATTTTTGGTATGGTAATTGTGAAGAAGAGAATTAATCCGAAAATCGCGTTCCAGTAGGGAAATAGCCAATAAATCCTCTCAAGATTAGCACTTCGTCGAAGCAAGAGGTAGAATGGAATAGCGGGATAAACGAACATTAGTACACTCCAAGGAGGATTCCATGGTACAATGAACACAAGGATAATTGCAAATATAAGCCAGAATGTAAAGCAGAGAATGAGAGAGGGAATCAAATTAATTAGAACTGCAGTTGTTGTAACATTTGCTCGTTTATCTGCTTCGATGTCTGGAACTGCTGAGAAAAGGTGCATGGCTGAGGTCCACATAAAAGCAGCAAAAAGTGGAAGAATCGGTGGAATAAATAATTGTAGTTGGTAGAAGGCGAGAATTGCTGGGATGACATAGAGGAAATTTGACATAAAGTCAAGGAATGGACGAGCCTTGAACCGAATAGGTTTGGCACTATACAAGAAGGAAAGTATCAAGAAGATGACAAAGAGAAGTCGGGCTATGTTATCCGGTTGAAAAACCATGAGAATAAGTCCATAAACGAAAGCGATGATAATTAACGATATCAGGTTGCGTCTATCTTTCGTTGTCACTCGATATTCTTTATCATCCTTTTTCGGGTTGAAAATATCAGTATCTTCATCATAGTAATCATTAACACCATAAAGGAAGATATTCGCAGGGAACATGAAAAAGAAAAGATGGAATGCAAAGAACGGTGTAAGAAATTGACCAACTGTGGTCAACCCGATAACGAAGCCAATAAGATAAGTTCCACCAAGATATAGCCAAAACCGTGGACGAGAGATCCGAAAAGCAAGGCGAGTAATACTACTCAATATTTTTTCCTCATGAACTATTTTCTTTGGCTATTTGATCTGCAACAATTTGTGAAGATACAAGAGCCATTGGAACTCCAATTCCTGGATGAGTGTATTGTCCCGTGTAATAGAGGTTTTTCACCTTCTTACTTTTATGGCGTGGTCGAAAGAAGGCGGATTGACGAAATGTATGGGTAAGCCCCACAGCTGTGCCTTTGTAGGCATGATAATCATTGGCAAAATCGTTCAAAGCGAAGATGCGTTTAACGGTGATTGAATCTTGAAACGATTCTCCAATTGATTCCTCCATGTGTGTGATGATTTTGGTGAAGTATTTTTCTCGAATCTGTGGTGTATCTTCAATTCCCGGAGAAATAGGGACAGTGACAAAAATATTCTCTTTACCTTTCGGTGCCACAGACGAATCGTATCGTGAGGGACAGCAGACATAATAAGCTGGTTCGTCAGGCCATGCGGGTTGATCAAAGATTTGGTTGAAATGTTTCACCCAGTCATATTCGAGAAAGCAATTATGGTGAGTTAATTGTGGTAATTTCTGGTCGACTCCAAGATACAGCACAAAGGCTGAAGGCGCAATGATTTTCTTTTCCCAGTATTTTGCTGAGTAAGTTTGATATTTTTTATCAAGCAATTCCATTTCAGAAAACGGATAATCCGCATTGACAATTACTATATCGGCATCAGTTACTCCCTCAGAGGTCTGCACATGGTGTGCTTGACGATTCTTTACATCAATATGAGTGGCATCAACTTCAAATTGAAAAACCGCACCATAAGATTCGGCAAGTTTCATAATTCCTTCAGGAATCATCCCAAGGCCACCTCGAGGGTACCAGACACCAAGATTGTAATCGATATGTGAAATAATCGAGTAGAGTGCAGGAGTATTGGTTGGGTTTCCTCCGAGGAATACAATAGGATATTCTAGGATTTTTCGGGCACGATCACTTTTGAAGAATTTACGGACCCATTTGTCAATGTTACTTAAGATGTGCAATTTTTGTCCAGCTTTTATGAGCTTAGGGCTAAACATGGACCAGATACTGCTCAAATCCTCGTACATAACACCCTCCATCATGAAAGTGTAGGTTTCTTCAGCTTTGTCCAAATATTTCTGTAATTTTTCGCCACCTTTTTCTTCAAAGCTATCAAAAGTCTTCAAATTGGGTTCTAAGTCAGCTGAAATATCGACAACATCATCTGCTCCAAAAAAGATACGATAATTTGGATCGAGTCGAATTAATTCATAATAATCAGCTACTGATTTTTCAAATTGAGCAAAGAAATTTTCAAAGATTTCTGGCATAAGATACCAAGAGGGGCCCATATCAAAGACAAACCCCTCGGTTTTCCAAACTCGGGCACGTCCTCCAACTTCAGTGTTTCTTTCAATCACTTCTACATCGAAGCCATTTTTCGCAAGAAGCGCAGCAGCAGCTAGACCGCCTACACCAGCACCAATAATCAGAACTTTTTGGTTCTTCATGGAAAATTTTCCCCTAAAGAGACTCAATTTTTCATTTCTTGATATTTAATAATATGGTATAAATTCATACAACGATTTTTTAATTAGTCATGTCTTATAATAATAAGACAGTTATGATAGAAAGAGAGAAGCTTTTAAAAACTGAAATAGGAATTCCTTCAAAACTTAACGGCGTTTAAAAAAATATTTGGAGCTTTATTATATTGCTTAGGGGAGAGAATTACCATTTAGAAGTTATCCCTACAACAATTCGTCCCAAGGAAAAGTTAAGCCAGGGTGAATTAAAACGGGCTTATAGTTATTGTTTGGGTTTATTTGGTAAACATGCAAAATCCTTTCATTTTGCTTCACGGTATCTTGAAACTGACCAACGAAGAAGTATAGCTGCCCTTTATGCCTTTTGCCGTTTAACAGATGATTTTGTAGACGAAGTAGACATGAAGCCGAGCCAAATTGACACTGAGCTTAATGTTCTGACTGATATTGTACTTCGTTTAAGTGAAGGGGAATCCTTCAATCACCCGATTTTCCAAGCATTTGGCGATACATTAGTGAAATATCAAATTCCTGTTCAATATCTCAATGAATTAATTGAAGGCGTGAGGATGGATGTTCACCAAAAAGAACTCCAAAACCAACAAGAACTCGATCTTTACTGTTTCCGAGTTGCGTCCACTGTTGGTTTATCGATGTGCCACATATGGCGGTCTATTCACCCCGAGACACTCCAACGGGCATCCGAACTTGGCATAGCGATGCAGCAAACAAATATTCTTCGAGATATTGCTGAGGACTATGATAAGGGGCGAATCTACATACCCTTGGAAACCCGTAAAAAGTTCAGGGTGTCAGTTGCAGATTTCGAAGCCAGGCAAATTACACCGAATTTCCGATTTTTATTAAAACATGAGATTGCCAAGGCAAGAGCCAACTATGCCAGTGCAGAAATCGGTATGATGGACCTTCCTTCTGCAGCGGCTTTTACCATCAAGGTTGCATCAAGAGTATATGCAAATATCTTGAATCAAATCGAGAAGATGGACTATCAAGTGTTCAAGGCGCGAGCAGTGGTTCCTAAATGGAAGAAACTCTGGATAGCCTATCAGTGTCGCCGTGAGTACAAACGCGACCTTCGAAAATAAATTTTGTACCGATTATTTGAGGCAAATGAAAATTCCCTAAAGTGACTTAGAGTGACCCCAAAAAACACACAAAACATTGTCATAATAGGCGGAGGTTTTGGTGGCTTATCAGCAGCAGTACGATTGCAAGCCAATGGTTACAATGTAACAGTATTGGAAAAACGTAACCAGCTTGGAGGTCGAGCTGGACTCATTGAACGAAAAGGTTTCCGATTTGACACAGGCCCTACGATAATTACTCCACCTTCCGTAGTAGAAGATATCTTTCTCGAAGCAGGACGCGATCCCCAGGACTATGTTGAACTAGTTTCAATTCATCCGCACTATCGCCTCCATTATGCCGATGGAACACACTTCGATATTGGCACTTTCGAAGAGGTTGCACAGCAAATTCAACAACTGAGTCCTAATGATTTGAAAGGGTATCAGAAATGGCTCGAAATTCTTGAACCCATCTATAAACTCGGCTTCGAAAAATTCGCAAACACACCCTTTGATAGCCTTTGGAGTATGGCCAAGATTGTGCCATCAGCTATTCGTCTGAAATCTTACAAAAGTGTCTATGGACTTGTCGCTAGTTATATGAAAAACGAGAAGCTTCGTATGGCATTTTCATTTGTTCCCCTCTTTATTGGCGGAAATCCCTTCACGACAACAAGTGTTTATTCACTGATTGCCTATCTCGAAAATAAGTATGGTATGCTTTGGGTTCGGGGTGGAACCCATCGATTCGTTGAAGCCTTAGAGAAGTTATACTTAGAACTTGGGGGAACTATCAAACTAAATTCAGAAGTGACTAAAATTGAGGTCGATGAGAAAGACCGGAGGGTCACTGGTGTATTCACCGCAAGTGGAGATCACTTTCCCACTAACATTGTTATTAGTAACGCCGATGTTGCCATGACCTACATGAAACTCATTGATAAACGATTTCGTCGGAAAAACACAGATCGCCGATTCAAAAAGGCTAATTTTAGTATGAGTTTATTCATGGTTTATTTTGGAACTAAAAAGAAATATCCAGATATGCCGCACCACAACGTCATTTTTGGCCCTCGATATAAAGAACTTATTAAAGACATCTTTGACCGTCATATCCTCCCTGATGATTTTTCCATTTATTTGCATGTACCAACAAGGACAGATCCAGAACTTGCACCTCCTGGTTGTGAAACCTTTTATGCATGTGTTCCGGTCACGCATCAAGACTCTGGAATCGATTGGGAAGAAATGAAAGAACCGTTTAAGAATCGAATTTTGCAGTACCTGAATGACCATTATCTTCCTGATTTATTAAATAACCTTGAGGTATGTGAGGTCTTTACCCCCCAAGATTTTGAAAAAGAGCTGAACGCTTACAAAGGAAATGCATTCCAATTACAGCCTCTTATGACTCAATCTGGATGGTTCCGACCACACAATCGTTCACGTGATATAAAGGGCTTATACATAGTTGGTGCTGGAACTCATCCAGGTGCGGGAGTGCCGAGTGTCTTACTTAGTGGAAAAATTACTTCAGAGATCATTTTCAGCGACTATGGGAAACCATCAATTGAATAATCTGAGAAACTACTTTTTTTCGCTAATACCCTCGACAATTATTACTTGAAAAGTTCTGTTGCTAGATCCAAAGCGGATCTCGCATCAGGAGCATAACCATCAGCCCCAATCTTCTTCCAAAGCTCTTGATCAATCATAAATGCCCTACGGCCAACGACTATTTTCAAATCTTTAATATTGTCATTCTTTCTTATCGTAGTGATGACTTTCTCTACTTCAACGACATGCAGAGGAAAAGTTACTAAAAGGGCTAACAGATTAGCATTCTGTTTTACTTGCTATATGAAAATTCTTGAAATATCAGAACTTCTGAGTACTTTGTTGATTTAAACCTTAGAGCAAATAGCAGAAAATGATGGCGCTTCATTACTATGGTGATCCCAATGCGATAGTTTCAATTATCTCCTTTAATTTCACAATAACGAGAGGTTTCTCTGGAGAAAGAGAAGCCCAGCTATCTGTGGTTTTCAATCCATGAGCTGCAAGGAAGTTTGTGGATAATTTTTTTGCACCAACTTCAGACATTTGCCTAATCACATTAGTTCTTTCCGCAGAATCCGTTACTATTTCCAATTCTCCACGGAATACAACAAAGCAATATTGATGTAAATCAGGTTGGTAGGATTCGATTTCAACGGCTACACGATTATCTTCCTCGATGAGCTTCATTTTCTTCCCGTAGCGTGTGAAATGAAAATAGAGGTTTCCATTGATGTAGGCATACTGAAATGGAGCCATATACGGGTATTCTTCTCCCCTGAAAGCAATTCGACAAATTACCTGTTGTTTGAGTAGCTCTTCAACTCTTTGTCGCTCCATTTTAGGCAATTTAACAATAGACATTAGAAACACCTCTTACATACCTGAAGAAGCCTTCCCAAATAAATGCAATACGGATTCTTAACTGGGTGGTGAACATGGAAAGAGCCTATGAAAACTCATTATTTATTTTTCGACGTGATCTACGACTCGAGGACAATTTAGGGTTGATTAATGCACTCACCAACTCTTCGGAAGTTGTTCCATGTTTTTTCTTCGACCATAGACTACTAGCTACCAAGCAACAGCATCATAATGCTATCCAATTTATGGTTGAAGCGCTGAAAGATTTGGATGATCAATTGACTCAGAAGAATGGCCAACTTTTTTGTTTTTCCGACTTTCCTGAAAAAAAAGTTCCAAGTTTAATTAGTTCACTTCATATTGATGCTATCTTTGTGAATCGTGATTATACCCCATTTAGTCAGCGACGAGATTCCCGGTTGAGAAAAATATGCGACCAGGCAAGTGTAGACTTTCACCAATTTGCTGATTTGCTTCTTAATGAGCCTGAAATGGTTCATAAATCGAATGCTGAACCGTATAAGGTCTTTACACCATTTTTCCAAAAAGCGGAGCAGATTCCTGTAGCGTCTTCGAAGGCGAATCCTCATCGGAATTATTCATCGCCAAAGATTTTGCGAAAAAAGATTCTCACCTCAGTTCTTAAGAAATATCAATTTCAGACCAACGAAAGGTTGCTTTTTCAAGGCAATAGATCTTCCTGCCTAAGAATACTCGAGGATTTGAGTCCTTTTCGAGATTATGAAACCAAGCGTGATCTTCCCTTTGAGCATGGAACCACTCAACTATCACCGTATCTAAAATTTGGACTTTGTTCAATTCGAGAGGTCCATGCAGCTGTTTCGAACCAGTTAGGAGCAACACATCCTTTAATTCGACAACTATACTGGCGTGATTTCTATACTCATATTGCCTTTCATTATTCCTATGTGTTTAAACGGGCATTCAAAGCCCGATACGAAAATCTTCAATGGAACAAGAGTAAAACACTCTTTCAAGCCTGGTGTGAAGGAAAAACTGGATTTCCGATTGTAGATGCTGGGATGCGTCAACTCAATACGACTGGCTGGATGCATAATCGGGTTCGTATGATTGTCGCCTCATTTCTGACCAAGGATCTTCACATAGACTGGCGTTCAGGAGAAAGGTATTTTGCTAAACATTTAGTCGACTATGATCCTGCAGTGAATAATGGAAATTGGCAATGGGCCGCTTCAACAGGTGTTGATGCACAGCCTTACTTCCGAATCTTCAATCCCTGGCGCCAACAAGAAAAATATGATTCCAACTGTGAATACATTAAACATTGGATTCCCGAATTATCACAAGTCGAACCCAAGATAATTCACCGATGGTTTAAGCCAACAAAGTGGGATTCCCAACTCAATTACCCTAAACCCCTTGTTGATCATAAGCAAGAAAGCCAATTTTCAAAGGAACTTTTCGCGAAAACTTACTCAACTTAATTACTGTGTGTACTTACTGATGGGTCCCCAATTTTCAATACAGTCATTTTCTGGTTTCTTTGTACAAAAATGAATTAAAACAGGTGATTCATCCAATTCTTGTTCTTTGTCAAAGAATTCACGATCCCCATAACGGATAGCTTCTAAAACGAGGTCTAATTCCCGGCGAAAAATAGCTTCTCGAAAGCTTCGAGAGCCAAGTCCGCGAACAACCTGACAATAAACATGAAGAGCAGTACCATCTTCATCTATAGTCAATTCAGCAAGAACCTCATCCCGCATGAGTCGGGTGTACAAACCCTTGATTTGTTTGTAGTCGTAATCAGAGCCTATAGTGAGAAAAAGATTTCCCGTCCTATCTGAATGAGTAAGGGTATATCGACGGGGGAATTTTTGATTATTGGGTGATAGTGAATCGAGATAGCGAACTTTCAGTTTTTCAGGTCTCAATCTTGCCATTTAAAACCCCAACACATGAAGTTCCTTAGAGTTTTAATTCATCAATCTTTGATATAATTTCATCAACGTGCCCTGGGACTCGAACCTTTGGCCATACAAAGCGAATTATTCCTTCACGATCTATGAGAAACGTTGATCGTTGGGCAGAACCGGTTTCAGGTTTAAGCACATCGTAAAGTTTGACTACTTTTAGTTCCTTATCTGCGATTAGAGGAAACTGTAATGCATTTTTCGCTTTGAAACCAGATTGTCGTTTGACACTATCGGTGCTTACCCCAACGACTTTCACACCCATTCCTGTTAGACGAATCATATTATCACGAAAAGAGCATGCTTCCTTTGTACAACTTGGAGTACCCGCACGTGGATAGAAGTATAACACAATGATATTTCCACGAAGATCACTTAGTGTTAGTTCTGATCCATCATCGATAGGAGCGGTAAAATCAGGGGCATTTTGTCCTATTTCTGGTAAAGCCATTTGTATCACCTCATTTAATTTTCAAGCCAATCTATGGTATTTAGAAGAGACAAGAAATGAGGGAAAAAACCCCTCATTTGATTGTAATTACTAGAATCCTAATTGGGCAAAATCACTTTATCAATGACGTGGATCACGCCGTTCTCAGCTTCAATGTCAGCTTTGATAACGTGGGCATCATCGACTTTAACACCGTCCGAGGTGTCAATATGGATACTTTGGCCCTGGACCGTTTTTATTTCGCCTTTGCTGATGACGTCTTCGGCCTTGTATTTTCCTGCTACAACGTGGTAGAGGAGAATCGCTTTCAGCTTTTCCGTGTCTTTTAGAAGAGCTTCGACCGTACCCTCTGGGAGCGCATTAAAGGCATCATCAGTTGGGGCGAACACAGTAAAGGGTCCATCACTCGACAAGGTTTCGGCTAATCCAGCCGCGGTAGCAGCCGTTAATAGAGTATTAAACTGGCCTGCATCTTTTGCAATTTTTACAATATTTTCCATGTTTCATCAATCCTTGAATTTATGGACCCGGGGATGATTGTATTCAATCATTCTCGGAATTAACACTGTTAAGATTCTAAGCAGTATATAAATATTATCCTTAATTAAAAAATTATCTAAGTAAATAGTACAAGTCATTGATTACTATAAAATCCCCCCTAACCAGTCAAAACGCACTAAATTGAAAGGTGGTAATTCCACCAGCACAAGTCACCAGTGATTAGGAAATGATTTAATCCAACAAATCATGCCTTTTTTACCCGGAAAAGGATGATAAGTCCGTAGATGAGTTTTGTGATTACATCTAAAGCAGCGTAGAGTATTGCGGCGATGAATGTCGTAATGAGACCGAACCCTGTTGGTGCAAGGAGGAATACTAGTGGGAAGAGTGACCAGAAGATTATAATGAACCACATAAGTTGTGAATTCATTCCTTCTCTTGGAACACCTTTGAATAAGGTGATGAGTAGAGCGATATAGGCAATGGAACTGAAAGCGAAAAACCACCACCGTTCGATGCCTGTAATAAAAGCGGCCAGAAATCCACAGAACATCACGAGCATCGTCAGGATAGGAATTTTCGCAAGGGCGACTGGTTGTGTATGTCTCAGAACAACTGCAACCGACACGGTTAGTAAACTACAGCTAGCCATGTAAAAGAGCCATCGGCTCCAATAAATTGGTTCACCAAAAATTGATGTGACTGTCAGGAAACCAAGTGCCATCAGAACATACGAAATTGTGGTAACGAAGGCAACTATGATATCAACGAACGAAAGGAATTCATCGGCTCCAGATCGAAACGAAAGCAATGAAAACATTATTGAAGAAATGCCAAAGATTGCAGCCATAATCCAAAAGACGAGTAATTCTTCTCCAGCCATTTTTCATATCTCCTTTTGGTTAGGTAAGGAATAATAGAGTACGAACTTATTATAAAAATCTACCAACAGGACGGAGTGAATGTGAAAATTACGAAAAGTATTAGGACTCGTCTTCAAATTTCGAGATTGCGTTTAAGACTGCAGTCTCTTTTTCCTCTGAAAACACTCCAGTGTCTCGCCAGAGGATATTGCCATCACAATCGACTAAGAAGAGGTAGATCGTGTCTTCAGTGGGAATATCTAATGCTTTGGTAAATTCACTTTTGTCAATATAGAGAGTAATTGTACGAGCTCGCATTACTTTGTCATGTATTCCGCCTCTCATACCACTGTCAATTATCCATTGAGAAAGCACATTGAATTTCCGAAGCGTAGGTAATTCATAGAATTGGATTTGCGGATGTTCTGTCACGAGTGTTTGGAGAAATGGTACCCAAGTTTCAATGGGTCGTACTTGCCATTGTTGAAATGCTACTACGAGAAAATTAAGTTTGCCTTCTAATTTTTCTGGGATGATGTGGGAAACACCATTTAGGTCTTTTCCAGCGACTTGGGGAAATTTCATCTAATATCACGATTCTAATTATGTTTTGTGTGTTTTATTAGAGAGTTTAAAGGCTTGCGCTTTTGTGACACGTTTTTTGATAATATTTAATTTCAAGAAATTCAGTGAAATAGATTACCTAACGAGTTCTGTAGCATCTTATCCATATCTGAATGCCATACCAAAAGTCCCGCGGGGGTAGCTCCATTCGATGACTCGTTTGGGACATATGATTTTGCAAGTTCCACATTCGATGCAGTCTTCATATTGAAACAAGAATTTGTTTTCTTCGATTTTGAAGCAGCCTGCCGGGCATCCAACTATGCAAGGCTTGGTTCGACATTTTTCACATTTTTCAGTATTGACAATGATGTGAGGTTCTTTATCGAGATTGTAGCGGATGAGTCCGAGTTTTTCTTCGAGTTTCATAATCCTCTTACCACTTGAAGACCATCCCGAATTAAGGAAGGTATTGTTACATTTCCGAGAACATGACGAATGAGGAGTTGTACTAGCTTCTGTCTCGGAACAGCTTTAGATGTGAAAAGATCATGAGCAAATGTATTTACCAGTTTAGGATAGGTTGAGTGCAGGCGCGGATTATTGAACAGATTATGGGCTCGTTTGAACGTTTTCATATCCTTTAGTACAAAACTATCTCTAAGTACCTGTTCATAACGTTTCAGACTCCGTTTTGAAAAATCTCCTGTTTTAGTGGCTGCGATTACGGTTTCAGCGGCAGCTATTCCTGAAGCAATAGCGAAGTTCATTCCTTCTAATGCATATCCGATGTTAAAAGCTAGCCCCGCAGCGTCGCCAGTGACTAGAAATCCATTGGTGTAGAGTTTAGTTATTTTTGAATAGCCTCCTTCTGGAACTAAATGGGCGGAATATTCTTTGAGTTCACCATCTCGGATCAATCGTTGGATGAAAGCGTGGGATTTGTAGTGTTCCATGAGGTCAGGGGCTGTATCTTTGGTGACTTCAAATGCAGGAAGAAAAATGACAAGCCCTAATGAAAGGGTGTCTTGGTTTGTGTAGAGAAATCCACCACCTGGATGGCCTTTCGTACATCCTATGAAGTGATAGGCTGCGCCTTCATTTCCGATGAGATTAAACCGTTCTTCAATAATTTTGCGAGGTAGTTTGTATACCTCTTTGATTCCGAGCCCCATTTGTTCAGATGTGTGTTCTTTTCGCATGTGGGCTTTTGCAGCGAGTTGCGAGTTAACACCATCAGCAGCAATGACAACATTAGCTTGAACTTCATCGGTTCCCGCTTTTACTCCGATAATTCGGTTCTTTTTCCATAATAAATCATCGACTCGAATCCCAGGAGCGAGAAGTGCACCTGCGTTTTCCGCTTGTTCAGCAAACCATTGATCGAATTTGTACCGATTTATTGAATATCCATCATTCGGAACTGGCGAGCGTTTACCTGATGAAAAATCTAATGTGAATGCAGATTCATTGGAGAGGAGTGAGAGTCGGTGTGTTGTAATTCGGCGTTCAAGCGGTGCCTTTTCCCAATAATTTGGAATTAGATTATGGAGAACCTGCCCATAGAGAACGCCACCTGATACGTTTTTTTCACCTGGCGTTTTAGCACGTTCAACGAGCATTACCTCTAATCCATTTTTTGCTAATGAATATGCTGCGGCACTTCCCGCAGGACCTGCTCCAACAACGATAGCATCTAAATTTTCCATTAATTTGCCTTCCTTTACTGAAGTTTCATTGGAACATTAGGGCGCATCTTAAATTTTAATGAAATTTTCTCGTATTTCGATTGAACTGACAAATATGTTGTGAAACCACTATATCCTAATTTTTCTAGCTTGCGAAGAGCTTCTAGGGCGATTTTGAGAGAAGCCGAGAAGAACTCTATAAGGGCATTAGATCGCTCAGTGAGATAAACGAGGATCTTCTTTAATGATGAGTAAAATTTCCTTTTTCTTAATGTTTAGCGGCATTGAATGCGATAAAAGGTGTTAATAGCTCGTCCGAAGTGAGTGATCCGTGACTAGCCAAGAATCCTTGATTAGGAAGAAGCCCCCAAGGCTTAGTTGAATCATCTTCTCTTTCGACTATTAGTTGCGCACCTTCGCGAGCGATGAGCAACAGATCTCCAAGTCGTTGGGTTATTCGTTTTGAACTTTGAACTGGAAGAAGGCGAGCTTGGTCAAGATCTTTTGCGTCAAAAATTAGTGCCTTATCCTCAACCTGTTTCAAGAGCCACTGTTTTAGTTTTCGTCGTTTGCTGGGGGATTGACAATAGAAGTGGGTAACACGACCTGAATGACCTGGTGGAACTTTGAGAGTGCCCTTGACTTCTTCAAGTTGGCCTTGAGTAAAGAGAATTGTTTGGTTTTTTCGAAGTGGGTTTTGACCATGATCAGAACATAAGATGATGGTGGTACGTTTTGCTTCAGATGCAGGGAAGCTTTCTAGGAAGGCATGGAATTGTTGATGAAAGGCATTACATCCAGCTTTGTATTCAGGAGAACTAGGCCCGTATTTGTGTGTCAGGTTATCGATTTGGGGGAAATAGAGGGTCATAAAGAGCTTGTGATTTTGATAGTGATTGAAGACGCGGCGTGCCATTCCAAAGGCGTCTATGAATCCGTTAAAAGAGACAATGTTTTCTCTTTGAACGTAGAACCGTCCTAGTCCAGTCCCTGGAATTGCTCCTGGCAAGCCTTCTGCGACGACAATGGAGGGATGCCGTTTTTGGAGGATTTCTGGAATTCCTTCAGCCCAAAGAAGTGCTCGAACATCGATACCAGCATACGGAATCGCATCGCGATATCGGAGTTTGTATCCTGACATTCTAAGGGTGTCAATGAGCGCCCCGTATTCTGAGAAATAAATTACATGACCAAGGATTCCATGGGTAGTTGGAGGTACTCCGAAATTGATACTGGGAATGGCCGCTGATGTAATCGTTGGAAAAGTACTGCTCAACGACACAGCGTTCATATCCTTGAGGAAGGTTTCAAGTTTTGTTCCGACAACATTCTGAGAGCCTAGACTGTCTATGATACATACGACGACTCTTTCTGCGCCTAAGGCATTATTCTGTTTGAGATGATTCATCACATTGGGTTGGTCGAAAAGATCGTCTCGCGCAACATTTACCCCCATGCACCGCAAGGCAGTAGGCAATACGCGATAGATATTCAGCTGGTAATTTGGTTCAAAGAGATCATCAGTACCCGCCAGTGGTGTGTGAAACAACGACATAATGGAAGTCCCCTTTCAAGTCAACTTGGTTGTAAGCAATATGTGTGAATGATTTAAGTGTACAGCATAAAGTGAAAATACTTGAATTACTGAAAAAACGGAATTCTATCCTTGGAGAATCTTGGGACGAAAGACTCTTTATTAGACTTTGTACAAGTGTCTAGGAAAGGAGTTTACGGTACAGGGGAATACTGACCGTGATAAAAGGATTCGCAGTCTTCCGTATGGACCCTAAAATTGGACCACAGCACGTCTATCGAAGTGACAGTATCGGTGAGGTCACCCATCAGGAAGTACTCGCAATTTTTGCAACTCACAACTTATTCCGTGAAGGTTTTCGTGGTGTCCATGTCAGTAACCGAACATGGGCAACTTACGTCTTTCCACCCTGGATTGTTGCACTTCTCCTTGGACCTGATGAGCCCATCGGCCCGCTCAGAGAGCCCATGAAAAAAACCTTGCACTCAAATAAACTGGGTGACAACCCGAAAGCCGAAGACTGGAAGAACCTTCATCGTGAGCTCATTGTAGAAATTCAAAGTTCACCAGTTGCAGACTTTCTCACGTCGAAAAAAACAACTGATTTTCTGAAAGAGATGATTGACCTAGAAATCAATTTCTTTGACCCTCAGTTCAACTTTGAAATTGGCACAACGTATCCTGCAGCAGATCATTTGACTGGACTCGATAGCTACGATACCCGACTCTTTCTTGAGAAACTGACTCTTGCAGGGATCTTCACGAGCGAGCCGGTAGTGGGCGTTACCCATTGTCCGATTTGTCTTGGATTTAAAGTCGTTAGTCGCCTTGCCTGTCCCAAGTGCAGCGTTACCGCCTTGGATGTCGTTCGATTTCCTGCTTCACCTGACTCAGACGAGGCGGAGAGTAGTGCTTCAAAGAAGCCCATGGAACTTTTCTATTCATGTATGACCTGTCAGCACACAACTAGTGAACCCGTCGTTACCCTTCTTTGCACTGAATGTGGTTCACAATTTCAACCTGATGAAGCAGCCTATCGCAATATGGATAGACTCGTTCTAAATCGACCTATCGCAGAATCCCTCATCAAGAAAGTTGAAGGAACAACTCCAAAAAAATGAACTTGTGATGGGATCCTAAATTTTGTCCCAGGGTTTTCCGGACTTTTCGAAAGATTCCCAGATTTTCTCAGCAAGTGAAGTGAATACATCACTTACGTGAATATCGTCCTTGGCACTGCTTTCAAGGAAAATCATATTTTCCGCTTTAGATCGTTTTTCACCTTCTTCCTTGGTGACTACTCGTTTTTCTTCTAAATCTGTTTTACAGGCTACAAGAAGGAGGGGAATCCCCTCACAGCGTTGATAGACTTGCTGGATCCAATGATCAATCCTGTCAAATGATTGTCGGTGTGTGATATCATAGGCAATAACAGCCCCAGCCGCACCCTCAAAGTATAGTCCGCGGATGAAGTCAAATCGCTCTTGACCTCCGGTATCATAGATGACAAGTTTGATATTGAATTTCTCTTTCAGTGTGATTTGTTTTGTGAAAAAGTCTACACCTAGTGTAAAGAGGTAGCTTTCATCAAATTGGCCAGTGGTGTATCGGCGTGCAAGGGAAGTCTTTCCAACTCCTGCATCGCCCACAACTATGACTTTATAGACGACTTCGGCGATTTCTTCCATTCAGATTTCACCCTCGGGGTTCCTAATCTACCACTTGCACATTTACCTTTAAGTGCTTCGTGTAGAATTCTAGGCAGGTACTGAAGTTTTTGATATCATTAAGATTTTGAACGGTCCGCTATTGAAGAAGAGGTGTTGAACCGGGGTTTTTCGTTCAAGGCGAAAGTCCTTTTTAGTGAATGGATGCAGTAGGGGAGAAGAAATTCAATTTCAGTATGAAGGCGTTAGTCATGCCCAAAATTATGAATCAGTTTAATTTACCTGTAGATGAGCTACCACGACGATGGTATAATCTTGCTGCTGACCTACCTGAGCCCTTACCGCCCCCCAAGGACCCCGAGGAAGGCCCTTCACGGTTGGAAATGTTACCGACGTTCCTGTTAAAAACTGTTCTCGGACAGGAGAATTCGACGGAACGCTGGATTGATATTCCCCAAGGGATTCGGGAATTGTTTATTCAAGCGGGTCGCCCTCGCCCACTTATGCGGGCATTGCGTTTAGAAGAAGCACTGAAATTACCTGATACCATTCGTCTGTATTACAAACGAGAGGATCTTTCTCCCACGGGTTCGCATAAGGTTAACACAGCATTGGCTCAGACCTATTATGCTGCCGAGGAGGGATTTTCAGAAGTTACAACAGAGACCGGTGCGGGTCAGTGGGGTTCAGCTCTATCTTATGCTGCTTCACTGAATGGACTAAAATGCCGGGTCTTTTGGGTACGGGCGGCTTATCGCTGGAAACCGGGTCGACGAACGCTCATGCAACTGTACGGTTCAGATGTTTTTGCGTCCCCTAGCAAAGAAACCGAATTTGGTAAGAAACTCCTGAAAGAGAATCCGCAACATGTTGGCAGTCTCGGCATTGCTATTAGTGAAGGAATTGAAGATGCCTTGAACAGAGATGGAAGCATCTATTGTCTGGGAAGTGTTCTCAGTCACGTGTTACTCCATCAAACAGTCATCGGTCTCGAAACAATAGAACAATTCAAACTAGCGGAAGACACACCAACCCTGCTCATTGGCTGTTTTGGTGGTGGCAGTAATTTTGGTGGATTTAGCCTGCCTTTCATCGGCGAAGTCCTCCAAGGAAAACGTGAATGCAAGTTCCTGGCAGCTCAAAGCGAGGCTTCACCCAACCTCGTGGAAGGAAAATACATCTACGATCATGGGGACCATGCTGGACTGACACCGTTGCTGAAAATGTATTCACTCGGACATGATGTAGAAATGCCAGAGATTTGGGCAGAAGGGATTCGATATTCCGCTGCGGCTCCAATAATGAGCGCTGTCCGGAAGCTCGGAATGTTGGATGCCATTGCATATCCTGTCGATGAGGTGCATGTCTATTCTCAGGCCCGACGGTTCATCCAAGCTGAAGGATTTATTCCAGCACCAGAATCTTCGTATGGTGTTGCAGCATCGATTGACAAAGCCCTTGAATATAAGAAGAATGGTGAAGACGCTGTTATTGCATTTAACGTATCAGGACATGGTTTTCTGGATATGCAAGCGTATGCGAAACCTTTGAAACTTGAATGATATGCGAACGCGTGATACAGAGCTGTTAAACCAAATTAATTTCTATCATGAATAATTGACAGAAGGACTCTCATAAATAGAAGTTTGCTTAGGTTTTTGTCTTGTATTCTTTGATTACTTGTTCAACCTTGTAACGTAATTCATCAACTTGAGGACCCAGATACTGGTAGCGTGCTGGAAGTTCGACCAACTTTTCACTCATGCCCTCTAGATCAAGATAGTTGAGTTCACGAATTTGTTCTAAAAAGGAGTGATTACGTTTTTCGAGTGTGCTGATCATATCCTCTAATCGATGGTGAACATCAACCATCATGGCTGCAGCTTCTTTTGTGGTTTGACCTTGACGGGCAAACTCGCCAAAGGGAAAAAAAACTCGCCAAAGGACATTGGAACCTTTTGGTCGGCCAATGTCGTCCATTTTGTCCAAAATTGTATTTAGCAAGTCTAGAATGTACTCTAATTGTTTGAGGATTGGATCGTCTCCCAAAGTGACCTCACAACCAGTGAAGGAATAGGGCTGTTAGGTTTTAGCCTTTGCCTTAAGTTCATGGGCCAGGTCGTAGCTGATTTGCAAAGGTTCTCGTGGGAACCAGCAAGATACCCAGTGGCCAGGGCTAACCTCTTCCAAGGGCGGTTCGTCTTGTCGGCATTTATCTTGGGCGTATTCACAGCGAGGAGCAAATAAACAACCTGGTGGAGTATTAATTGGGCTTCCGGGTTCACCAGGTAAGATTTTGCGTTTGCGGTCAACAGTTGGGTCTGGGGATGGAACAGCAGAAATGAGGGCTTGGCTGTAAGGATGAACCGCGTTATGGATAACTTCTTTAATGGTACCCTTTTCCATGATTTTACCTAAGTACATGATGGCGATTTTATCGCCGATGTAGCTTGCCACAGAGAGATCGTGGGTGACGTAGATATAGGCAATGTGGAATTCCCGGCGAATGTTTTCCAATAGGTTAAGGATTTCTGACCGAATTGATACGTCGAGCATAGACACAGGTTCGTCAGCGACAATGAATGCTGGATTCACAACGATTGCACGGGCAATAGCAACACGCTGACGTTGTCCACCGCTAAGCTCGTGAGGGTAGCGGAAGGTAAATTCTTCGGGTGGAACCAATTGTACAGCTTCCAGTGCTCTGATTACACGGGCTTCTTCGTCTTCACCGGAGGTGGCAATTTTGTTCAATCGTAGGGGTTCTGAGACTGTGTCATAGAGGCTTAATCGAGGATTTAGCGACGAATAGGGATCCTGAAAGATGGTTTGCATTCGGGCCCGTAAAGTTCGAAGTCCTCCCCGACTAATTTCGTTGAGATCATGACCTTCAAATTCCACTATTCCATCGGTGGGTTCGAGGAGCCCAATGAGTAATTTACCAGTAGTAGTTTTTCCACACCCGGATTCACCGGCTAGACAGTAGAGCTCTTCAGGGTAGATGTCTAAGTCGACTCCGTCGACGGCTTTGAGCCAGACTTCGCCTCCCATCAGTTGGGAGAAGAAACCCGCGCTCACGGGGAACCATTTCCTGAGACCCCGACATGAAACGATAGGCTCTTGTCCATTGCTCATAGTAATGCAACCTCCTTTCCAGGACGCCATTTACTATCCTTGATTTTTCCAGTTGCCAGATGGCAAGCTGCTTTGTGACCAGGACTCACCTCGAGTAAGACCGGATCTTCCTTTATACACAGGTCTCGGGCAAATTTACATCTAGGATGGAAACGACACCCTTGTGGTGGGTCTAATAGGTTGGGTGGAGAGCCTGGAATTGACGCTAAGGTTTGATCACGGGATCGTTCGATTGAAGGAATTGATGCGATGAGTCCTTGTGCGTAAGGGTGCCAGGGTTTTTGGAAGATTTCAACTACTGCGCCAGTTTCCACGATTTTTCCAGCATACATGATGATTACGTTACGACAGGTTTCGGCCACGACTGAGAGGTCATGCGTGATGAGCATGAGGGTGATACCTAATTCGTCAGAAAGTCGGCGTAATAGTTGCATAATTTGCGCCTGAACAGTAACATCAAGCGCAGTGGTAGGTTCATCAGCAATGAGGAATTTGGGATCACATGCCAGGGCCATCACAATCATAGCACGTTGTTTCATTCCACCACTAAATTCGAAAGGATAATGGTTAATTCGGTCGGGATCCATGCCGACGAGTTTGAAGAGTTCTCGAGTTTTTTCAATAGCTTCATCCTTGGATAATTCTCTGTTATGTTTGAGCATGGCTTCAGTGATTTGGTCGCTGACACGGAGAATAGGATTGAGAGCATTCATTGCGCCTTGGAAGACCATTGCGATTTGAGTCCAACGAAATTCACGAATCGCATCATCATCCATGGTAGCAATATCTTCGCCTTCGAAATAGATGTGGCCGCCCATGATTTCACCGGGCGAAGGTAACATGCGCAGGATAGCAAAGGCAACGGTACTTTTTCCGCAGCCAGATTCACCGACGAGTCCGACAGCATCTCCTTTCTCAATTTCGAAGGTTACATCTTCGACTGCGCGGCAATCACCACGTCGCATACAGTAGTAGACTTTAAGATCTTCAATTTTCAATGACATTCTCGTTTTCTCCTACAATCTCCTTAATCGTGGATTCAATGCTTTATCCACAGCATATCCCACGAAGACAAACCCCATGGAAATCAATCCAATACACAATCCTGGAGGCACAAAGAACCACCAAGCAGGCGGGATCTGTCCCATTGCTCCATTTATATAGGCAGACTGAAGCATTCGACCCCAAGAGACTAAGTGGGGTGGCGTTAAGCCTAGGAAAGCAAGACCAGCTTCAGAGAGAATTGCACCTGAAACACCAGTGGCCAATTGCACAAACACTAGTGTAAGAACGTTAGGAAAGACATGTCGAAATATCAAGTAGACATCGCCAGCTCCTGCAGCCTTTGCGGCTTCCACATAGGCCTTTTCCTTTTCAACGAGTACTTGTGACCGAATTACCCTTGCTGGAGCAGGCCAAGCGAAGAGTGCGAGGACGAAAACCACGATTCCTAGACTACTCCCCATTAGTGCTGCTAATATCATCATGATAGGAAGTCCAGGCATGATGATAAAGAAGTCCACTACACGCATGATAACTTCATCCACATAACCACCAAAGTATCCAGAAGAAAGTCCAAGAAGAAGACCAACTGCTACTCCGAGGAAAGTAGCAATAAATCCTATGAACAGCGAGATTTGAGCACCCCAGAATAGTTGAGCCATGGCATCTAATCCTTCATCACCGGTCCCCAACATCCCCCAGAAGTTACCATAGGGTGTCAACTGTATATCACTCAAAGACCACCTGACCTCGCCCACACGTGATGGGTTAGTCTCGGATATGTTCAAGGTTATTTGCCACCCAATGGTTTGGCCAGGTCGAAACGCGCGAGTCATTACAGGCGACACGATAAATCCGCGGAATAGCTGCCACTCTTCTGGCAATGGTTGGTACACTCGATATTGATACCACACGGGTGAAGGGGGGCTAGACCCATTGTAAAGATTGGGGTTGAGAAGCTCGAAATAAGGAGTAATCGATTGTGAGGTGATATTGCCTGTAATCTCGAATTCGACTGTCCAATATACATAGGTTAGTGCAGGTGAGCTGTAATTCCACTCAAAATAGGTTGTTGCTGTTATCTGCTCACCCCTATAGGTCTCGCTGGTATTGGTATCTGTAAATGTAAGAACTAGTGAATGACCCGGACTTGGTTCGTCCTGATATATCGTTTGTGATGGGGGACCCCACTCCCACGATGTGGCAAGGCTTGAGTTATCAATTATCCATGCATCATCGGTTTCAAAAAAGGGGTCTGGGATAAAATTCATGGTCGGCGCATTAATATGATTCGTCATATCGCTTGGGTACGTCCACGACATCCATTGGGGTGCTGCGAAGTTTGGTCCAATACGATTTTCAAATCCTTCAGGATACTGGGGAAACAAGACCGGTGCGAGTACGGCCATACCAATGAAAATCACTACTAATGCAAGACCAAAAACACCCTGTTTAACTTCTCGGTAACGTTTCCAAACGCCGCTTGCCCGTTCAAGCCAGCTTAGTCGATGCTTATATGATCGTTCACTCATATCTAGACCACCCGGAAGTCTTCCTAATAGTTTCTATTTTTTGGGCATTACTGGGGGCAATTCCCTTAAAAGTTATATTAACTTGACGGTACGAGCAGGAAAAAAAAGTTGCCAACACCAATGGATTAAAATATTCTAGCAACCTCGCACTCGCACAGTATCTCGAGGGTGGATTTGTCCTGATTCGAAAAGTGAGCACCACACTCTTCCTGGCAATCATCTTAAGTTCAACTGTGTTACTGGGAGTTTCCACCTTTTACGCTGTTGATACGTATCGTGCCTTCGGCTTTTCCGTAGAAATCACTGAAGTCCGTGTATACTACAATGAAACTAGCAGTGAATATACACGAGTTCAGGTTGATATCCGCATCTACAATCCCTCTCTTACACTAGAATTGGAATACTTATGGTCTGATACCTATACGGTGCTCAATGATCAGCCACTCGAATATGGGCAGGGGGAAAAATACCATCACGTGTGGATTTCTCCTGGAGATTTTGATGAAACAGGTTGGTCCCATGATCTTGTTGAAGAAGACCAGGCATTGTTTCAAGCCGCTGAGGCAAGTGGCACGTGGATGTGGTTTGAATTCCTTCAACCCTATCTGAGTTCAGGTTTTCTTGGGCGAAATCAAGTGAGTCGACCAATAACTTTTGAGGGTGTCGTACTAATTTCTATCTGATTTTTTTCTCAGCTAGCGCCTCGGAATAGGGTGTCTTTGGGGTTGGGCTAGAAACCGATCAGTTAACCACAGGTATAAGAGAGCAATAAGGGAAAACGCTGTCAGAAGTAGCCCAATCCAAAATAAGACTAATCCACCAACAATGAAAAACGAGAGAATTATACCAATGATTGTAATGACAACCCCGATTATAACAAACCATTTCAAAGTGGGCTTTGTCACCATCAGTGCCCGAAAACCCATTTGTTGACCCATGACAAGAAACACACCTGAATTCAGTAGCCTGATGTTCTAATCCATTGAACAATTAAACATTTACTCCCCATTAGATAATTTTATTAAGCTTCACCTTTAAAACGTTCAGTCGTTTAGAATTCATATATGATGTGACATCAATGGGTTTACGTCAATATCTGATCAAGCGGGTTTTCATTGCGATTATCCTGTTCCTTGCTGTCCTGATTTTTAATTTCTTTATCTTTCGTCTTCCGGTTTTCGTTCTAGGAATGGATCCTGCAAGCCTCTATATCACTCCTGAGATGGATATTGACGATATTGAAAGGATTCGAATCCTGTATCAACTTCCACCTGAGAATGCTACTTGGTTTGATTGGTGGCTCCATTTCCTCTCATACATGCAGAATATGCTGACAGGTAACTTTGGCAATAGCTTTGTAACCTTCCGACCTGTCGTCATGGAAATCATGGAGCGACTACCAAATACGCTCCTGTTAATGGGTACCTCCATGATTTTTGCCGTTATACTTGGTATAGTAACCGGGATTGTTGCTGCCAGCCGACATGGTGGCGTGTTGGACACCAGCCTGATTACAGCTAGTCTGACTTTGTATAGCTTACCAGTTTTTTGGATGGGTATGATCTTTCTTTTGGTGTTTGCCATTCTTCCTCAGATGCTATGGGGCCTCAGTCTCTTCCCATTGGGCCACACAGTTAGTGCCCCAGGAAGCGTTCCCAATGATCCCATCTCTTATGCGTTGGATGTAGCATGGCACTTGTTCCTCCCCACAATGGTATTAACGTTAGGTTTCTTTGGAGGTTACATGCTACTAATGAGAAATACTCTCGTGGATGTACTCACTGAAGACTATATCCTTACAGCACGGGCAAAAGGATTGGACGAACGGACTGTCCTCTACAAGCATGGAGTCCGTAACGCATTCCTACCTCTGATATCTATTGTCGCCATCAACTTTGCATTTATCATAAGCGGAGCCGTACTTACAGAAACGGTCTTTGCATGGCATGGGATAGGGAGGCTCTTATACCGGTCGCTGCTTTCCAATGATTGGCCTGTTGCGCAAGCGATATTTTGGATGATAGCATTGACTGTAATTATTGCTAATATTCTCGCTGACCTCCTCTACGGAGTTTTAGACCCTCGCGTCAGATATGGATAGAGTGATTAATAGTTAGACGGTGTCATTTTAAGTTCGAGGGCAGGTGCAAGCATGAAATTGGAAATGAAACGGGTAAGGACTTTTCTCTTCGTAACTATTGGATCGACTATTATTAGCACGGCAGTTCTCCATGCGACCTACACAGAGATCTTCTCGGTTTTAGCAATCTTTTCTATCTTCATCCTCTTCTTTTCTGCCTTCTTTATTGGAGTGCTTTGTCACGAGTTTAAGGATGCTCTTATCGCTATGTTCATCTCGTTAACCCTTTCTATCGTCATCTTGGTTGTTCTCCGCTCCCTTCCAGCGTTCTTGGGCATTATCACATCAGGAGCGGTCTTTTTCGTCATCTCCCAATTTGCCCTTTCCCTTCCCCTCATCTTTCCCCTCATTATGGTGTATGTCCTTGGAGTCCTTGCAGGACTCATCTTCAGTACATTTGCTTTTGACCCGTATACTAAAGACCTTTAGGCACACACCAATCTGATATTTCTGGATCCTTTGAATAACCTGGTGAAGTACAAATGAATGAAGAACGAAAGATAGAAATCATTTATCGCCGATGGGTGCTCCTAATTCCCATCATCATGATTATCATTGGATTTTTCTTTGTATACTTTTTCTGGGTTTTAAACCCTTTTTTGGGGATACTGGGTGGCGCGCTTATTCTCGTGGGCGTCATGGTGTTTGGGATACTCCTCGTCTTAGTCATTGGTTTTTACGTCAGCGTACGTTCGCTGAAAAAGTCACGACCTGTCCCTCCACCACTGAGTGAAGAACTCGATACTGCAGAACGAGACCATCCATCATCTGAAGAACAGGACGAAGAATCCTAAACTTAGTGATTAACCCTTTCTAACCTCTAAACACTAAGTAATAGATAGTGCAAAGGTCCATTGACTGCGAAATACAGAGGCTTCCACCTCACAACAAAGAACAAACGACTAATATCAAGTAAAAAATCCGTCAATTGTTGACTGTTTCGCCCCAACCATAGTGTATTTATATCTCTTTGTACCATCGTGGCTAACCCTTAGCGGCTATGCTAAATGGCAGCTGCTAGGGTAGATAACGGAAGGAATGAAAAATAAATTGAGTAATTTTAAGAAACTAACTTTAGTGTCTGCTATTGCACTAGTGGGTCTCTTCCTTTCTCTTGCGTACGTAAGCCCGATTCAAACTGCTTCTGTCCGAGCACTTGTCTATGCTGACGGGTATGATCCGCACGGTGGATACCTTGACAAAGTGACCTTTGTCGTCTATCCTCCTGAGGATGAACAGCTCGGTTTACAAGCCTTACAAGCGAACATCATCTACGCATGGGACGAGCGAGTACCTGCAGATAACATTGCTGAACTCGAAGCGACAGCCGGTGTAGAAGTCACTACTGAACCTGGTGACATGTACCGGATGTTTTGTTTGAACGGCAATCGCTTCCCGACCAACCACACTGGTTATCGGCGGGCTATTGCTTTTGCTATGGATAAAGCTGCTGTCGTCCAAGCCTCAACGGGCGGCTTAGCCTTTTTGCAGGACTGTGCGATTCCCATAGCATTGGGTAACTGGACCTATGAAGATGAGTTAACCGATACCTACTATGCCCAAGACATCGCCTCAGCCAATGCCACCTTGGAAGCTGAAGGCTTCCAAGACCTTGATGGTGATGGCTGGCGTGAATTTGATGTCAACGACAACGATACTTGGGATGCTGGTGTCGACCTCGATGATATGGATATCAATGTTCAGCTCTACCACACAGCGGGTCACGCACCATCCGGCAACGCAGTTATACTTGCTGTAGATGGTCTTACACTCTGTGGTATTCGGGCTGAGGTATCTCCCCAAGACTTCTACGCAATGTTGGATATGATCGAAATTGGTGATTACTGGCTTAGCTGTTTCACCTTCACAAACATGGTCTCAGCTGACTTGCTCTATGACCTCTTCCACAGTTCCACTGGTAACAACCAATGGTACTTCGGAGGATGGACCAACGCCACCTATGACGCTGCCGCTGAAGCCTTGATGGCTTCTGCAACCCAACAGGAGGCAAACGATTGGGCTTGGGAATGCCAGAAACTGCTCTGGTATGAACAGATCATGATCGTCTGCTACAACGACGTCTACACCCACGCCTACCGGACTGACATCTGGGAAGGCTATGTCAACATGCAAGGCCGCAACCGTATCGGTAACGGCTACAGTCTCGTTCAACTTCACTTGACGGATGCCGCTGGTGGACCATTCGGCTGCTATCCAACCGAGTATATCATGAGCCTCAACGAAGGACTCGATACGACCAACTGGCTGATGAGCAACTCCGGTTACACAACAACCGTGTTCCAGCTCGTCTACGAATCACTATCAACCCTTTCGCCATACGGCTGGAACTATGAACCAGCATTAGCCTATGACTGGGAAACTGAAGCAACCGTTGCTAACGGTGACATTCAAGACGGTGAGAAACACACATTCTATCTGTATGAAAACGCCACCTGGCACGACGGTGAAGCGTTTACCTCCGAAGACGTAGTATTTAGTTATGAAGTCCTTGCTCCTCAGGACCCATACAACGCTGAGAACTATGAGAACGTATACAAGGTTGAAGCTCCTGATGACTACACTGTTGAAATCTACACCAACAAGACTGGTTACTTCGAATGGACACGTTCCACTGGATTTACTATCTTTCCAGAACACATCTGGTCCGTACCTTCCAACGCTACGACCTTTGTGCCAACCCCAGCTGAATGTGTGGGCACTGGCTCATACTGGTTCAGCGCTCACGTTCCTGGCCAATACGTTGTCCTTGAACGCCACGCTGACTGGCACTTTGGTATCGAGCACCCTGAACGACCTGCATGTACTATACCAACCAACCCACTCCTACTCATCGGCATTGGTGTCGTTGTAGTCGTCATCATCATCATTGCTGGCGTCTACTTCTTCCGAATTCGAAAGTAGGTTAGAATAAACGTAGGGCTTCGGCCCTACAACCTTCCTTTTTTTTCACTGAGGTGCAAGGTGTGAGTGTTGATACGCCTCTCCGGCGATACATGACTATCATCATACAGGTTGCTGTAGCAGCCGCATATAGTGGATTTCTAGCATTTGTACTAATTTCCACCACCGACCTACGATACATCTCCCTTGGTCTTGCTTATCCTTTCCCCCTCAACGTGATTATGGTTCTCCTCTATGCAGGAGTCGGCCTTGGAATCGTATTCGTTTTGAACCTCTTCTTTCGATTCACCAAACTCCGACCCGACAGGTTATTTATAACAATCCTTTTGTCTCCCCTCATTTTCCTAGCAACACTTCTATTTGGACACATGATTCTCATGTTCTTCTTTCAGGGAGTGCAAAACTTCTTCCTCTATTCAGTATTCACCTTTGCTTCACTCTACTTCTCCATGTTTGCCATCCTCTTTATCATCATGGATGCCCTCCCCAACTGGGGAAAAATGGTCCTAGTCCTTTGGTATGGCGGAAGCATTGGCGCTTTCCTTGGCGTTGCCATTCCATCGGTGTTCCTTTTCATGCTATTCATCGCTTTAGCTGGAATCGATATCTTCACTGCACGAGCAGTACAACCAGACTGGCAAGATCGAGCCGAAGGGTTTGAGGTGTTAGGCACCATGATAGGAGGAACCTTCATGGGTGTCGGTGACATCGTATCATATGCAGCCATTATCTCGCATTCCCTTACGTACTTTGGAATTTTTGCAGCAATTGCCTCATTGACAATGCTCTTTTTAGGAGCCTGTGTGCTGGTATGGGGCTACAAAGACCGTATCGATAAACCAATTCCCGGTCTCATAGTCGTGTTATTTGGAATCCTCCCATGGATTCCGTTCATCATACTCGAAATCCTATTCTAGTCAGTTAAATCAGAACCGACCCGTCAAGAACGGAATCCTGACTTTTTGCGTATTTCCTTGAACCCTCAAAAGGACCCATGGGTCAACCTTTTGTTCTTTACCAACAGCTGATGAACTATAGGAAAGGTAACCTTAATTGAATTTGGAGGCGATTACAGGATTCTGACAACTTCTAATTGGAGGGAAAGTGCTGAAGCGCTTCAGCCAGGGGTGAATGGGATTTTGCATAGTTACTCAGTGTTTGCCCCTCAAGAACTGCGTCTACTGCTTGGCGCATCGCGGTTGCACCTATCTCCGTTCCTCTTGGGTGGCCATGAATGCCCCCACCTGCTTGGATAACGACATCTTTGCCAAAAATGTCAATTAATTGCGGAACATGTCGTGGATGGAGACCGCCTGAAGCCACGGGTAAGGTGGGTAAAAGCCCCTGGAGTGGTTGTGTACATTCTCGAATATTGGTTTCAACTTCCTGGCGATCTTCCGACATTTTCCCTACTGCGGTTCCAACGTGTAATTGATCTATTCCAAGTAATCGAGACACAACGGCAATAACTGGCATTGCGATTCCATGCTCAGGCAATTTGGTGAACGCAGCATGCATCGCGCGATGTCCATGGAGGATGAGATTGAATCCCTGGTTCCGTAGTGTAGCGACTGCAGAAAACCCACAGGTCAAAATATCAATCATCGCTACACGCCCTCCATGGTCTTCAACGAATTCAGCCCGACGAAGCATCTCTTTAGTTTCAGCAGTAACGTTAATCAGATACACTTTACGATCACCGGTTTCCTCTTCAGCGCGATCTCGTTTATCGAGGGTTTCGATTACACGCTTCTCAAAGGGATTGAACTTTTGGCTGGACAAATTCTCATCGTCTTTGACAATATCACACCCACCAACCCATGCCGAATAAGCGACTGCAGCATGATCTTTGGTTCGCAACCCTAGTTTGGGTTTAATTATCGTTCCGACCAAGGGTCGTTTGGGAACCTTCAGAACCTTTCGAATGCCGGGAATGCCAAAAGCGGGACCCGGAAAACTCTTGATGAGTTGAGGAGCCAACTGGATATCAAGTAGCCGGAGATACTTCAGATCACCAAGTCCGAAAACATTGCCCGCAATTGAACTCATGATATTTGGGAGGTTACCCGGCTCGAAGAGCTCAATAGGATAGGCAATCCGGGCAATCTGGTTGCTCAGTTCAAATACCGTTGCCGCTAGTTGTTTCATGTACGGTTTTTCAGTAGTGAGTTCGGTCCACGTTCCGATGGAGCTTTCGGCGGCTACACCTCCTGCAGCCCACTGCATACTCCTCTTAGAATCGAGAGGTTCTATCCGAAAAGTGCAGATAGTGTCAGAAGGGGCAGGCTTGTATTTTGGATTAAAGAAGTCCTCATACTTCATTGGCATCCCTCAAAATGTAATAGCGCCGTTTACAATGGATGACTTTTTGCGCTCTTAAAGTGTTCTCAATAGCCGATTATCGATATACCATGAATTCTAACGCTAGAATCCTTCACCATTCGAGACACCCTGTATGGTGAATCTTAAAAAAGATGAATAGAAATTCTGAACTAGGTTGAATTGAATGCGTCTCGAAGCTATCGGAAAGAACATTAAGCTTTCAGTCTTTTGTGACATAGTGGAGAGATTTTTGACTGAACAGACCTACCAGTCATCACGCCATCTAATAAAAAATGGATATTTTGTTGTCGGGCGACCCCTCTCACCCAAGGATAAACGCCCAAATGTAGCCGTGATTGTAGAAGGGGAGCCTAATAAGTTCACAATCGAAATAATGCCCGTTAACCCGGATTCTGTGAGCGCAGGAATGAGAATCGGCGCCTTTTTCATTGGTACTGTTGCCGGCTTAGAGATTAGAAAGGCAGCGGAAAAACAGGATCAATTCATTGCGTTTGAAAAACTGTTTTGGGATTTTGTAAGGAAATCAATTGCAGAACATTCGAAGACTTAGTACCAACCTGAAATTAAAGATCGTACAAGCATACTGGTTGGGGTGGTTCGAGGAACGCTTTCGGAACTATTAATAATAGCAATTAGCCATTCTCACAAACGTGAACAGCGTTGGATAAACAAAAGGCGATTTCGACTATTGTGTGGGCAATGATTGGTTTGGGAGTAATTCTTGTCATTAATCTTCTGATATTTCTCATTATGGGAATTTGGCATCCAATTTTGTTATTAATTGCCATGAGTAGTTTGACCTTTTTCGAAGCGGGAATAATCATGGTCATTGGGGGTCTTACATTAATGATAGGGGGTTTTCCATCTATTGGTAGAACAATCTATAATGAATGGAATCCAGAAAAAGCTAAGGAAACACGTGAAATGAGCTACACGCCCCTTCTTCTTTCTGTTTTTCTATTCTTTGTTTCTATTACCACGTCACTGGTTTTCTTCTAACACGTGGGAATCAAAAACCGTCGTAGTGAGATGGCATTTCCTCTCATTCAGATGAAAAAAAAGGGGAGGGGGTAGGCTAAACGTTGATGAACGTCGCCTACTTACCTTTTCCTCCAAAGATAGATTGCAATGACTGCAATCACAATGGCTGTGACAGCCACGCCAACCGCTGCGTACAAGGCAATCGGTGGTGGTGGAATAAATTCAGCAATCTCGTATCCTGCCAACCGTAGTAGCCTTTTAGCCTCCTCTGTGTCATACCTGTAAGGTGTGATGTCATCGTTGAAGGCCGCAAGACTCGGTGGCATATACTCGTTTCCAGGTACACCATACCCATCGAGGATTTGATCGACGATAGCTTCTCTTGGAATCAAGTAGTTGAGAGCTTGTCGAACATACTTCGCGTACAAAGCAGCATTGTCAGGATCAGTGATTCCGTTCGGTGTAGCTTCACCAGTTCCAAAAATGGGATGCATCATGTTCAAGCCGAAGGATTGGAAGCCAATCTCAGCATCGAACAACAGTGTACCCCAAGCAGGATCAACAGTTGATCGGAGGGGCGCAATGGCAAAGTTCGTGTCAACGAGGTCAATTTCACCAGTCTGCAAAGCTGTAATCGCCGAAGCCGCACCGTCGATGGCCCTATAGACCCATTGATCGGGCATTGCTGTAGTCATCCAACCGTTAACACCCTTGTAGTATGGGTACACGGTTGTATTGGCGATTCCAGGGTCGTTGGGTCCACCACGAATATCAGCGATGAAGGTGCGTGAGCCAAGATCCCAACCAGATTGCGGAATTCGGCACACGTAGGGTCCAAGACCCATCGGACCATAAATAGTCATAGAATCGTTGTTAACATCATACGCAGTCCATGAAGCGCCGGTGGTGATGCCGTGAGTTCGCCATTCATCAAATGGTACGCTGTTCAATTGGGCATAGGGTAAGGGTGTGACGAGATTCAGTAGTTGCGGTGTCCAGGCATAGAGTGGTAAGCTCTCGTTGAAATGCACCCGAACCGTGTGTTCATCAAGAATGATGAAGCTCTCATTGGTCAAACCTACAGTGTAATAGTCGCCATATCGAACGGACGCTACGTCAGGTGTTACAATAGCCTTCCAGGTCATAACGACATCGCTGGCGTTGAATAGGTGACCTGTAGGCCAGTACACATCATCACGAAGGGTAAGAGTCCAGTTATAACCGTTGTTTTCAACTACCCAATCACTAGCTGCTAGTTGGGGAGTATAGGTGAACGTGGACATGGCATTGTTGTCCTCATAGTAGAAAAGAGAGTCGAAACAAACACCATAGGCGATGCCATCGTAGTAGGCAGTGGACATCATGTTATTGAAGTGTTTGGGATCGGTGTTCACACCGATGATAATCTCGTCAGCCCCTGGAATCCGAACCATTGGATCGCTTCCAGTAGGAAAGATTTGAGAGATATCTGGGAAGCCAACCATATCGGGATCATAAGCCCAGGTTTCATTTTCGTAGAGAAGAACTTGTAGGGCACTGATGTCATGGGTGAGTACCTGTAATTCTTTTTGGTAGAGGATTCGTTGCGTTGCGTTGAGTTCGCTTCGAATGTTAACCAGAAGCTCTTCTACTTGAGGATCGTTGATGAGACACCAGTTATAGATGGGGATCGAATCGTTGTCATACAGGGAGGTGGGATCAATCCAAGAGCTACCCCAATTCCACCCAATGAAAATGGAGTCCCAACCACCTTCAACGAAGGTGGCTCCAAGATCATCAGGAAGTGGAAAGAGAACTCGGTCAAGCCAGCCACCCCAGGTACCAATCGATACACGTGAATCGATGCCGATACGTCTTAACGAATCTGAAATAACACCGGCCCATGCAATCCGGGCGGGGTTATTATCGCCGACACCGATATAGATTGTAAACAATGGAGCTTGTGCATTTACTGTTCCAATTGCAACAATCGGTGCAGCAGTAAAAAGCGAAATCGCTAGTATGGCTGTAATTTTCATTAGTTTTTTATTCATTTTATTTCACAAATCGGTTTTTCCGTGCTTTAAAAGTACACGGATACCGAATTTAGTTTGCTTCCCATTAATATTCATTACCGTATATGCAATTTATCGACTTTAATAGGGCGTTTAAATATGTAGACTGTAATTACAAGGCATAATTTAGAGTATAGTTGCCTCAAACCTAAATGATAAAAAATAAAACAGAGAATGGGCTGTATCTATCCAAGGATTGGTTGCAAGGATGATTGAGATTACACGGTTGGCTCGGTTTCTGATTCGACGAATTTTGTTTAGTATTCCAGTCTTTTTTGGCGTAACGATTATTGTATGGGCTTTAATGTATGCCGCAGGTGATCCAGTCCGACTCTTGCTGGCAGGCGTACCCTATATTACACCAGAAGTTGTGGAAAACCTGCGACGCTATTATCATTTAGATCGACCCGTTTGGGAACAATACCTATTCTGGGTGTTTAATCTAGTTCAAGGAAACCTTGGAGAATCGTTTGTCTATAATCAACCAGTATTACAACTCGTTATACCCTGGACAATTGAAACAGTCAAGCTACAGCTTTCCGCATTAGCTCTTGCATTGTTTCTTGCGATATTCATCGGAGTGTATTCTGCAAGGCATCCATATTCAATCACAGATATGGCGGTAACAACTCTAGCCTTATTAGGTGTCTCCATGCCAATCTTTGTGTGGGGAATTTTTGGCATCCTCATCTTCTCATCTTATGCCCATTCAGCGACTACAGCCCTATTTGGTTTTCCAATCTATTTTCCACCCGTTGGAGCTCATGCTTGGAATTATCGCACATTCCCATTTCCATTATTCCTCGCAGATGCCATCTGGCATATGATATTACCGATGTGTGTTCTAGCAATTACCTACATGGCGTTGTATGTACGCCTTGTGAGGTCGGGAATGCGGGAAACGCTTGAACAAGACTATGTTCTCGCAGCACGAGCAAGTGGCTTAAGTGACCGAAAAGTCGTGTACAAACATGCCCTGAGGAATGCACTCATCCCACTCATAACCTATGTAGGATTAGCAATCGCTACATCCTTTGCTGGTGCGCCTATTACAGAAACGGTGTTTACTTGGCCGGGGATGGGATACTATTACGTCCAAGCATTGTATAGCCTTGACTTTCCCCTCATTATGGCAGTAATATCCATTCTGACGATTCTGATATTAGCTGCTAATATCATTGTCGATATGACCTACGGGTTTATTGATCCAAGGATAACTGTGGAGTAAGATATCAATGGAAGACGCTGAATATATTCGCGAATTAGAAACACGCGAGAGAGAAGCTGAAAAGAGACGAGAACGAATCGAAGAAGAAGTTGAAACACGGGGAGCCAGTCAGTGGCAACTAGTGTGGCGCCGATTCAGGAAAAACAAACCGGCACTTGTTGGTGCCGGAATCCTCATAATAATTTTATTTATGGCAGTTAGTGCACCATTCCTCACTTACATAGGAATCTTGGCTGATCCAAATAGTACCCAGTTCCTAATTGACCCTCCGGAACTTGGTGGTGGGGCAAGAGCACTACCCTCAATATTTCATCTATTGGGAACGGATAAATTGGGACGCGATGTTCTCAGTAGGATCTTTTGGGGAGCCCAAACAGCTCTTATTGTTGGAATAGTTGCCATGATCATATCAACACTCATAGCCTTTACAATTGGCGGATTAGCAGGCTATTTTGGAGGACGAGTCGATGCTGGTTTGATGGTGGTAACTGATGTCTTTCTCGTAATGCCTGTTTTCCTAATTATGCTACTGATGATTAAAATATTGACAGTCGTCGTGGTTTCTGGATTTGGCCTTTGGGTTGTAATAGGCGTACTTGGGATATTTGGCTGGCCGCAGATGGCACGAATGATACGCGCTGAATTCTTCAGACTCAAAACTCTAGATTACGTCGAAGCAGCCCGTGAACTCGGTGCTTCTAATCCACGAATCATGATTCGTCACATCCTCCCTAACGCCTTGGGACCCATCATCGTTGTGTTCACATTGGGCATAGCCTATAATATCCTCGCTGAAGCCGGATTGAGTTTCCTTGGCTTTGGTGACGCCTCAACTGTTTCGTGGGGCTGGATGATAAACATGGAATTAGAGATTGTATCAGTCCACCCCTTGCTCGTATTATTCCCAGCAATTTCAATTTTTTTCACAGTGCTCGCGTTCAACCTCATGGGTGATGGACTCGCCGACGCTTTAGATCCACGATTATGGAGATAGGAGAAGGAACACATGGCAAATATAATGGAAATTGAAAATCTGAAGACCTACTTCTATACTGAAGCGGGGGTCGTAAAAGCGCTTGATGGCATCTCCTTTAACATTGAAGAGGACGTTACTCATGGACTTGTAGGAGAATCGGGATCAGGTAAAACTGTAACAGCCCTTTCAGTTCTTGGCATTGTCCCGAATCCAGGAAGGATCGTTGATGGTCGTGTCATATTCGAAGGCGAGAACCTCTTGGAAAAAAGCGACAAGGAAATGCAGAAACTACGAGGAGATAAAATCGCGATATCCTTTCAAGACCCTAGTACATCACTAAACCCAGTATTCACAGTAGGGAGTCAAATAGCAGAGGTTATTATGCGACATCAAGATGTAACAAAAGAAGAAGCAAAGCAAGCTGTTATAGAAATAATGGAAGCCGTAAGAATACCTGAAGCAGAACAGCGATATTACGAGTATCCACACCAATTCAGTACAGGGATGCGCCAGCGAATGGCTATTGCTAGATCCCTCTCTGCCCGTCCAGACATTCTCTTTGCTGATGAACCAACAACAGCGCTAGATGTGACGATAGAAGCACAGGTCCTCAACCTCATGCAGGAGCTCCAAGATAAATTTGGTATGGATTTAGTTATGATTACTCATGATATGGGAGTCATTGCTGAGATGTGCAAGCGTGTCACGGTCCTTTATGCGGGTCGTGTCTGTGAAACAGCCAATGTAGATTCAGTTTTCCATGAACCTAAACACCCGTATACTCAGGCATTGTTGACATCAGTACCCTCAGTTCTTGGGAAAATCAAGAGATTATCAGTAATTCCAGGCACGATTCCTGACCTAATTCATCCACCATCGGGTTGTCGATTTCATCCTCGCTGTGCATTTGCAAAAGATGTTTGCAAGAAGGAAATGCCAGATGCGGTGGAAGTTGCTAAGGGACATGAGAGTGCATGTGTTCGAATCGATGAAATCAACGATGAACTTCAAGCCCGATTGAAAAAAGCCCGGGAGGAACAGGCAAGTGACTAATAAAGATGTTATTCTTAACGTGAACGATTTACAGAAATATTTCGAAGTAACCACAAAGCAAATCATTGGATCAAAGAAAACCGGAGTAGTTCATGCGGTTGACCATGTTAGCTTTGATGTCTTTCGTGGTGAAACACTGGGGCTTGTAGGCGAAAGCGGCTGTGGAAAGACTACAACAGCACGTACCATTCTTGGACTAACTCCAGCCTCTGGAGGAGAAGTCCTGTACAATGGTGAGAACCTTCTTGCAGTCTGGAAAGAGGGAAGCCGTGACGAAAAAATGAAATACCGTCGGAAAATGAAACTCGTTTTCCAAAACCCTTGGACATCCTTGAATCCCAGGATGCCAGTCAAAGACATCGTATCTGAAGGATTCCAAATTCATGACATTATAGAAAAAGAGGACGAACGAGACCGTCTTTATGATCTACTCGGCGAGGTTGGTCTTGAGCCTTATCACGCTGAACGGTTTCCTCATCAATTTAGTGGGGGACAACGCCAGCGTATCGTGATCGCCCGAGCGTTATCAGTTGACCCCGAATTTATTTTCGCAGATGAACCTGTAGCTTCATTAGACGTT
>JAEOSK010000005.1 GCA_016840405.1 Candidatus Hermodarchaeum yapensis
TAATGGTTCCCATCTTGATGTGTAAACGTCTAAATAGGAAAAGGATATCAGTATGCTAAAATTCGAAGAGGGGGTTTCAATGAACCGAAAAACAAAAGCGGCTATAGCTGTTTTCGCTTGTGTAATTCCAATTAGTGCCGTATTCCTGGGTGTATTCAGGACCTATAGTTGTGTATACTCACCCCTTCGCTGTTGCTTATAATTGGACTTGTATTGATGAACAGGTTCTTCAATTTGAAATCAACTGGCCATATGTACAATGGAAATTGGAAGTTAATGTTGAAGAAATAACAGGGAACTATCCGGGTCCTGGGCTTACTAGAAACATTACTGTCTATGATTCAGTGGGTATAATTTGGGCCTATTTTGAAATTGACACTCCGGGCGTTTATTCGACGATTTGGATCCCACCAGATTCACCATTGTTCACTTTGGTCCCCGGCACATTTAACATTTCGATTCAGGGCATTGGATGGTATTATGGGGGTTTCCATGGTCAAATTACAGTGTATGCTAGAACCCAAATCCATGCTTTCATTTATGGAGAATCTGGCGGCTGAAGATGAATCTCAGTATTTGTGTTTATCGTGTGGAGCTTCACATAGTTTGAATGAACATCAATTAGGGATTACTCTTTGCGATATTTTGGGATGACCTCACGACCAATGAAGTCGAATTTATGCAGTTGGTCTTTGCCATACCAAACGGGATAGTAGAAAATGAATTCTGTAATACCAATATCGCGGTATTGTTGAATGAAGTTCACAAAGTTTTCTTCTGAGTCGAAGACCGTTTCTGAGTGGGGAGAGAAATAGAGAAATGAGCGGCGGAGGGTTTGTGGGTCTCGACCAATTTCTTTACAATACTTGTCGAGTAGTTGGTTCCGTTTCTTGGTATCTTTCAGCAGTTGTTCTGGTGGAATGCCCCACTCGCCTCCGTAGGAATTCCAAGTATCAGCATATTTTGCCGTCACTTTGAGCATTGAAGGTCCCAGAGCCCCGATGGTGATGGGGGGACGTGGGGTTTGAATGGGTGCTGGTGCCATAGCTGCTTCTTTCATATTGTAGTATCGACCTTCAAATGAAGTGACGGGATTTTGGAGAGTCTGATCGATTATCTCTACTGCTTCCTTGAACCGATGAACGCGTTCAGGGGGAGCCCAGTCGTCAATCCCAGTCATATGATAAACTGGGTCGACAGCTCCGGATGCCCCAGCACCTAATCCTAGCTCTAAACGTCCTCCAGAGATATGATCCACGGTTAGCGCTTGCCGGGCAAGAATTGCAGGATTTCGTAGTGGATTAGCAGTAACGAGGGTCCCTATGCGAATCCGTTTGGTGACTGTCGCAAGACCAGAAAGAAGTGTCCATGCTTCAAACCACGGATCATTTGGTGCCATGTAATTGACAAAATGATCTGCTACCCAGACACTATCAAAATTTAGTACTTCAATTGATTGCCAGAGCGCCACCATTTTCTCCCACGGTTCACTTTGAAGCGTCATTATGCCAAAACGAAGCTGATTAGTCATGATTCGCCATCTCAGAGTGCTTTGTAGAGCCCTTAGACTTGCTCTAAATCGATTTCGGTTGGCTACATCTTTATTTCGTCCCTAATAAGGTGAACCCACAATCTGAGTTCACAGAATGTGACTTTTCTGGTTCACGAAAAAGAGTCGCTCGGAATCCTTGATTTTACAGAGTTCTGGTGAAATGGGCGATAGTTTAATTAGCGTAATTTGAAATGCCTTAGTTGGGGTAACCTAGAGAATGATTCATCACGTCTTCATCATCGATGCACGGCATGATATAGTCGTGCAGAAGAAGTTTTGGGTCATCGACGTGAATACCATTGAAGTTGAGGATTTTGCCACACGGATTAAAGAGAGCAAATCACTGTTTATCGAACAAATAGGTGAAACAAAATACATCGGACAGCCACTTGGACGGGGTGTTGTTATTTTATGTGCCGAGTCAGTCGATGAAGACACGACACTCTTGGAAAAACTCGAAAAAGTGACTGACGAATTCCGCCGTGTCATCAGCTACCAAGAAGAGTACGAAGACTTCATGCAAAAAGTTGACCAATACGTGACGACCAAGCTCAAGGTCAGCATCCTCGGTTACGGTGGAGTAGGAAAAACAACCATGGTCCATCTCCTTAATGGTGGAGGGATCCCCCAGACTTATATTCCCACTATTGGTATTGATATTCAAAAAGTCGAAGGCGCCCGTATTGGCACCTATGAGATTCTGTGTTGGGACTTTGCGGGACAGGCGCGGTTTCGGAAGTTATGGAAAGCACTCTTTTCCCGAAGCCGAATTGTTTTCATTGTCACCGATTCAACCCTTGAAAATGTCCTGCAAAGTAAAGATATCATCACGTTTCTCCATGAGAACGGCGTTGGCAGTGAAATCGTCGCCATTGCAAATAAACAGGACTTGAAGGGAGCACTACAACCTCATCTCGTGCAACGGGTGCTAGGCGTTAAAACCTATGGGTTGACTGCTATTGACCCTGAGAATCGTGAGGTCGCTTTGGATATCATTCGTATGAGCTTGGAGAAGACGTTGGACTGGGAGAAGATGGAATTCGATACCATCGACTTCACGCCTTAATAAATTGTTTTTCAGCATTGGAAAAGCCACGAAATTAATTAGGGCAAACCATTTCATGAAGACGTGGTAATAACATGGTGAGTCAAAGTGCATCCCAACCAACACAGAGAAATCCCCCATTTTTAGTGAGTAAGGTTCAAGCCAGTGACAATCTTAAAGCAGACATTAGGAAGGCCATTGAGCTCATTGGGGGATTAGACCAACTCATTCAGCCTGGAGATTTGGTCACAATCAAACCAAACATGAACACGGCTGATCCCTATCCAGCTTCAAGTGATGCTGATTTCATTCAAGCCTTGGGTGAGATCTTGCTCGATGCTGGTGCTGGAAAACTCCAAATTATGGATGCATCCACCCAGCGGGTTTGCACACGCGATGTTGGTGAAGAGATTGGAATCTGTGATGTAGCTGTGGATCTAAATGCGGATTTCATCTCACTGGACGAACACTCTTGGATTAAACAATCATTTCCACTTGGGAAATACTTGGAGAGCGGAAACATTGGGGAACCCGCGTTGAACCTTGGCAAACTGGTAATCGCACCATGCCTGAAAACCCATTTCATTGCTAAATTCACGGCGAGTATGAAAGTGATGATGGGGTTGCTGAAGCGGCAAGATCGATTGAAAATGCATATGCGAAAACTCGAATTCAAAATCGCTGATCTCGCGTCGTACTTCCACCCCACACTGGTTGTAATGGATGCCCGGAAAGTCTTTGTGACGAAAGGACCCGCTTCTGGGCAACTGGAAACTCCGAATGTAATCTTCGCTAGCCATGATATGGTTGCCATAGATGTTGAGGGAGTCCGGCTTCTGCAGAGCTATAATGCAAAAAACAAACTCAATAAACCGGTTTGGGAATTAGGTCAAATCGCCCGAGCTAAAGAAATCGGATTTGGCGCAACTAGCGACGACGACATTAAACTTATTGAAGCCCTATGACCGTCATCATTTCATACGGAACTATATGCTCTTTGCATAACGGTAGGATTCCCACTGTGAGGCGTAATTAATTTGATACTTTGATGATATCGTCGAAATGTCCATCTCGGATTTTGTTTAGGACGACAAAAGAACGAGTTTTTTCAATAAAATCTTGATTGCGAATCTGCTCGATAATATCCTCAAAGCAGGGGATATCCTCACAAATGATTTTGATAATGAGGTCGAACTCACCGGCCACTGTATAGATCTCGACAATATTTTCGATGTTCCGGAGTGCTTGGGCTACCGTTGGTCCGGGCATACGACCCACATTGACACCCACAAGGACTGTGATGGGGTTGTCGGCTTTCTCATAATCGATGTTGACAGTGAATCGTTGGATAACGCCAGTGTTGACTAGTCCGTCGATACGCCTACGAACTACGGATTCTGAAAGCCCAAGAGTTCGGGCTAGTCGCGTTATGGGTTGTCGAGCATCCCGCACAAGGTGTCGGAGAATGCGTCGATCCGTTTCGTCAAGGTGAACCTGAGTCATGGTGTCACATCCGTAACATTTTAAGGGGAACTTTCTATCGCCCAAAATCTACAAGTTTTCAGGCTAAATCTAGCCTCTTTCTGTCAACCCCTTAAAAGATACTGGTGGTTTTAGAATTTTGCGAGGAAAAAAAACGCGTTTTCTTACGCTCTCTTATATAATATTGGTGGATTCCAATGACAAAGGATCCGTTTGTATATGTTGATGGTGAATTTGTACCAAGCCAAGAGGCCAAAGTATCGGTGTTTGATCATGGACTCCTCTATGGCGATGGCATCTTTGAAGGCATCCGTGTTTATGACCGGGTTGTTTTCAAATTGAATGCTCACTTGGATCGATTGTATCGAAGTGCTAAAGCGATTGAGCTGACGATTCCTCTGGACCAAGAAACGATGAAGGCAGCCCTTTTGGAGACATTACGTCGAAATGGGTATACTGATTCCTATATCCGCTTATTGGTTACTCGGGGAAAGGGAGACTTAGGTGTGAATCCGTTAAAATGTCCAAAGGCTTCGGTAATTATCATTAATATTCAGGTAGAGCCGATGCATGGTCATGGATCAAAGGAGAAGGGCATTTCAACCATTGTTGCAAGTGTGCGTCGTCAGGCTCCTGACTCGAGTAGCCACGAGATTAAGTCATTAAATTATCTGAATAGCATTCTTGCTGTATTGGAAGCCAACAGGCAAGGTGCGGATGATGCAATCATTTTAGATCACAGGGGGTTTGTTGCTGAGTCGACGGGTACGACTCTGGTTGCAGTGATTGATGGAGCGTTACATGCCCCGCCGTTAACCGCAAGTATTTTGGATAGCATTACACGGCGTTTTGTGTTAGATATGGCGCAGGATCTTGGTTTTGGGGTTAAGGAGAAGGATATGACATTGTTCCAGTTGTTGATGGCAGAGGAAGTGTTTCTCTGTGGGACAATGGGAGAAATTACTCCAGTACGCAGTATCAACGGACAAGCAGTAGGAACCAAGACTCCTGGTCCAGTGACGCAAAAATTGATTGCTGAATTTAAGAAACGACGTCGATTGCCCCAATACGGTACAAAGATTGCTTAGACATGATTTTACAAAACGATAAGATAAGGTGTATTAATGTCTGAACAAGATTTAGGTGAAATGCGACCGTCAATTCGGATTGCCCTTTTTGCGGTACTGACCGCATTAACAGCCGTGTTAACAGTCATCATCGAAATTCCCGTCCCTGCTACCCAGGGCTACATCAACTTGGGTGATGTTGGAGTCTTGTTGGCGGGGCTTTTATTGGGTCCGTTTGGTGGTCTGGCGGGTGGTCTTGGTTCCGCATTGGCTGATGTGGCTTTGGGCTACTATCTTTATGCGCCCATCACCTTTGTAGTCAAGGGACTTGAAGGCACAATCGTTGGATTGATTATGTGGACTTTCAAACCGTTTAGTCGATTTGAGGTTCGAATTGTGGTTGCTGTTCTCTTAGGTAGTTGTGTCATGGTCTTTGGCTATTTCACTGCAGAGGCAGTGCTTTTCGGTCCTGCTGCAGCGTTTGTTGAGGTCCCTGGGAACATCTTCCAAGTCGTGTTTGGGAGCATTGTTGCTGTAAGTGCTTTTCTTGCAATCTTCAAAGGTTTGCCTTACTTCAGACAAAAACCATCTACGGATGGTTAAATATTGGAGAATGAGTAGGATTTCAGATAGGCACTATGGTGCCTTTCAGGGTTGATGACACTGGACTATACTTTTTGAAGTACTCAGTTAGTGCATCGATGGCTTTCAGATTTTGAGTGCGATGGTTTTTCCCATAATGAACAGGTATCCCTTGCACCGTGAGATAGCAAGCTTGATAAGTTTTCGAGGGATTCAAAGGGTGTCCACCGATGAAGAATTCTTGAATGCGTTTTCGGTAAGGATTTTCGATGCGGAAGTAGATGTTGAGTCCAAGGCAACGTTTGACGTAGCCTCCGATTTGCCTGTAGGGATCGCGGGAAAAGGTGTTTTCGAGGTTATCTTCCATCATATTCCACAGTTCTTTACCTGTGATGTCACAAACAGAGATTGGTGGATTGTCAGGGATGATGTTCCACAAGTCATTCATGGTGACATCACCGGGAGGGATGGGAGCTCCAAAGCGCCAACCGTTGGAAAATCCTAATTCTGTGTTACTCGCTTCGAGGCAAGCTTGGAGAAGAAGATTATCCATAGTAGATTCAAGTGTGCGCCATCTACTGAGCGTGCTCCGGGTTTGTCCTACGACTGTTTCCAACATTGATCGTTGTGACTTGGAAAAACTGCGATCAATCATATCTTTGATTGCTTGGTTGGGTTGGATGTGTTCCTCAACGGGAATGAGTTTATGGCGAAATGTTTTCACATGGTTGTTTACGATTTTCAAGTCAAGACGCCCAATGAAGGAACCGTGGCAACCAGATTGGATGATGACTGCCCGATTGACCACGACGGGTTGATTGAGTCGGTTGTGTGTGTGACCACTAAGGAGCACATCGATGCCATTAACTTCTGATGCGAGTTTCAGGTCTTGGGGATACCCGAGATGGGAAAGGACAATAATAAGGTCGACACGTTCTTTTTCGCGTAGATGTTTGATATAGTTGGGAAGTTCCTCATTACCGAGTGTGAAGTATACGCCTTCACTAAAGGAGGGCGGCATGGTCTTATCAATAACATTGGAAGCAACACCAATTACCCCAATATGTAACCCGTTTCGTTCAAGAATTGTGCCAGGGGAAAATAGGAGAGTTTTTGTGTCCTTTGCGAAGCAGTTGACTGCTAGCATGTGATGTTCTAGTTGATGGGAAAGTGATTGGAATTCAGACGGACCATAGGCGAACTCCCAGTGGGCTGTCATTGCATCAAATGCCATTGCGTTGAGGACAGGAACCATAGCTTTACCTTTGCTTTGGACGACTGGATAGGTGCCATGGAGGGTGTCTCCATTATCAAGTGTCAGTACGGAGTTCGGGTGTTCCACCTGAATTTGACCGAAGAGTGTGGCGATTTGTGCAAACCCTCCAACCTCTTGTGTGATTGTTCGTCCGCTTTTCCAGAAAAGTTCATGGTGGGATTCGAGGTAGCCGTGACTATCATTGAGTTGGAGGACTGTCAGATGTTTTTCTTCTGGCATATTGACCACTCGCTACTCAGCCGAATTCCCAGGTAGAGAGAATATATTCCTACTTGCACTTGAGGATTCCTATTCAATAGAAAAGAAGGAGGAACCTTTCAGGTTCTTATATTAACTTGATTGTGACCCTTTGGGTTGATTGGCTTTGGATTGGGGGAATGGACAGGGTTCCATGGAGGCTTGTATGCTTTTCACGGATTCGTGGATTAGAAAGTTCCATGTAAGTGGTCCAAGATCAAGAAGAGCATTCAGGAAGTAGTCCCAAGTCTGGGGTCCAATATTCAGGGATTTTTCAAAAGCATTTTTCATGGTCACAAATCGATCTTTAGTGCTGGCTGTGACACCAATTGCTGTCCACTTTTCCTTTGATGTGTTAGTCATTAGGTAACCTCCACTGGTTGGAATTTCCGAATTGAATATTATCATGACATATTCACATTGGTTTTTGAAGCTGTCGGCTGGAACACCGTTTTCAAGGTCAAAAGATGTGAAATGTTGACCGGGGTTCCGATGTAATCCTGTGTGGGCAGATTTATTTTAGGAAAACGAGGGAATGGAGGTGGAATAGGTGAATCCACTGCATGCGTGTTAAAGCCTTGGTTGCTGGACTCAAAGAGCTGGTTGAGGAGCTGGGTATAGAAGGGTGGCATGAGTTTCGGACCCCCGATCGGACTCGAATCGATTTCGCCGTCACGCAGAGCTCAAATCGGCTCTTGGCAGTGGAGTTCGAGCGTTCGAGAAAATGGTTGTTTGCCCGGGTTCTGTATAATTCGGTGAAAGCTCAACGTGCCGAGTTTCCCGCGATTCTGTTTGTTTATCCTTTCTATGATCTTCCCCGTGCTGGTCGTTCATGGGTTCCCGATTATGTGGAGGATACGTTGGGACTTCGGTTGGCGTTATGTCATCCTCGTGATTGCTTAATAGCGGCGCGTACACTTGTTTGTGAACAGCTAAAGCTTCCGGTTCCAACTGGTATTACTGAGACGGATTGCGTCATCTCTTCAAACACACAACCTGACTCACTGAAAGTTGGTGCAGAGGCGTGGAAGTCCATGAAGCCTCGCTCTACTTCCAAAAAGGCGCGAAAACGTCAAGTAACGAAAACATCAGCAAAAACGAAGAAAACCAGTTAACTGATTGAAAAGAATTCAATAATTTTGGCACGAAGCTTATAATCTCACAATACACAGTTCTGATAGTGTTTGAGCAGGGGAATACACATGTCTGAAACTATTGATCAAGTGATATCCGACCGGCTTGAAGTTCTTTCTCGGACGACCTTTCCAATTAACTATGTGTTTTCGAAGACCTTTGAGTATGCCCGAAAACATCGAGATTGTGCCCTGACCATTGTAACAAAGTCAGGTACACAAGTAAACTTTACAGAACCGGTCAAAGTGCATCCGAAATTATTGGATCGTGAAGGTGCATTTGTTTATCGAAGACGATTGTATTATGTGAAAGAACTGAAAATCCTTGATAGTTATTTGGTAATCACTCAGGACCAACTTGAACTGCCCAAAAGGAAAGACCCCAAAGAGAATGTGGGATTCTTCGTAAAGGCTGTAACACCGTATGTTAAAGCTGTGGACGATATTATTCGCCGACGATTCGGTACGATAGTAATTCACATTTCAACTAAAGATAAGCCACTTGTGTTGCATCGTCAAACTGTGAAAGGTAAACAAAGCCTCACAGCAAATGAACTTCTAGCAGAAATTAGAATCCCGTTAGAACTTAGACTAGCAATTCGAGAGACTCTATTCAGAAGTAAACCGGGTCCAGAAATTCAGGAAAAAGGTCAGAAAAAAGAAACAACAGTGAAACCCTCTTCTTTGACATTAGAGGATGGGCGAGTTATTCTTTATTCTCCGGGTAGTATTCAAGCTCAGGAATTCATTGAATTGGGGAAAGTCCCTTACAGTTTCAAAAGCGAGGAGGGTCCGGTACCAGCGCGTGTTATCATTACCAGTTTTCTTCAATTTGAAAACAAGACTGTCGCCCAATTACTTGAGGCATATAGCGATTTAGCATTTCTACCCTTCTTCTTCGATCTCTACTTAGAGCAAGGTGGACCACCAATTCGAAATGTTGCACTTTTTGATGAACAACTAATTATTGGTAGGACCCCAGAATCCAATATTCATGAAGGAGAATTCGAAATATTTCTAGCAAAATCGGGAATTGACAAGCATCTCTTGAAAGGTTAATTGCATGTGTCTAATATGAAGGAAGACTCTTCACAAATTTTTCTTAATCGCTTCGACACCAAGATTAAACGCGTTGAGATTGACTTCTTTTAATCGTCGTATTTTCGAGATTTCTTTTTCCAACATGTTCTCTTTCACGGGTGTGAGATTTGCTCCTGCAAGAGCTCCAACCATCACAGTATTCATCACTAAGGGATCCCCTGCTTGTTGGGCTAGATTTACTGCATCTAAAGTAAATAAGCGAGAACAAAGTGATCGAAGCCTATTCTCAACATCTTGGATTGGAGGATACTCAAGTTGACCTGTGAGCACTTCAATAGGATGAACGGGGTGCATGTTTACGATGGCAATGCTTTCAGGGTTCATGTAGAGAGAACCCACGCGAAGTGCCTCAATGGGTTCAAAACCAAGAAGTAAATGAGTGGAGTGCTTGGGGATAAGTGGGCCTACGTCATGCTTGCTTATTCGAATATGGGACATTACTGACCCGCCACGCTGGGCAGCTCCATATGTTTCTCCAATTGCCACGAAATAGCCTTTGGTTTTTGCCGCGTCTGCAATTAAACGTGATGAGAGAACGTTCCCTTGACCACCTACACCAGCAATCACAATGTTGAATGGATCATCATATGTCAAATTGCTCACTTCTCAACTTGATAGATAGCATTGTGCGGGCATATGTCGACACACACGCCACAGCCATTACATAACGTGACCTCGATTCGGGCTTTGTTGGATTCGTTGTCCCAAACACAAGCAGGACAGTTGAATTCCACCGAACAAATCTTGCATTTTTCTCCAAAGCATTTGTCAGTATCAACCTTGAATACTGGAGTGGGTTCTTGTCGTTGTCTCCTTTGGCGATTGGTGATTAATGCACATTCTCGCCGGAATACGATAGCTTGACTTTCCTCGGAGTTCAATGCCTTATAGACTGTATCGATTGAGTCCTTGATGTTGAATGGATCGACTACTGAGACGGATTGAAATCCGATACCTTTGAGGACTCGTTCAATAGGAACTGTTGATGTCACATCTCCTGTTGCTGTCAAACCGGTCCCGGGATGGGGTTGAAATCCTGTCATCGCTGTTGCATTGTTATCTAGCACGCACACAACAGCTTTTGATTGATTATAGACAATGTTGACTAAGGCAGGTAGACAGGCATGGAAGAAGGTTGAATCGCCAACCACTGAAATTATTGGGTCTGTGAGTCCAAATTGGTCTAACTTGCCAAGACCACTGGCAATTCCTACTCCAGCACCCATTGAGTGTTGGTTGCGCATTACACCGTGGTAAAATACTCCAAGTGAATAACAGCCGATGTCTCCAGTAACGATGCCTTTGCCCTTGTTGCGTTTGATTGCGCGATAGATACTATAGTAAGCAGGTCGGTGGGGACAGCCAGGACAGAAAGTGAGGAGACGTCTTGGTACAATATCTGGGGCTTTACTAGCCGCATTGATGTATTCTTCTTGCGCGGTAGTATAGGTGAGTTTTTTCACAGCGGCGATTGATTTGATTGCCAAATTGATATCAACTTCGCCAAAATTCGGAATATGTCCAGTTAATTTTCCATAGAATTTGGGAATGGTTTTTGCTGGCATCTCTGATGCCAGACTTCGGATTTGTTCTTCCAGATAAGGGTCAACTTCTTCAAAGAAGAGCACCTCAGTCGTCGTCTTTAGGTGATCTAGAATCAATGCTTTGGGTAATGGAGAAATGGTGGCGATTCGCAGAATGCCAACATCCTGCAATTGGAGAGTTTCCACAGCTTCCCGGATATATTTCCAGGCAATGCCTGATGTGATAATCAATAGAGATGGTTTCGCGGGTCCATCATACCGATTCCAGGGTGATTTTTCGAATTCCTCTTTGCGAACTTTTTCCAGGCGAGCATGTAATTCGCCATGACGTAAATGAGGGCGCGGGAGATTATGTAACGGGAGACCATAATCGAATTTCGCAGTTCTTAGAGTTCGGGAGATTTTTCCTAACTTAAAGGGAGCCCGGCTGTGTGCTAACCGTGTTGTTTCACGAACCATCACAATGACGCCATGTTTTTCAGATAACTCAAACGCGTAGGGGATAATATCCTTGGCTTCTTGGTGAGTTGACGGTTCAATGACCACAACATCAGAATAGAATCCTAGCGGTCTGGCATCGCCCTCTGCAGTTGAACTGTGAGCAAAGGGATCATCGGCCACTACCAGTACTAATCCACCGGGTCCATGACCGGTGTAGGCAATGTTGACGAGAGAGTCTAATAACACGAAGAGTCCATTGAGCTTCATGGATGCCATGGCACGTAATCCAGTCCAGGCAGCAGCAGTAGCTGCTTCAAAGGCAACTTTTTCGTTAACACTCCATTCAACATAGATTCCAGATTCTTTTGAAATAGTAGCTAAATTTCCCAAAATCTCAGAAGACGGAGTACCAGGATATGCAGCTGCAAATTGGACACCCGCTTCAAGCGCACCACGCGCTATAGCATCATTGCCTAAGCCGATAACCGTGTCACCAGCTTTACCGGTCATTGGGGAATTACTCATTACTATTCACATCATTGTAAGAGGCATAAGCATAATGGAGTAACTACGTGAGAGTCCTGTAAAAATAAAACCTTTTAGCCACAACCAACATCCTTAGTAAAATTCATACTGACTGACCTAATACCTCATTACTAAGACGGATGATACAGAATGACCCGAAAATCAGATGAAAAAACGAAAGTAGTTGATTTTCATTTACATGTAGGAAAACGGAAACACTGGAATCCGGCGATCCATGCCCTTTTCAAGGAACTCAATCCTGGGCTTTATGAGATTCAAGATGAGGTTATGACACCTGAAAATATCATTGCAATGCTTGATAACTGTGGTGTAGATTGGGCAGTGGTGTTAGCAGAAATATCACCAAAAGTCACTGGCGTGGTATCCAACGAGTTCATTGCCGAGTTTTGTGAAAACCACTTGGACCGCCTTATTCCCTTTTGTTCTGTTGACCCCCCCAAAGATCCTAATCCCGCCAGAACACTAGAACATGCTGTTGAAACCCTTGGAATGCGAGGATTGAAGCTCTATCCGACATATCAGCACTTCTATCCGAATGCATATGTATCCTCCCAAACGGGAGAAAAACTAAGAAAATTATACCAAATGGCAGAGATTCTCGGTGTTCCCGTTATGTTTCATACAGGGACTAGTGTTTTTCCTGGGGCTCGGTTGAAGTATGGTAACCCGTTATTCTTAGATGATGTCGCCACTGATTTTCCAAAAATGCCAGTAATTGTCGTTCACGGTGGAAGAGGTCCTTGGTTTGATATGGCGTTCTATTTGACGCGCCTTCATTCTAATGTGTATCTTGAGATTTCTGGGTTACCTCCGAAGAATCTGTTACAATATTTCCCCCGAATTGATGTTATCGCTGACAGGGTGATTTTTGGTAGTGACTGGCCAGGTGTTCTGAATATTGCTGAGAATATTGAAGCAATCAGAAACCTCGATATCATCGAGGAAGCAAAGTCGCAGATTCTTGGTGAAAATGCCATTAAATTACTCAACCTGGAATCATAAACCCAGTATTGTTCCCAGTTTATTTTGGTCGTGTAAAGATTGTGACGAGAGAACAGGTGTCAGCCTGGATGCATTCATCACAAGTTCTATCCGTCTCAACTTCAACTGTAGGTAATATCAACACTTCAAAACCCAGTTCTTCATAATTCGATTTGTATTCTTCAGCACGATGTTCTTCGATGCTAAACCGTTTCTCCCAGCCCTGTTCTGCTAACTCTTTGTCTGTTTGCTTACCCATGGAAATCACCAGAATTTCTCGTTAATCGATTTCGTTTAGAACAGGTCATCAAGTTCATCTTCTCCGGGCATTTTGCCATGATCCTGTACATACTGTTGGAGGAGTTCGGTTTCACGTTTAGTATACATTGGGTCTTCTTCATATTGAAAGAATTTCGCATTGGGCTGAATGGATAATTGTTCTTTCAATGTTGCTTGAAGGGTGTCTGTTCCTTTGATAATTAAGACCGTTTTCTCAGAATCAGCAAGTGTGAATACACCGGGTCCTAGTGGAACAGATTCGATTTGTTCTTCTACAAAGACGAGCCAGGCTTCGGGTGGTAAGGTTGATGGAGTCATTTTAAGCCGCAAGTCGCATTGAAGACAGCGTTTAGCTTCTTTTTGTGCTGTGTCAAGTGGAAGTGCTAATTCCACCTCTTCAAAGGAAGAGACGCGCTTTTCTGAAGAAATCATTGGCAAGTCTGCTCGTCCCCATGTATGGAAGTCTTCGTCACGTCCTAAACTATGAGTGATTGCTGGTTCATCTGCAAGCTTTTCCAGAAGTGTTCCAGTCCCTCCAAGGAAAGTATCAATTTGTGACGCTGCTTGACGGCCAGTTGCCATCGCTTCGACAACCGATGTGGGTCCGGTTACAACATCCCCAGCAGCAAATATCCCATTAGATTGAGTTTCCCAAATGTTGTCCTTTGTGGCCAATGTTCCATTCTCTGTTTGCTGGAATTCCAACCCTTTACTGATTTTCGAAAGGTCGACTGATTGACCAACGGCAAGGAAAATGGTATCTGCAGTGATATTCTGAGTGGTTTCTTCGTCAAAACTGGGATTGAAACAACCGTCCTCATCAAAGACACAGGTACACCTGACTAATTCCACTCCAACGACTTTGCCATCTTCACCTAAAATTCGTTGAGGTCCCCAAGCGGTATGGAGCTCGATACCTTCGTCAACGGCCTCCGCAATTTCCCATTCATGCGCAGGCATTTCATCACCGGTTTCTAAACAGGTGAGCATCACCTTGTTGGCACCCAACCGGATGGAGGTTCGTGCAACATCAATAGCTACGCTTCCACCACCAACGACAACGACCTCTTCACCAAATTCGGGTTTTTCTCCAGCATTAACTTTTTTTAGAAAATCTAATCCCCCATACACACCGAGGAGATCATGTCCCTCGATCGGAAGGCGTTTTCCTACTTGAGTGCCGATGGCAAGCAGAACAGCATCAAAGTCGTCTTTAAGCTGAGTAACAGTAATTTTGTCACCGATTGGTGTATCGGTTTGAATTTTTACACCCAGCTGTGTAAGAAGTTTAATGTCGGATTCTAGAACTTCCCTGGGAAGGCGGTAGGATGGAATTCCGGAACGTAACATTCCGCCGGGTTCTTTGAGTTCCTCAAAGATGGTTACTTCGTGTCCTAATCGCCTAAGATAAAATCCTGCACTTAATCCAGCAGGACCCGACCCGACAATGGCTACTCGCTTTCCAGTTGAGGGGGCATTCGTTAAATTCGATTGCCATTGACCTGTATCATTCTCAACAGCTGTGCGTTTAAGGCTCATGATGCACAGCGCCCCATTGAGATCTGTTCGACGACAGTCCGCTTCACAGGGATGATGACACACATGGGCTAGAACGGATGGCAGAGCGGCTTTCTCTCGGATAACGGCTGTGGCTTGAGAGTAATCACCAGTGGCTACTAGTCGGAGGTATCGTGGAATATCAATCTCTAACGGGCAATTATTGACACAGGGTAACAGGACAGCTTCGCGATCAGCCCAGATTACTTCCTGATCTAATAAAGCGCCAGTGGGACATACTTCAACGCAAGCACCACAAAATTTGCAGCCTGACTCGCCAAGGCTTTGGGCTGTTGTTCCTACGATAAATTGCTTCCCATCAAAAGCCATTCCTAACGCATCAATCCCACGAAGATCACTACATACCCTGATGCATCGTGTGCATCCGATGCACTGATTAGAATCTCGAATTATTAGTGGTTCATCTTCGATTTTTGGAAATTTTTGAGGAATGTAACGAGGAGTGTCGTCCTTGATGCCTACATATTCTGCGACTTTTTGTAGCTCACATCGTCCGAATTTCTCGCAGCAACGTTCATCAACAGGAACATTGGGTGGACACGGTTCACGACTGCAACCTTCCCGTTGTGCACAAGTCAAACATGCATGGGGGTGTGAGGCGAGTATTGACGAAAGCTTCTCCTGCCGGTGGGTAATAATTTCTGGCGTTTCAGTGAGAACAACCATTCCTTCCTCAACCAGCGTATCACAAGCTTGTTGAATTCCCTCTCGTCCTTCAATTTGGACTGCACAGATGCCACACCCCTCATATTCCCTTTCCTGTCCAACATGCTTTATCTCTTGATTACCCCGAAAGACATTCCCCGTAGTTTTGGTTCCCACTCCTGAGGGTAAATCTGGATGATAACATAAGCGAGGAATGTATACATCCAAAGATTCGGCAGCGATTAGAATATTGGATCCCTTTTCTGCTTCGACTTTAATGCCATTTATCGTAAGTTTCACCATCAGGGGTTTCACCTTCCAATTGGCTCTCAAGGAACGGGAAGGATGTGTTCAGTGGTAAGTGTATCGTAATTATAGGACTTGTCCTTTCGCTTCGCTCAGGAAATGAATGATAGCACGAGTAGGACAGGCAAGAACACAAGGAGGTTCAACGTCCCCGCTAGTAGCTTTACACGGAGCACAACTGTATTTGAGTTTATGTCGATGCTCTTCCCGGACACCCATGATATCGCCATCTTCAATATCATACTCATTTGGAATTACTTCCAACACGGAAGCCGGGCAGACTTCAACACATTTCCCACATCCGTCACATTTGTCCGTGTCTAAAGTTATGAAATATTCCCCGGAACCATCTTTGTATCCGTAATTTGCTATCAACACCTTCACCTAGATGATTTTCTTCTAACCTTTGGAGCGTTCATAGAGGACTTTGGCAAACAGTGCAGCACCGGCAGCTCCCGCCAGCATCGGATCAAACCGCGGGTCATCACGCCATTGATCTGGTTTAAGCGCTCGGATTCTCAGTTCCTTTTCAACGCGCTTAACAATTCCAATGTTTTTAGCGATTCCTCCGGTAATCACGAACTCTTTCTCAACGCCAACTCGATTGAGCAGGTCTACTACACGATGGGCCATGGCCTGGCAGTAAGCGGCAAGCACCTCATCCTTTGACCAACCGCTTCGAAGGAGCCCCACCGCTTCTGATTTTGCAAAGACTACACAGGTACTACTCACGGATTGCGGTTCTTCTTTTACTGCAAAGGATCGGTCTCCGACTTCTTGGATTGGAACTGATAAGAGGTCAGCAAAGACTTCCATGCCACGACCGGTTCCAGCTGCACACTTATCATTCATGAGGAAATTTTGGACCTTTCCTTTTTCATCAACACGAATGGCTTTGCAGTCTTGACCACCCATATCCAAGACCGTTCGAACGGTAGGTCCCCACATGAAGTTTGCTCCGCGTCCATGACAAGCAATCTCTGTTATCGCTTTTTGGGCAAAGGGAATATTGACTCGCCCATAACCGGTCCCAACAACATATTGAACGTCCTTGAGCGTAAGTCCGGTGTCTTCCAGAGCCCAATTCATCGTTCGCTCAGCACTATCAGGACTACTGGACCCGGTTCGCATAACACTCTGTGCAAAAACTTCGCCATCAACCATAATCACAGTCTTCGAACTCACCGACCCGATGTCGACCCCTCCACTAATCACCTTCCCATTTTTGGGGTCGATACCTTCCACTGTATGACGATATTCTGGCCATCTCCAAAATTCCTTCTTTGTCATTTTCATCACTCCTTAGCCCTTTCTTGGGCTACCAAGGCAGCACCATAAGCACTCACATATTCAGGAAGCTCAGGCACGTGAACCTCCACACCTAATCCACGTTTCATCGAATCGACATATCCAACATCATAAGCTAATCCTCCAACCAAGAGAACATCTTCCGTGATCCCCAACCTTCGAACCATTGATATCACTCGTTCAGCAATAGCGTCGTGTATTGCACGGGCGATGTTCGCTTTTGGTGTCTGAGCATGAATTAATGACACTACCTCTGATTCAGCAAAAACAGTACATTGAGCGTTCATAGGAACTGCTTCAGTAGCTTTCAATGACATAGGACCCATTTGCCCTAGTTCGACTTCGAGTGCACGAGCCATGGCTTCAACAAATGCGCCTGCCCCAGCAGCACACCGTTCATTAACGACAAAATCTTCCATACTTCCTGATTCATCACATTTGACAGCACGAGCTTCCTCAGCACCCACATCAATGATAGTCCTAGCGGAAGGTAATAACTTGACTCCAGCTTTTGCATTCGCTCCTACTTCGCTGACGCTATCCGCTGCAAACGCTACTGACCCTTGACCAATTCCGGTTTCTGTGATGTGTGTAATTTCATCGAGCTTCAATCCCGCTGCTTTTAGAGCCATCTCAGAAGCATCTTTAACTGCAATTTTAAGATCAAATCCTGTCAGGGCAGAGCCTCGGGCAACTATTTTTTCATCATCGAGGATGACAACCTTTACATTCTTAGCGCCAAAGTCTATTCCTGCAGTAATCAAATTTATTTACCTCCTATTTTACCCCCAACAATTCCAAGAAGGAATCTACCGCCTTCTTTGTACGTTCTAAGTCGAACTCTCGTTCATCACCCATATTCCCTTCAAAAGGAAGGACGGGGATACCAGCATCTTTGAAAGCTAGACGGTTTTCCGCGATATTAAGCGACAACCCTTCACATCCCCGATTATAATGGAGCATAACGCCATCAACTTTCCATTCCCGCACAATGCGAAGCATCATATCACTTTTCTTCTGAGCGGAATAGAAATGCTGCCATTCAGGTCGAGCATGTGTCCAATCAGCTAAGACTTCCAGTGCCTGCTTTCGGGTAGTAATATCGATACCTTGCTCTTGAGGAGTTGTTCTTGGACCCCAAGTTCCATCGTCTTTAACTTCCCACGCCCCAATTAGTGAAAATGTATAAAGAGAGCCAACAGACACCACACCAAATGTTTCGAGATACCGGAAAATCTCGAGAAACCCCCAAGGGGGTTGAGTATCAGTAATGACTCGACGTTGTTCATTACCCACTGCTGCGATTTTGTTATCAACTCGCTCTTGAACTTCGTCACGAAGTTTTCGATAGAAATCAACAATCTCAGGACGATGTTTTATGATGGTTCCAAACACATAGAGCGAATACATCGTCTTTTCATCAAGTGGTGCAGGAATAGTCCTATTCAAAGCACAGATTTCCGCCCACAGAGACGTGGCTTCACATTCGTTATAGACAGCTTGGATTAGTTTTTGATCATCATAGTCTCGGCCTGTTGTTTGCTCGAGCCAATCGATGCCATCTAGCAGTTGATTGACCACGTATTCTCGACGGCGCTCGTTGAAATCCTCAATGAGTCCTGTACTCACGTCAATACAGAAGTAAGGCACACCACCTTCCAAGTCGCTAGCGATTTGGTACCATTTCGCATGACTACAACAAATGTGAGTTGTCCACATGAAATCTGGTTTGGGAAACTTGCCACCAAACACGTATTCGTCTAACACAACTGAACCAAGATAATTTCGTAAATATGCACATAAATCTCGGGCAAATCCTTTTGCTTCAATAGCTTCCTGGCATCTCGCTGCAAATTCCTTGTTGAACGCGACTGAAGCCCCATACGGCTCCCCGGTTAGACTCCACACATCGTCACCTAGACCCGCAGGAACCGCACTATAAGCCCAAGCACCGCCTGCCCACCGGATTCCCCCCTTCTCATGGGCTTTAGCATAATTCTCATAATATTGCTGCCGTAACGCCTTCCCTTCATTCCAGATATCCAAAGGTTTCGTTTGATACTTCATCTCAGTCATTTTAATCACCTAAAACAGGTCGGGTAATGCAAAGGTTTCCAGAAACGCTTCAACACGGGTTTTAAATTGCCCAATTGGGACTGTCACATCAAACTCTAAGAAATAAGTGGGAATGCCATTCTCTTCAAGCATTTGCCTCAAAGCAGGCATGTCCAATTCATGTGGATCACAGAATTTCTGTTGGATAACTAAGGCTCCCTCGACGTTGTAATCTTTTGCCAGTTGTAAAATATGGGGGAACCGTTTTCGCTCTGGCCAATCTTTACTGGGACAAGGAGGTCGATCGATATACCGGGCAGCAATTGCCGCCAATCGATCTTTTTGGGGTTCAACTTCGTTCCAGAAGTAGCGGGTGCCCGTACAATGTTCATCAACGACTAGCGTTGAATCCAATGACTCCACCATTTCAACGAATTCTGTGTCATCATCTTCACTCCCAATGATCATTAACCGAGTTCCGGTATTTCTGTCAAGTTTCCGGTTGGGAAGTTCTTTGAGCACGGCTTCAAGTGCTTGATTATGTTCCTCCTTCTCGACCATTTGACTCGAAACAACCATGTACATCGCCTCTAACCCTGTTAGTGGAGGATTGTCTTGTTTCCGAAACTCATACACTTGTTTCATCAATTGGCGATTCTTGTTCATCACTTCAATGCCCCGATCTATGTCTTTATCCGAGATGGAGCGTCCAATCCATTTTTCCAACGCCTTCTTGAACACTTCGAGTTCGCCGCGTAAATAGGGATAGGCATGTGGGGTTTGGACTCCATGGGGCATATACATGTAATAGCTGAATTCTTGTGGAATATGTTTTACCCAGCTATTGTAGGTTTGGCGGATATGGAGACACGATTGGGAAATCATGATGCCGTTGAGATAATCGAAGCGACCTTTCAACCCTTGAGCGAGACAGTCACGGCAAAAGGGACAAAACATCCCAAAGATGTGAGGTTCAGTAACGTCCTGTGCTTCGTGGCTTCCAAGGATTCGAAGGGGAAGAATATCTGCAGCGATAAGGAGTTCTTCAGGGACATAAGTGCAAAAGTAGCCGAGAACTTTTCCGCCGGTTTGCTTTTTCCAAGCTTGAGCATAGTCGTGGCGGTTTTCATACCATTCTTTGAATTTATCAAACATAGAGATCTTCCTTCCCTGAAACACACTATGAAGGGAGTGTTTACTTCGAGCAGTACGAGGATGAAATTCCTTAAGAGTTTTTGCAAAACTGTTTTATAATGATGGTTCAATATTCAATGTTAATTAAAGAGATTTGGATATCTATGCACAGAGAAAAACGGAGTTCATCACATGACCAATTGGCATACCGATAGGATTCGAAACTTGCTTTCAGCAATCACCCACCCATCTCGAGTAGCAATACTAGAATTCCTGTCCGATCGTGATTTCGGTACGAATAAATCATTACGGCAACATCTCAAATCAATACAACCTCAAACTGGAGGAAATTCACCAGCCGTAGTAACCCACCATGTCTCCTTGCTAGAAAAAAACGGGCTAGTCAAACATTCAGAGGAAGATGCACGGGTGATTGTTGCTACAGTCATGGGACGCAGAATAACACGTATGCTACGGCAAATGGTTTCAGATTCTGACCTGGATGAATCCTGGGACCGTTCCCTCTAGAGGTTGAAACCTTGTTCTCGGAGAACTTGCGTAAGATTCTTTCCTTGGTCACGAGCGCGTTGTAAGAAAAATCGAAGATAACGATCAAAGAAGGGATTGCTGCCCTTAGCGGCGAGAGGGATTCCGAGCACCAAATCGCCTCGTATTAGATCTAGTCTTTGAGCCGCCATCCCGACGGACCACATCATTCGATTATCAATGAAGTGTTGAGCAGCAACAGTTGTTGCAGAGGAGAGAGCAATACCTAGGTCCAGAATTTTGAAAGCACAAAGTGCTGTGGTTTTGTTTTGACGAATGGCTTCTTCGTAATCAGCGCAGGTTTCGAAGCCACAGGCATGACAATCGAGGGCAAGCGGAGGGCGTTTGGCTCGAATTCCAACAAGGAAAATTGCAGTACTATCTTTTACGGCTTCAGCGTCGGGTTCTAAAAACCAGAAGGTTTGGTTGGTAAGGTCTTCATGTCGCATTCTTTGGATTTCTTTAGCAATTTGCTTAATCGTTTTTCCTGAGACAATTTCAATGGTAAGATCATCGAAGCCTTTGGATTTCGGTGCGGTTGTTGCTGCAGCGGCCATTAAATTCGCAACGTGTTTCACGGCTGCGTCGGTGTGCTTCTGTCTTTTTGTTGGTATTTCATTCACCTTTTTCCTAGAATTTTTCCGCCTAACTGACAATTTTTTGTGGGGTTACTTCTTGGGTTTTTTACCCGTAACAGCGTTTACGATATTCCAGAATTCGTCTTCTTTCAGACCTAAACGGGTTTCTCGAAGAAGTTCTGCAGCACTTTGTAATTGACGAAGCATTTCAACTTTATCTCTGAGTTTGTGCGTCTCTTTCACTTGTAATACAATTTGCTTGATTTGTTCATCGGTGGCCTCGATGTTTTCTTGTTCGAGTTTTGTTTTCACGATTTGACTTCCGGTGTGTTTTCCCATGTAGAATTCAGTTTTACGCCCTACAGTTTCAGCAGGGATGGGTTCGTATGTTAGCCGATGGGAGAGGATGCCATGAACATGGATGCCTGCTTCATGTGAAAAGGCATTTTCTCCTGTGATAGCTTTGTGTACTGGAAGGAGGATGGCAAAAGATTGACTCACTAAATCAGCAAGTTCTTGAATTCTTTCAGTTTTGATCCCTGTTCGAACATCATACAGGAACTCTAGTGCCATGACTACTTCTTCGAGAGGTGCATTACCTGCACGTTCTCCAAATCCCGCGACACACACGTGGGGAACCGTGACGCCTTCTTCGATTGCAGCTAGTGTAGTGGCGGTGGCTAATCCAAAGTCATTGTGATTATGAATCGACAGGGGCACTTTCTTTTTGACCTCGTCGTGAAGACGGTCTCGGATTTGAGAGACTAAATATCGCATTGATTCAGGTCTCAAGAAGCCCACGGTATCTGTAATTACGACTCGATCAGCACCAGCTTCAATTGCTGTTTTGAAAATCTTCACGGTGTTCTCAATGCTAGTGCGAGAAGTGTCTTCGGTGACGAAATCAACAATGACTCCATGCTTCTTTGCATATTCAACACAGTCGGTTACGATGGCGAGAGCTTCTTCGGGGGTTTTCTTTAGCTTGAACTTCAGGTGAAGATTGCTGAATGCAATGAAGATGGGGACTTCTTCTGCTCCAGATTGGATGGCAACATCAATGTCCGATTTGATGGCGCGAGCTGGAGCACATATCTTAGCTTGTTTGAAACCCTCAGCAGCAATTCGTCGAACGACTTCTTGTTCATCTTTTGAAACTGCAGGAAAACCGACGTTGATAATGGCAATACCCATTTCATCCATTATCTTGGCGATTTGGATTTTTTCGTCAATTAATAGACTAGTTCCAGGAGTTTGTTCGCCATCGCGGAGGGTTTCATCCCAGATAAGAACTTCTTTGGGCAGATGCTTGGGTTTGGTTTGTGGAACTTTGTTGAAGTTCACAATTAAGCCATCTGCTTCTAATTCGTCAAGCAGCATTGTTCTCAGGCAACCTGATTAATCAATATTGATAGTATAGACTTAAGTCTCTTTCTTGTGTATAGTGCAGGCATTAACGAATACGGACTTGGAAGGAGAAAAATCATGACTCCGGGATATTCAAACATCAAGGTTGAAATTTCTGATGGGGTCGGAACCATTTTGGTGAACCGACCACCCTTGAATATTCTTGATCAACAAACACTTACAGAGCTTCAAAAGGCATTTCAAGAGATGAAGACCCACTCTGATGCTAATCTCATTCTTTTAAAAACAGCTGGCGACCGTTTCTTTTCAGTTGGGGTTGATGTAGAACAACACCTCCCGAAACATGCACCTAAGACGTTAAAGGCGTTCAATAATGTCTTTGAAACACTCATAGATGTTGATAAACCCGTCATCGCCGTGGTTCAAGGAGCTGCATTGGGTGGAGGATGTGAGCTAGCCTTCGCTTGTGATGTGGTCATTGCAGCAGATTCAGCAAAGTTTGGTCAACCAGAAATCCAAGTTGGTGCAGTGCCAACAGTTGCAGCAGCTGCAATGCATCATCTCATTGGTCAAAAACGAACCTTTGAGCTGCTTTATACTGGCGATAGTATTTCGGCTGAAGAGGCTGTGAAGATTGGGCTTATCAACCATGCTGTACCTGCTGACCAGCTAGATTCCACCGTTAACGAATTAGTTTCAAAACTCAAAGAACACAGCCCGATTATGCTCAGCTACGTTCGACGCGCTATTTACGAGAGTATGCACCTTGACTTCATGCAGGCAGTCGAAAAATCCACCGAAATTTACCTAGATTCGTTAAAGAACACAGAGGATGCTTCAGAGGGACTCAAAGCGTTCTTAGAAAAGCGGAAACCAGAATGGAAAGGAAAATAGATTCGGGTGGGTGGCCTAGGGGATAACGATAATCCGACCCAGAACCTTTCCTTCTTCAAGGAGTTTGAAAGCCTCATTAATTTCTTCTAGCGGACGTTTACTATCAATTATTGGTTCAATCTGAATGATACCTTGCTCCACCATTCGCAGTAGTGGAGGATAGTCAACTGGACGACAGCCAAGAGACCCACGAATTTCTACTTCTCGGTACATAATTCGTGAAGCCGAAACGGTCCAATCGGATTCAGCATAGCCAACTACAACCATCCGACCACCCCATTTCACAACGGCTAATGCTTGACTCATAACGTCAGGAATTCCAATGGCTTCAAAGGAGATATCGACACCGCGCTTGTTTGTCATGGCCCGAATCTGTTTGACAGGGTTTTCATCTTTTGAGTTAATAGTGAAGGTTGCACCGAGTTTTTTCGCTAATTTCAGTTTCGTATCATCGATATCGATGGCATAAACGATGCCACCTGCTGCTGCAGCGATTTGAACCACATTGATACCAACACCACCACATCCAAACACAGCTACTAAATCTCCTGGTCGAACTTCTCCCCGGTTCTTCACTGCATGGTAGGGTGTTGAAATTGCATCAGCTACGATGCTCGTTTCTTCCAATGGTAATGAATCAGGAATTCGTAATACATCCTTAACCGGTACACGGATGTATTCAGCGTAGGCGCCATCAATGTTGTTTCCCACCATTTCTTGTCGTTGACATACGTTTTCGCGACCCAACCGACAGTTATCACAATATCCACAGGTCAGAACAGCAGGAATTAAAACGCGATCTCCCTTGGCCCAATTTTCTACAGCTGAACCCATTTCAGTAATTGTACCAGAAGCCTCATGTCCAAGGATCAACGGGGGTTTTTTGAAAGTGGGAGTTCCATGCAGATAATGCAAGTCGGTTCTGCACACACCACATGCTGCCACTTTAATCAGAACGTCTTCAGGTCCAACTTCTGGTGTCGGAACATCTTCGATTTTGAGGGGTTTTCCGGCTTCATAAAACACTGCGGCTTTCATTGTGAGCACCGAGGCGCATATCTGACTTTGAACCTTATATCCTTTAGGAAGCTGGGAGAACTGGAGGAAAGTAAAGATTTTTGATTTCTGTTGATGGAGGTTGTGGAGAGAATCGATGAAAAAAGCGACTTATGGTGTTACTATTCGTTTGGTTGGTGTATTGAAGATTACAACAGGAATCGAAAAAGTACACCTAGACCTAGAAGGTAACGATACTATCGGGACCGTTCTTACACGGTTAGTTGGAGTGCATCCAGTGCTAGGTCAAGAACTGTTCAACAAGTCTGGCGAGATCCACAAGTATCTCAACATTTTTGTTGACAACCAACCTGTTCTTCAGGAAAATCTTAATGATATCCCGATTCAGCATTCTACGACATTAACGCTAGTGATGGCAGTTGGCGGTGGATAACAAACCCCCGGAAGAACTCAAAATGACAGCAAACCAATATGCGATTGTTAATCTTAGTAAAGGTTCAGTGAAAATAGGGGAGACTTCAGCAAGCATTATTCGAAGTTACTTGGGTGGTCGAGGGACGAACGTCTATTATCTGAATAAATTGCTCAGGAAAGATGTGGATCCGCTCTCCCCGGAAAATGTGCTGATTTTTGGTTCTGGTTTGCTGACCGGGTTCCTGATCCCGAACGCGTCGCGGTTCAATGTTACAGCGAAATCCCCTGAATCTGGTTTTTTGGGTGACACTAATTGTGGAGGCTATTTTGCTCCGGAGATGCGTTATGCTGGTTTTGACCGGGTCATCATTCTTGGTAAAGCGAAGAAGCCGAGTTACATTTTCCTTCAGGATGGCTCTGTGGAGATTCGAGATGCGTCGGCTTATTGGGGTCTCGATACGTATGATGTTCAAACTGAGTTGCGGAAGGATTTGGGGGATGTTCAGGCTGCTGTCACTGGAGAAGCGGGTGAAAAACTCGTCCGATTTGCGAACATTCGAAACGGTGTAAAAAATGCCGGAGGACGGGGTGGGCTTGGTGCGGTCATGGGATCGAAGAACCTGAAGGCCTTGGTCGCTTATGGAACTCGAGGGTTGAAGGTTGCTCATCCAGAACAGCTTCTGGAGCTTACTAGGCGTGTTAATGATTATGTTATGAATTCGAAGGTCATCTCAGTCATGGGCAAACTGGGTTCTCCGTATCTGTACGATGTTAGTAATGAATTAGGAGCGATTCGCACGAAGAACAGCCAGCTGAATGCCTGGTCGGATTCATTAAACGCAGAGTATTTCGAAGAATATGCTGAGAAAATGGTATCCTGTGCTTCTTGTATTGTACATTGTCGACATCGGAATACCATGAACGGTGAAGGCCCTGAATACACGACGATTGGATTACTGGGAGCCAACATAGGTATCTCGGACCCAAAACAGGTTATTGAGTTGAATAACCTCTGCAACCGTCTTGGATTAGACACGGCATCTGCAGGGAGTATTCTTGCCTGGGTTTTCGAGCTCTACGAAAAAGGAATTGTTGATAGAACGAAATTCCATGGGGAGAAACTAGAATTCGAAAACTTTGAACTTGCCAAATCCCTCCTCGAAAAGACGGCCCGCCGTGAGGGACTTGGGGACGTCTTGGCTGAGAGTAGTCAAGCCGTTCAGTACTTTGGACCAAAATCTGCTGATTATCTCATTGCGGTAAAGAACTTACCTCAAAGCGATCCACATGATGTTCGTTACATCAAAGCATTTGCACTTGGGATAGCGACTGCGTCAAGAGGAGCAGATCATTTGCGTAGTCGACCCACCCTTGAAATCTTTCTGCGACTGCCCCAAGAAGTAAAGGAAAAAATCTATGGTACAGGAATCTCGCCGGATCCCACTTCATACGAGGGGAAGGAAAAAACCGTTTTTTGGTCAGATAACATGTACGCCGTAATTGATGCAGTGGGAATCTGTAAATTCATCTGCCATGGTTTCAACAGCCCACACCTCATCGGATATGAACAGGTTCGCGAATTCTTACAAGCAGCAGTTGGCCTTGATTTCGAGGTTCAAGAACTAAAAGAAATTGGGCAGCGAATAATTGACACAGAACGCATCCTCAACCTGCGGTTTGGACTCACCCGGGCAGATGATTCATTACCTAAACGCTATTTTGATGACCCAGCCCCATTGAAAACCGCCCAAGGCCATCATATAGATCGCCAACAATTCCAAACCATGTTGAATCGATACTACCAACTACGTGGCTGGAACGACCAAGGGATGGTAACACACAAACGGATCACCGAATTGGAGGCGATTGAATGAAGTACATCTTCGTTTACCCAGAGCGTTGCACTGGGTGTCGATTATGTTCACTTGCCTGTTCATTGACCAAATATGGTGAATGCAACCCACGTAAAGCTGCGATTAGTGTCGTTCGAGATGAATTTGAACGGTTCGAATTTCCGGTTGTTTGCTTTCAATGTCAGGATGCGCCCTGTGTTTCAGCTTGTCCACAAAACGCCATTACAAAGGATGAAGGCGTTGTGACACGCGACGATGACCGGTGTATTGGTTGCCGGTTATGTGCAGTGGTCTGTCCCTTCTCCGCAATTACAACTCATGGTAAGGAACTGATCCATTGTGACCTTTGTGGGGGTGACCCACAATGTGTCAAATACTGTTCCACAAAAGCCATCGAATATGCAGAAGAAACCCAAGAAGCAATGCAACGACGAAAAGAACAGCTAGCCCGAGTCCTTATCATAGAGAAATAATTCCAGAAGCCCTTATTATGACAGGTTTGTGTGTATCATGAAACGATGTAGACATAGTTTCTATGCTTCCTGATTATTCCAATTCGGACCCAACCCACTAGTTCTCTTTCTACTAGCCCAATTGATTTAATAAAGAACAGCCGGGAATAATTAAGTAATTTTGTTTGGTGAGAGCTTTGCCTACACCTAGGGACATTTCAGACTATCAAAGACATCTATCAAATGTGATGGCATACTGTGCACTCCTTACTGGGTTCATCCTCACTGTGTTCACGCTATTACTCACCCTCCTTCCATACAGTTTTCTCTCTAGCCTCTGGGGTCAGATCGCATTATTCTTCGTCGCAATCCTGTTCTACTTGTTTTTATTATATGGTTTACTCTTTAGATTATGGGGGTTTCGATGGGTAAAATGGAAACCACCTATAAGTTGGCAAACACATTTCTTGAAAGGGTTCTTTATTCTGGCAATCTTACTCTTTGGGTTTCTCATTCCATTGCTATTCCTTATTTGGGGATTTTTCCTTCTAGCGATAATAATGGGGATTATTTGGGTGGTATTTTTTGCCTTCTACGTGGTATACGATAAAATTACTATAGGATCGCCTGAGAGAACCTGACTCTTTTTCTTAACTTCTCTTCCACAGATTGGGGGTATTCGGGAGTTTATGAAGTTATATTCAAATGTATAGCAATACCTAAGATTCCAGAAAAAAAACAACCGTTAATTCTCTAACTCAGCAAACCTGGCACAATCCCTAAAAAGAGTAAGTATTCAAGAGCAACATCAGCTTTTTCTAAAGATTCACAGTAAGATAGTAATGAAATCGAGTGGAGAAAGATGGAGCCAAAAACTACTACATGGAGAGAATTGAGTAGGGTAATGAATATCATATTCGTTGTTGCTTCTGTATTATTCTTCATTTGTGTGAGCGGAATTTTTCTGGCAACTAAATTTGGTAACGTGGAACTCCGGTGGTTGTTGGGAATTCTTGTGATGTGTTTAATAGTTCCCTACACGGTCGTTTTAATAGGATATGTGAAGGAGAAGCCGGAGAAACCGGTAATCATTTCTCTTAGCCTTATTCTTTTCTATCTCATTCTAGAATTGATTTGGGATTATATTCTCCGAATTCCATTCCGAGAAATACTGACACTTCACATCGTCTACATAATTGTTCTTTACATAGCCTCCTTCACTATGATTGGTGTGTCCTTCAGAATAAATAGAAAAATGGGTTGGTTGGTAACCATCACATTCTGGATATCCTTGGGATGTCTCATATACCTGTATCTATTTTAGAAGCTCTGATATGCAGGGAAAATTCATTTTCTAGTTGTTGATGCAGAATGAAAGACCGTTATCCATGGAGCATTACAAGGTTTATGTTCGTTTCTCCTCTGAACGCCAATAGTGTTGACCAATGAGATTATCTTTTTTCAAAGAATTGAGAACATCGGTTACGTCAGTGCCCATTCGATGAGCATGTAGGATAAATCCGGCGTTTCGAAGATCTCCAATTGTCTGGTATCCCATGACTTTTCCATCACAAAGGAGAAGTTTCCTGTAAACCTTGTTTCGGTGTATACGGATAACTTCACACTCTCCTATCTCTTTCAAAGTCTGACCGATGCTGAGTACTGGTGTCTCAAAGATGTTAATCAGATTGATGGCATCAGACCCTTGATATGAAATCTGTTGACCCAGCATATTTTGTGCGGCGATTCGACCTTGAGAAATGGCGTTTGGCCATATTGCATTGATCTTTAGTTCATTCGTTGCACGATCTAGTGCTTCAGCAACATCGCCTGCGGCGTATACGTTTGCAACACTGGTTTGCATGTATTCGTTGACAAGAATTCCTTCATTTGTTTTGATTTGAGTGCCTTTGATGATGTCGAGATTTGGACGAACTCCCACGGCTACGACGACCAGATCACATTTAATTTGCTTTCGACCAACTTGCACACCTTCGACATGCTTCTCACCAAGAAGTTTGTTTACGCTTGCTGAAGTATGAATTTCTATGTCCTGTTCTTGTAAGAGTTGGTTCACGATTTCTGCTGTGTCTTCATCTAGCATTCGGGGGAGAAGATGATTTTCTTGTTCAATGATTGCAACTTGGGCACCAAGTCTATGGAGTGCGGTGGCGCTTTCAATACCAACAAACCCTCCGCCAATAACAACTGCATGTTTTATCTTTCGTTTTGCTCGTGTTAGGATGGCTTGGCTGTCTCCTAAATTTACCAGGGTTACTACGCCTTCTTTGTCAAGGCCTTCGATGGGAGGTTTGATTGCAGATGCCCCAGTGGCGATGAGAAGCTTATCGTACGGAACTTCTTTTCCGGATTCGAGGTGGACTGAGTTGGATTTAGGATTCACAGCTGTAACAGAAGTGTCCAGTTTCATTTTGATTCCAGCGTCTTCGAAATACTGGAGGTCAAATCGGTCGAGGTATTTGTCATCAATTTCTCCAGCGACAAAGGATGGAAGAGAGAACAAAGCGTAGAATCGCGTATCCTTTGTAATTAAAACGACATCAACGGAGTTCTCATGTTCTATTATCGTTTGTACTGCACTTAATCCAGCAGCTCCACTTCCAATAATCACCAGGCGCACAAGAATCCACTCAATAACCACAGATAACATAGTACTCATAAAAATACACTTGGAAGCGACTCGGATTTTTGATGAATAACAGGTTTTTTAGTAACATCTTGCATAGCCTCTGCGAGGTGACGCTTTTGGAAGTCAAAAAAGTCTCAGTCATTGGTGCTGGACTCATGGGTCACGGCATAACACAAGTTCTAGCCCAGGTCGCTGGATATGAAGTGTACCTGAAAGATATCAAACAAGAATTCATTGACACAGGCATGGGTCGAATTAAATGGAGCCTTGGCAAGCTTGTTGAAAAAGAGAAACTCGCTCAAACCGATGCAGATGCAGTGCTCAAACGCATCCACCCTACCCTCGACATGAAAAAGGCAATGAGTGACACGGATTTTGTCATCGAAGCTGTTCCTGAAAACTTAGATCTCAAAAAGAAGATTTTCGCCGAGATGGATGAACTCGCTCCATCACATGCCATTCTTTCATCGAATACATCCTCTATCAGTATTAGTCGCATAGCCTCAGCTACAAAACGCCCAGATAAAGTCGTGGGTATGCACTTCTTCAATCCCGTTCAAATTATGAAACTGGTCGAAATTATTCGGGGAGAGAACACTTCGGATGAGACAGTCAAAATCGTTGAACTAGTGTCACAGAAAATGGGTAAGGAAACCGTGCTTTGCAAGAAAGATTCACCCGGTTTTATCGTCAACCGCGTTCTAGTTCCTGCACTTAACGAAGCCATCTGGTTGCTCCAAGAAGATGTTGCTGAACCAGAAGATATTGACAAGGCCATCAAGCTAGGTCTAAACTGGCCAATGGGACCAATTACACTCTTGGATTATGTTGGATTAGACACCACTCTGTCAATCACTAAGGTGTTTCAGAAAGAGATGGACGAACACAAATACGCTGCAGCTCCACTACTTGGAAAGATGGTTAAGGAAGGCAAATTGGGGAGAAAGACAAAGCAAGGATTCTACGACTGGAACAAATAAACCCCAACACTATCATGAACCCGTAATCGGTTCAAAACCTCGCAACGAGGAGATATTAAGGGATATTTGAGAAGTGGAACCGGATTACTTGTCTAGCTTTGCGCCACATTTTCCGCAGTGAGTAAACTCACTAGGTAAGTATTTTGTGCCACAGCTGGGGCAGTTCTTTTCCCAAGGTCCCCATTTGAATTCAGGTGATTTGCCATCAGCGGCTTCCTGTCGAAGGCGTATATATGCTGGAGGTCGTTTCTCGACGAAAGCCCACATACCTTCATGGGGTTCTTGGGAACTGAAGTGGACACTAAGCCAGTCTCGTACGCTTGGCCAAGTTAAAGACCAGACAAGATCCTTCCAGAAGTTCACCTGAGCTTTGGTAAAGCGAAGACATTCGGGGAATTTTTCGAGGATTTTCTTGGACCATTCTGCGATGGTGTCATCGAGCTTGTCATAGGGGACAACTTCGTTGACGAGTCCCCAATCCTTGGCTTTTTCGGCACTAATTCGATCGCAAGTGAAGAGCATTTCCCGAGCTCGCCGGTCACCTATAATGATTGGTAACCATTGAGTGGCGCCGCCTGCGGCGACACTACCGACACGTGTTCCGACCTGTAATATTTCCACGTGGTCTGCAGCTATCGCTAGGTCGCATGCCATTTGGACTTCATTTCCTCCACCAGCAACAATACCATTCAGCCTTGCTATCACTGGCTTTCCACAATGCCGTAACAAATGTAGGGCACGTTCAAAAATTTCGCACCATTTCCAGAAGTCTCGAGGTTTCTTAGTATACTTTGTTGCATACTCTTTGACGTCACCTCCAGTGCAGAATGCTTTTTTGCCTGCACCGGTTAGGACAATGACTCCAACCTCATCATCCCACGAAGCGGTATGAAGGGCGTCACACATTTCGTCAAGCGTCAGAAGAGTATATGCATTGAATTTTTCTGGACGGTTGATTGTGAGGGTGGCGACCCAGTCTTTCTTCTCGTAAAGAATTTCCTTGTATTTGGGTTTTGCCAACTTAACCACCAAAGTAAGTGGGTTAATACCGGATTCTCTTATTTGAAGTTTCTACTTGATACCACAATTTTCGATGGACACCAAAAAAATTTGATGACACCGCTTGGTGAACGATGTGAATTATGAATGGAAAGGCTTCCGACACTTTTTCGTTGCTCCCTGCCATAAGTTATAAGGTATAACTTGAAAGGCAATTCTATGACTGATCCAATGATCGCTTATTGTAGTCTTAACTGCATTGAATGCCCTGCCTATATTGCCTATCAAACCGATGATGAAGCACTAAGGAAAGAAACGGCGAAAAAATGGTCAACACCGGATCACCCTGTTTCTGTTGAAGACATAGATTGCACTGGATGCAAATCAACGAAACCTCCTATCTTTAATTGGTGTTCAAAATGTGAAGTCCGAAGTTGTGCTATTGAACATGAGGCCGTAACTTGCGCCCACTGCGCCGATTATTCTTGTGAGAAAATCGATAAACTAATCAAAATGCTTGGTGACGAAGTAAGAAATCAACTCGAAAGCATACGAAACCAGTTGGCAAATCGTTAGATCTGTAATGATAGGTCCAAAGAGTGTACAATAACACCTTCTAGAATAGTTGCAAAATGAAGCAAATCAGGCAGGAATGAACACGTAGGAATCAAGGCCAAATGATTTCTTGATTTCAATTTTAATTGGCGTGCCAATTTTGAGATCTTCGTATTTCGCTTTTTCAACCCGAGCAACGACTAATATTCCTTCATCGAGTTTCCCAACGGCGAGGATATAGGGTAACAATTCCTTGTATGCAGGAGGAGCAGCACCGACAAGGGTTTTTGCGTAGATTTCACCTGTACCTTTCAGGTCAATCCATTCTGCGGCTTTGTCACCGCAGTTTGGACAGGTTGATTTTGGTGGCCATAGTACTCCGCATTTGGGACATTTGGTTGTTGTGAATTTGTTTTGTGCGAGGTTGTCCCAGAATTGTTTGATTTGAGTTTGTGGATAGACAAGAGTGTAGGGCAGATCCGTGGGTTGTTCAGTCATCTTAGTTCTGCCTCCGTAGAATATGGACAACGTGATGTGTGGCGAAGCCACTTAGGTTCTGTGTGATACCTGTTGTTGCACCATCGACTTGGCGAGGTCCGCCTTCACCTCGAAGTTGTTCTGTGACTTCAGCGATTTGGGCAACACCGGTGGCACCAACTGGATGTCCTTTCGATTTGAGACCTCCGGAAGGATTGACAGGGATTCGACCTCCGATTTCTGTATCCCCACTATCAACGAGTTTTGGCCCTTCACCCTTTTTACAAAATCCAAGGTCTTCATATTCGATGAGCTCAGCGATGGTGAAGCAATCGTGGGTTTCAGCGAGATCCATATCTTTAGGTTTGAGTTTTGCCATGGAATAGGCATTGTTCGCAGCATTTACTAATGCTCGCCAAGTCGTTAGACTCTGCATATTCGAGCAATTGAAGGAAGGTTCCATGAACTGTCCTGAACCGATCACATCAACTGGAGTGTCGTTGTATTTTCTAGCCTCTTTAGCGGGGACAAGAATTGCAGCGGCGGATCCATCTGAAATTGGACTGCAGTCGAAGAGATTCAGAGGGTGAGCAATCATCGGTGATTCAAGAACGGTTTCAATGGTGATTTCTTTTCGAAATTGGGCAATGGGATTTTTACTGCCATTCTTATGATTTTTCACGGCAATCTTAGCGAGTTGTTCTTGGGTCACGCCATACTCATGCATATATCGTGATGCAATGAGAGCAAATCCTGAGGGAGGGATCATTCCATGAAAACTTTCCCAGGTCAGGTCTTCGACTAAGCATAGATTGCGCATAGCTTCAGGGGAAGGCACATTGCACATTTTTTCAACGCCGATAACTAGAGCAGAGTCTGCTTGTCCTGATGTGATAGCAAAGAAGGCATTGCGAATGGCGGCGCCTCCGCTTGCACAGGCCATTTCAATTCGGGAAGCCACCTTAGGAGACATACCCAGAAATTCAGCAACAAGGTTTGCTGGATGAGCTTGTTCCGTGAACCGTTCTGACTGGGCATTGGCAAGATACAATGCTTCAATATCTTTGGGTTCTAATCCCTTTGTGTCTTTGAAGGCATGTTCTGCTGATTCTACAATAAGTTCACCCAAGGAAACGTCATTGCGTTTACCCCATTGGGTGAGCCCAACTCCAACAACAGATACAGGTCTCATTCTAATTCACCATTCAAACAGAAATGTGCGATTCATCATCTTTGCACCGTGCATTCTTTTAAGTGCATTCAAAAGGCTACTTCATCTTGATGTTATTTTGAATCACGAATGGAATCAAAGGCTTCGGGATTTTCAACAGAAGACAAATCCCCGACTTCGTGACCAAGATATACACGTTTAATTAATCGCCGGACGATTTTGCCGGATCGGGTTTTGGGTAATGCAGAGACAAATCGGACCTCTTCAGGGAGGAAGGGTTTGCCCATGGTTTTTCCGACATATTGTCTCAATTCTTCTCGAAGGTCCTCGCTGATATCAAATCCAGATTTGAGTACAACATAGGCGATGATTCCAGCCCCTTTGATTTCATGGGGAACCCCTATGGCAGCGACCTCGGAAACCGCTTTATGACTAATTAGTGCTGTTTCTATTTCAGAGGGACCAACTCGTTGGCTAGATACCTTGATGACATCATCTGCCCGACCCAGAAGAAACCAGAATCCATCTTCATCAACTTGAGCCAGATCTCCATGCCACCATATTCCAGGAAATGTTGACCAATAGGTTTCGATATAACGTTCGGGTGCATTCCAAAAGCCTCGTGTCATGGAAGGAGCCGGCTTGCGGCAAATGAGTGTACCAATATCTCCGCGAATACTCTTTCCAGTGTCATCAATGCAATCTATGTCCATTCCCAACCCGGGACCGCGCAGGGTTCGGGGTTTGAGATCATTGATTGGCATGGGGCTTAAGAAACAACCAAAAATCTCAGTTCCTCCAGACAGGTTGATAATTGGGAGTTTGCCTTTCCCGACCGTGTTGAAATACCACAACCAGCTGGTATCATCCCACGGTTCGCCAGTCGATCCCAAAATGCGGAGAGTGCTCATCTTATGTTTGTTGACCCATTCATCACCTAATCGAATGAGATAGCGAATAGCTGTTGGTGAAATACCGAATGCTGTTACTTTGTACTTATCTATGGTTTTCCATAGCTGGTCGGGTTGAGGAAAATCGATTGCACCTTCATAGATAAGATGAGCCGCGCCTTGATGTTGTGCTCCGACGATTTGCCATGGGCCCATCATCCAGCCGAGGTCACTCAGCCAAAACAAAGTGTCAGTTTCTTTGACATCACAATAGTATGCGACTTCTTTTGCTGCCTGTGCTAAAGCCCCAGCATGAGAATGAACCGTGCCTTTTGGTTTCCCAGTTGTCCCCGAGCTGTATAATACCATTGCAGGATCTTCCGATTCCATCTGAGAGGTAGGCGCAGAAAGATCCATTCCATCAACGACATCATGCCACCATAGATCCACACCCTTATTCCAGGGGATTTTAAGACCTAGCCGTTTGAACAGAATCAAATGTTTGATTGATTTCACACCATCAACGCTTGCGTCTGCATTTTTCTTGAGTGGGATTTGTTTTCCACGCCGAATAGAGCCATCTGCTGTGAAGAGAATTTTCGCTCCGACATCTTGGATTCGCATTTTCACTGCATCTGGACTAAATCCTGAAAAAATTGGGACACCGATAGCGCCAATTTTATAGCTAGCTAGCAAGGCCATGACGGTTTCGGGAACCATTGGCATATAGATTGCACAGGGATCACCCTTCCCAATCCCTAATTCCTGTAGGGCATTTGCGAGTTTACATACGCCTTCATTGAGTTGTGCATAAGTTAGAATTCGATCTTCGCCGGTTTCGCTGACCCAGATGAGTGCTGTTTTGTTTGCTCGAGTTGATTGTACATGGCGATCAAGGATGTTGTGAACGATATTGAGTTTGCCACCCACAAACCATTTGGTCCATTCAATTCCTTTTGAGTCATCTAACACCTGTGAATAGGGTTGATACCATTCAACGCCAATGTCTTTGAGTGCAGCGTCCCAAAACCATTCAATATCTTCAGTGCTACGACTAATTAGTTCATCGTAAGTGTTGATATTGTGTTTATTCATGAAGTGGCGTATGTTGCTGTTGGTTTGATAGTCACCCGAAGAACGCCAGATAATTTCACTCATAGCTTGACACTCCTGGGAGTCCTTACAGTCTTATCGTTCGGTCTTTGTTCATATTTGTTTTTACTTAGGTTTCAATAACAGTGAAACACTTTTTACAGTTGATGCCTGTATTCGTGGAAAAGGTGGTCGATTGTGACAAACCGTGTCGCCATTATTGGTGTGGGTCAAAGTAGTTTTGGAAAACGCCCAGACTCGTCTATCCGTGATTTGACGTTTGAAGCATTTCACGAAGCCATCGAGGACACCAAGAATTTAGAGAGAGATGAGATCGATGCGTCTTTGGTTGCTTCTTCATCTGGTTATGACAAGCAGAGGTCACCTGCTGCGGTAATTGCCGGATATTTAGAATTAAATCCCCAACCGACTTTTCTCACTGAGGCCGCTTGTGCATCAAGTACTGTTGCTCTTCGCACTGCGTGGTCGTTTGTCAAGTCGGGTCTTCATGATGTTGTTGCTGTGATTGGTTATCAGAAAATGACAGATATGACATCTGAAGCGATTCAAGAGGTCATGGGCCGTGCTGGAGATGTTATGTTTGAATCACCCTTTGGCACTAGCATGCCAGCCTATTATGCCATGTTTGCTCGAGCACACATGGATGCTTATGGTACAACTGAAGAAGATCTTGCGAAGGTTTCGGTGAAAAATCACTATTACAGTCAGTATAATCCAAAGGCTATGTTTCAGAAGGAGTTCACTTTAGAGAAAGTGCTGTCCTCTCGAGTAATCGCTAGCCCCTTGAAGAGTCTCGACTGCTGTGCTAATTCAGATGGCGCATCATGCCTAATTGTAGCCAATGAAGCAAAAGCGAAGAAGTTTGCCGAACAACCCGTTTGGATCAAAGGGTTGGGCCTTGGTTCAACAGCTATGTCTCTTGCTAGCCGTAACCCGCCTTTCACAGGTTTTGAAAGTGCGAAGGAAGCAGCTCGACAAGCCTACGCCATGGCAAGCATCAAACCCACAGATATCGATGTTGCAGAAGTTCATGACTGCTTCACAATTGCCGAACTCATTGCTTATGGGGATCTTGAATTCTGTAAACGTGAAGACAGCCCCAAAATGATACGTAATGAAGAAACACACCTTGGGGGACGTATACCTGTGAATATTGATGGGGGCCTCCTATCAAAGGGTCATCCCGTAGGTGCAACTGGTGGTTCACAGATTCGAACTCTGGTGCATCAACTTCGTGGTGAAGGGGGAAAGATGCAAGTGGATGGAGCAAAAATTGCTTTGGGTCACAATGTTGGTGGAATCGGGATGTATACGAATGTGACCATTCTGGAGGCCTAGTATGGAGGTTTGAGGTGAATAGGATGGGATTTGAACGGTTTGGTTTTGTCAGTTATGTTTCGCAGGCAAAAATTGGTGAGTTTACCGAATACCTGAAAAACAATCAGCTAATGGGTACAAAGTGTAAAAAATGTGGGAAAGTCTATTTCCCACCACGTGGTGATTGCACCTCATGCCTTGGAGAGGAAATTGAATGGGTTGAAATCCAGGGTGAAGGTAAACTTGTTACCTTCACTCAAGTTAACTTTGCTCCAACGGGATTTCAAAAAGACGTCCCATATATTCTTGCACTTGGACAATTAAACAGTGGACAATATGTTTTTGCTCGATTTTCCAAAGATGTGTCATTGGAACAGTTGAAAATCGGAATGGCGTTACAACTTGTACCGTGCAAAATCGATGAAGAACGAGTAACATATGAGTTTCAGGTGCTTTAAAGGGTTCACCGGAATTCTGGGATAACCTCAGTAGCAAAGAGCTTCAAGGTGTCCTTAAGCATCTTTGGGGGAACAAAGAAGTTGACAACCATATGTCGGACACCCGCCTTCTGATATTCCTTGATCCCTTTGATTACATCATCAGGTGTACCAAAGAAAACTGGGGCTTTGTCGAGAACGTCATCAGGAATCTCTTTTGCCATCGCCAGTAGTTTTTCAGTAACCTCTAAGTTCATAACCAAATGCCAAGTCATGTCGAACTCGTCGGTAACGTCATCATATCCTAATCGACGAAGAATTCGTGGACGAGTTAGGAAGTAGATCTTTGCCCCGAGTCCCACATTTTTCCGAGCGGTTTCGTATTCATCAGCGACAACTGTAAACACAAAGGCTGCAGGTTCAATTACATTCGGATCACGTCCAGCTTTCTTTGCGTGATCTCGGACAATCTGTAATTTCTCTGCATATTCATCAGGAAACATACTTGCTGGAACCCAACCATCACCCAACTCTCCAGCCATCTTCATAGTTTTGGGCGAATTTGCTGCAATCCATACCGGTGGGTTTGGTTCTTGAATTGGTCGTGGTTGGAGAAATGCGTTATCTAATTTGTAGTACTTTCCGTCATAATTGGCAACCTCTTCTGTCCACAGCATCCGCATGACTTTTACGGCTTCACGTGTGCGTCCAAGAGGCTTTTTGAGATCAATTCCAAAAGGAAAGAGATTCATGGCTTCACCTAACCCGACGCCTACAATCGCTCTTCCATTTGAGATGTGATCACAAGTAGTAATCATCTGTGCTAGCGCCGCCGGATGGTGACGATAGGTATCACCAACACAAGTGCCTAATTTCACATTCTTTGTTTGTGTGGCTACAGCTGAGAGCGCTGACCAAGCTTCCAAGGCATCCCACCGTCGAATGCCAAATCCAACCGTATGATCGGGCATCCAAAAGGAATCGAATCCCATTTTTTCGATATATGTCGCCGTATCAAGGATTCGGTCCCAAGCTGAAGGAGTACTAACAACTCCAAATTTTAGTGTGTCTGACATTCTCTTGCCTCCTATTTATCCACAACTTTGGGTTCACGCTTTTCTAAGAAAGCTCTAACGCCTTCTTTGGCATCTTCAGTTTCAAGGAGTTTTCTCATGTACTGAGCTTCAATAAACAAGCCTTCTTCAAGAGTGCGCTGAGTGGCTTCTTTCAGAGCCCGTTTAGCATATTTTAACGCAACAAGGCCCCGCTTTGCGATTCGTTCTGCAAGAGCCATTGCGGTAGGGATTAGCTGATCTGGTGGGACGATTTTGTACACAAAGTCTCCCATTTGAGATGCTGGTACAATGTCACCGGTAAAAATGAGTTCACGGGCTAATTGGGGGTTCATCCACCGTTGTATACGTTGGGTACCACCCCATCCTGGAATGACGCCTAGCTTGATTTCGGGTTGCCCGAATTTCGCTGTTTCCGAGGCGATAACAAAATCACAGGCCATGGTAATTTCCATGCCTCCACCCAAGCAAAATCCATTGACAGCAACAATAATTGGCTTTGAAGTCCTTTCCAAAGATAAGGTAAAATTCTGACCCGTTCTAGTCAGCTGGTCAGCCCTGTCTGCATCTTGACCCTCAAACTGTTTGATGTCTGCACCACCAACAAAGAACCTATCACCAGCTCCCGTAAGAATTACAACCTTGGTGTCATCCTCATCAAGTTCTGAAAATACTATTTCAAGTGTTTGAAAGACTTCCGGGGTTAGGGCATTTGCGGGAGGATTGTTTATTGTGACTGTTACCACCTGTTTCTTTTTTTCAACTTCGACTAATGGCATTACTTTCTAGCTCCCACGACAAATTACGAGACATCCCATAAAGTTTCGAGGTTCCTTTTACAGTTTGTTGTATTTGATATTTCAATTCAAATTTCCAGTTGAAATTAAGAAATCATGAAAAACAGAGATGTAACTACATCTGGTTTCGGAATAATTTAAGCCCCTGGATGCCAATTATAATTCTGTTCCAATAAGGGATTCAGGTTTTACCCTGGATTTGGGACGGAGTGTGTGGCTATTTGAGTTCTACTGTTAAAAGTAGACAACCAAAAAGAAAACCGTCCAGACGACGGGTTATTGTTTCTGACACTCCAGAAGAGTTACCTGAAGCCATTGCTTGGTTACGCAAGCTAGTAACCACAATTATTACGATGAACTTAGAAGGGATCATGCGATTGAAAGATCAGTTTGACCAGATTTACGATGATCACGTTGATGAGTTTGACCGGAAACTTCGCAAGATAGATTTTGAAAAAGCCGAAGATATCCAAGGTCATTCCGATGCAAAAGTGGTCCTTGGTTATTTGTTAGCAGTCTGTAAATATCTCGAACGCCTTGCGGATATCAAGAAGCAAAATCAACATTCGTCTTCGCGAAAACAAGAATCGGATTCATTAGCGAATGCACTACAGAAAGACCTAACAAAAGAACTGCGTGCCTTCTCCCGTGAATTAGAACAAACCCATGGAATCAAACCCAAGTAATTCCAAAATAGCACTTTTGAAGCCGCCTTAATAGTTCCATTACGTTTAGACGTTGCAGCAAAACCCTTTTGGAATTTAACACACCAATATCCTGCATAATTCAAGTTGGTTATGGAAAATGACTGGAATTTCTTCGCTTACTGCTTCTTTGAAAAAGAATCAATCTATTATTGATGAACTTGCAGCAACAACTCAAAAGGCATTGGCTTCACTTTTGAATCAAATCGACCGTCTCCTTGAATTATCCGCTCACTTACAGGAATCGTGGGAAGATCGACAGGCAACTGAAGAGGAATTATCTCATGATTCTTCCTCTTTGGCTGGTGAGCTTGAAGCGGAAACCCGGGAGAAGTCGAAGCTTGAAACAACAGATTCCACTCAAAGGCAGGTATTAGCAGAGGCAAAAGCAGAACGTGGGAAATTACAAGAAGAAGTAACAACGGCGGAGAAAACTCTTGAAGACTTAGAAGATCAACTTCGCACCCTTGATCGGACCCTTCGAGAACAGGATAAAGCGCTGGTTAAGGTTGAGGAGCAACTCAATAAGGTTGATGAGAAACACACTCACCAATTAGAGGACCTTGAAACAAAAGCAAATGAGGCGTTAAATGAAGCTGAATTATTGGAGGCAAAATACAAAGCGCTTCGGTATCTTGTTCAAGAAAAAATCATAACCTCGCCTGAAGCAAAAGTGGCTCTTGAACTGAAAGGAAAAGAAACCGCGACTATTGATCATCTCCAAAAAACAACGTTCATAGGTCGATTCAAAGTCAGGGAAATTCTCGAGCAAATGACCGAACACAAAATTGTCAAGTTTGATCGTGGTTCAGGACAGGTGAAAGTGCTGAAACCCATTGATTTGTGAAATGCGTGAGGATGATATTGATGGCTGAAATGAAAGAACTCCAACAAGGAATGGAAAAGAACCAAGCACAAATGAAGGCTTTACGTGAAGCGTTTCACTCTCAAATGTCGGTCCTAGTTAACGAAGTTACCACGAGCTTACAAACCCTGACCCGTATTGAACGTGAATTTCAACTCTCTGAAACTCGAATGCAAGAACAGCGAGAGACGATTAACCACCTTCAGGAACAATTGACCCAACTTCGAGAAACAGGAAGTGAGATGGAAGCTAAGATTGCTAGTATCTTCAACGAACTTAACGAACATCAGCAAAAAATTGCAGCATATAATGCCACACTTATGGAAACCCAAGGTCGTATTGAAATCGTCGAAAACGATGTCAACCAACGCAAGGCAGAAAGTGACGTGAAGCAGCGACAATTAGAGGAAAAACAACGTGAACTTGGACGCCGTAATGCTGAGAAGGATCAAGAAGTAACCAAATACAGAGAGGATTTTTCAAAAGCGAAGAAACAGGCAGGTCAAGTGAAGAAAGACAATCCCATGGCCAATTACTTATTGACTGAAGGCTTAGAACCCCCTGAACTCGATATTCTTGCAGTATTGATTCACAAGAAAGAAGTTACAGTAGCAGATCTCAAACGGACTGCTAAAACTCCCCCCGCAATCACGACCCGCGTTTTGAAAGAAATGGAAAATAAGGGAATCCTTGAACTCACCAGTGATGATAAAGCCCGCTTAGCAATTTCCATAGAGTGAACCGACTTTACCATTTTTGATAGCAAAGGATAAAGAGTGAAAGAGCGTTAAAGGGTGGGGTGGATGGTGCGACTTTGCACAGTGATCTAGATAAGAAGGCATTACGTGCTAAGAAGAAAGCAAAGTCCACATCATATCCTGAAAGACAATTAGAAGAACTTCTCAAGAATCAATCCTTGGAAATCCCGCACACCAAACATCATCTGGTTATAGGTGACAGCCGGGACATGCCCGAAATCGCTGATACTTCCGTCCATCTTGTTGTGACTTCACCACCCTACCCCATGATTGACATATGGAACGAGCTCTTCGAAGAAATGGGATGCCCCAATTTTAACACAATGCACGCCTATCTCGCTCAAGTTTGGAAAGAATGCTATCGGGTATTAGTCGATGGCGGTATTGCCTGCATCAATATTGGAGATGCCCTACGCAAAATTGATGGAAAATTTCAATTGTATTCTAATCACGTTAAGGTTACCCAAGAGTGCGAAGCTCTAGGATTTACAAGCCTTCCATATATTCTGTGGAAGAAACCTACGACACGACCAAATGCATTCCTTGGATCTGGTCTACTCCCCCCTAATGCATATATTACCCAAGATTGTGAATTCATTCTAATTTTCCGGAAAGGTCGTCCACGACGCTTTCCTCCAAAGGATTTGTATCGGTACGCAAGCCACTACAAGCTAGATGAACGCAACGCCTGGTTTACTCAGATTTGGCAGCTTCCGGGTGCTCGCCAAGAGAATCATTATCTATCTCGTCGAGTGGCCGCTTTTCCAGAAGAAATTGCGTATCGACTCATTCGAATGTTTTCAATAATTGGTGATACAGTTCTTGATCCCTTTCTGGGTTCGGGAACCACAATGAAGGTCGCAATAAACACTCATCGTAACAGTGTTGGCTATGAAATAGATACTAAGCTAATTCCCACTATCAAAGAACGACTCTCAATTGAAGATGATATGTTCAACAAGTACTCAGTGGAAGCATTCGATATTTATCACCGTGAAGATGACTCGAAGGAATCATACAAAGGGTAAACACATATTACCCCCGAAGATATGAGTCTTGGACATAGGGCTAGCCCATGATTTTAGCAATAGGAAATATTAACCTAGATTGGATTTGCACACTTCCCCGTCTTCCCGAACCAGATGAGAAACTCAATATCCAGCAGTTGGATATTCACCCTGGTGGTGCAGCAAGTAATTTTGCTGTAAGTCTTGCTCGACTCGGATCTGATGCCACAATATTTGCTCATGTTGGCAATGATGCTGAGGGAACTGAAGCGCTTCGATCCTTAAAGGAAGAAAAAGTGGATACATCTAGGGTCATTATTGAAGACACTCTATCAACTGGTTTTGTCATTATTTTGGTGGGTGGGAATGGGCAGACGATGAAACTTCGATTCCGAGGAGCAAACACCAAACTATCACCAAAAGACATCACACCAACACTTCTGGAAGATATCGAAATCGCCCATGCTGCAAGTGTTCCAATCCCTATAGCGAAAAAACTCGCTACAACCTCTGCCAAGGTTGGTACACGTTCATCCATTGATGTAGGTGAGGAATTGATCACCCCATATCTCGAGGAAGTGCGGGCGATGATTTGCAGTTTTTCCATCGTCTTCATGAACAAACTTGTCTTCGAGCGTATCTTCAATGAGGAACCAACACCCCAGAAGGTCCAAAAGGAACTTGGAGGAAACCTCGAAGTGCTAAACGTTACATTAGGTGCAAAAGGTTCAATTACAGCAACAGCAGACACCGCTTTTCAGACACCAGCTTTCAACGTTACATCCGTTGATACCACCGGAGCAGGTGATGCGTATGGGGCAGGGTTCATTCACTTTTTTAACCAACACTATCCCATCGAAAAAACGGCTGAGAGAGCAACCGCAGCAGCAGCGATGCAGATTACCCAACCTGGTGCTCGTGCCGGCTTACCCACTGCTTATGAAATCGAGGAGTTCATAAAAACTTACAAGCAAACAATGGATTAGGTAAAGGTTATGACTACTGCCGTTTGGGATTCCATGGCAATCTGATGAGAAACACTACCCAGAATCCCCCTAAACCGTCCATCTCTTAACCGGCCGGGTTTTCGGTGACTACCCAAGATAATGAGGTCCACGTTCTCTTTTTCTGCAATATCAAGTGCTGCATCACCCACCTTTGGGACAGCAACATGCTTAGGAATGACTTCAAGTCCGGTTTGTTCAGTGAAAATACTAAGATCATCCATGAACAATTCCTTTCCAAGCTTCACTTCCGGTGTGTCTATTGCCTTTTGACTTGTCACAAAGGGTAGTCTAGTTAGATTCAATGCAATTAACTCTGCATCCTTTGCCACTGAACTTTTCTTCAATGCGGCCGCAACCCGAAGCGCCGCAATATCCTTTTTCGTGTCCCGAATTGGAAGAAGAATCTTCCGAAGAACTGGCTTAGAGAGCTTTTCCATGTTTTCAACCCATGAAGCCACCACTAAAACAGGAGCCTTACTTTTCCGTGCAACACGACGTGTAGTTGCCCCCAGCAAATGCCGATGCTTAGGTCGTTGAGCGACACCCATGATTATCAAATCGCATCCGTTTTCTTTTTCATTCTTGAGAATCGCAACGGATGCTCGTCGCCGTTTCACTCGCTCATATGTAAATGGAACCCCAAGCTGTTTGGAAAGAGATCTTGCATGCTTTTGCAGACGATCAATCCATTCATCTTGCACTTTGGACGCTTTCTCTTCACAGTGAAAGAGGACCACATTTGCCTTTGAATATTCTGCGAGACAAAAGGCCAAGTTGACGACATTCACCTCTCCGGGATATCCTTGCAATGGAGTGAGGATCTGCTTCATTTGGGGCTCTTCCCAGTCCTCGGAAATTAGAAAGGTCATGTATTATCGACTCCGACTTAACCAGCAAAAGACGTATGACGTTTAACAAAAGTGTATTGGTAGTTTGGTACCGATAAAATTAGTTAAAAAGTAAACGCTATTGGGTGATCCGGTGAGTGGCGCTTTTGATTGCAGATTCTAATTCAGAAAAAGTCAATTCATCTGGAAAGACTGGAACGGTATCCATGTCTTCCAAACTGATTGACAATAAAAACCACAGGGCTTTGACTAGGATCTGTTGTAATTCGGCAGGTGAGGCTTGGATTACTTCCTGATTTAGTTCATCCAATGTTTTGCTTGCATGTGCTGTTTTTTTCTGTCCGTGGAGCTCCAAGTAAACGGGAGTCCAGCGATCGTAGAAGAATTTCATTGCGTCACGGATGTTGTAGTTGAACAGGTTACGGAGTTGTTGGGCATCTACCCCATTGGTTGCAGCATCCATTACCTCGTCAATCCGTGGTAAGAGGACATCAGCAACGAAACTCTCAAGTTGATCATTGGGATTGGCCATTAGTTAACATCCGTATTGTGTTTTCTGATTGGAAAAGTAGAAAATGGTTACATAAAAATCCATATGTAATACCCTAAATGTTCAAATTTAGTATTAGCCAAAAACTTCGAAGAATCGTTCAAATCATTGTAATTAGTAACGTTATCCTATCTGATTTTATATTATATGAACTTTTTATATTATTTTTTATATTTATATTATTATAGTCTTTTCATAACTACCCTATTACTAATCACGTACGCATTTTTATCAAATTAATAACTTATATCTTTTAGTAATCTATGCGACCATTACGACGCGAATTTTATCATACTAACTCTTTTAATGTGACACATATAATTTAATAGAACCAGAATTTAACCAATTTCATTGAATATTTGAACAAATCATTGTATATAAGATACTGTTTCGGTTTAATTTGTATTGCTCTTGGATAGTGAAATAACCAATAAGACCTCATTTGAGGGAGTCAAGAAACTCTTTGGTTTCTTCACCCTCTTCAACTAACACAATATCCTGAGCACCCGCACGTTCATAGTCATATCGTCGAGCAATTAACATCGCATGGAATTTTTCACGTCCCGTTGAAGAACCACCACGCCAAATGTAGATCTTATCAAAGGTGTCAAGGATAAACACATCATCAGATTTCAGGCTCTCCTTACTGCGAGGCACATCAACGAAGAGGTGTACTCCACCCACGATGTTGAGCCGAAAGAGTTTGAACTCGTGTTTTTCGAGAATCACCTTCTTCAAGATCCCCTCGGTATCCTGGTCGTTGATATTGATACGACCACCAAAAAGGTCAAGGAAGGCTGGAGGTTCACTTCGGGCTTCAACGGTGACAAGACGTGCTACGCCTTTACGATCTTGATCCCGCCATACGGAGGTTACCGCGCCGATGAAGCGTTCATCAACTGTGGCTCGACTTCCACACCAGAGATAGATGATGGGACCTGTATCGATTAGGTAGCAATCGCCATCACCAAAATCATTTACCATGTCTTCGGGAACGCGGAGTACATGCCCCCGTTGGATATGGTATTTTCGAAAATCTGTCACGTTTCATTCCACCATAGACTGTTATCAAAGGGTGTTGAAAGCTTTCTATCCTAGCCTTGATGTGAACTTCCGTTTTTAATCTTCTTGAGCAAATTGAATTCTAAATGAATTGGTTAGAGTCAACCAAGCCTTGCCAATAAAGGAAGAAATTTAAGATTTGATTGATGAAAAACTCGATGGAGATTTCTCTAACAGGAATCTTGAGTTGGATGGAATGGGCTCAAACACTCGGTTAGGGATTTGCAGTGTTGTCAGCGTCTTAATACTGCTGATGATTTCTCCTACGGTATATAACATTGATACTATGTTGCAAGCCCAAGTCATTACTGACCGTCTGGTATCTGCCTATTGGTTTATGAATACAAGCTGTGTCGATTTCACTTATGGAGGACACTTCAATGAGCATGATCGTTTCGGCACACCCACAACAAGGGCTAAACGTCTAAAAACAGAATCGAAAATCATCATTGGAACCTTAGATTTTTACAACATTACTCGGGATCCCGAAGTGTTGAGCCATGCTATTGACACATTCTATACTATAGAGTCCAATATGCGTAATCTGAATCATACCTATAATCCAAGAATGGCTGAGGACTGGTCCAGTGCAATTATTAGTAATTCTCGCACGATAGATAACTCATTCTTCATCCGTGCTCTCGTTCTTTTGTACGAGCATACTGGGAACCGAACCTATTATCAAACTGCTGTTTGGCTGATGTCCTTCATTTCGTATTTTCATCGTAATGCGGCTTATGGAGGATATCACATAGAAGTTGATGAGTTCGGTAATCCAAATTTTTACTACTATCCCTATGGCATGCTTCCTGGTCTTGTTGCACTAGCAGCGGGATCTCTACCCAGCGTTGAACCCAGAAATACGAGCTTTTTAGATGAATTGAATTATGCTCTAAACTTCGCCTACGATGAGTATTGGGAATTACCAAGGGGGGTTATTGTTATGGCTACACACCCCAAACAACAATCTATCAAGGTTGGAAATCCCTCTGGTTTCAATCGATTATGATGAAGGCGTTCATTACTGGATACTTCTATACGGGTGATATTCTTTTCCGAGATCATTCAATTGAGATTGCCGATTTTATTATTAGACACTACACGGATTCAAATTCCGGGTTGGTTTCTGAGGTTACACAAGATCTATCTGTCCGTGATTCCATTAGGAACTCCGGAGCCCTAGCCAATATTGCCTCGGCATTTCTTGACATGTACATCTTCACAGGGAATTACACATATTTGAACTATGGTTGGGATGCCATTAATTTTGTAAAGCAGTATCATTTCGATCCTGATCATTTGGGCTTTTTCAAGTTGTGTATTGCTTCTGGAACTCCAGTTAATACGGAGAAGTGGTCGGAATTTCAGTATGAAATCATGATGACTTTAACCCGATATGAGTTTGGTGATTATCCCCCTCCCACCACGACTGAGCCTTCGCTAGGGTTTTTGCTCCCTTTGATTATAATCGGTGGAACAATCATAGTCGTGCAAGTTCTCATATTAGCCATATTGCTAATCCAGAGAGGACAAAAATCCGTGAAACATCCTCGATGAATTTCATCTAGCGATTCATTCGATCCCCAGAGGGTTCGATTATGCATTTTTTGTGGTGATCGAATCAAGCCAAGTGACAGTTTTTTGGGCAGGCTGTGGTAATGAGGTTTAATAACGCCTAAGGGCAATTTTGAATCAGATGATGTTGAGTTCTTTCCCTACTTTATCAAAAGCGGTAATGGCCCCGTTTAAATCATCCTTTGTGAGTGCGGCATTCATCATTACTCGGATTCGAGCTGTGCCACGGGCAACCATAGGATATACAATGGGTAATGCAAATACACCCTCTTCGAAGAGACGGACGCTAAACTTCTGAGCTGCATCACTTTCTCCAATCATTACAGGAATGATTGGTGTTTCACTCATACCCGTGTTGAAGCCCAAGTCGCTCATAGCGCCAATGAAGTAGGCACGGTTCTTCCAGAGATTTTCTACATGTTTGGGTTCATTTTCAAGAATATCAATGGCAGCAATACATGCCGCTGCAACGGGTGGAGGGTGAGATCCACTAAGGAGCCAAGTTCGGGACTTATTGTAGGCAAATTTTCGGAGGTACTCACTTCCGGAAACGTGACCTCCAACCACACCAAATGCTTTGGAGAATGTGCCCATTTCGACGTGAACATCTTTATGGGTTAGCTTGAAGTGGGAGACTATCCCTCGACCACCTTCACCGAGGACCGCTTCGCCGTGGGCATCATCGACATAAATCATTGCACCGTGGGGTTTGCAGATTTTGACAATCTGGTCAAGGGGAGCAATGTCCCCATCCATGCTGAACACGCCGTCCGTGATGACGAGGATGCGTCGGTATTCCTTTTTCTTCGCCTCATCGAGAACCCGTCCTAAGTCCGGTGTATCAGCGTGTTTGAAGATAGCACGTTCGGCGCGGGTTAAGCGAACACCATCGATGATGGAACCGTGATTGAGTTCATCACTAATGATGAGATCTCCCTTACCCACTAGCTGGGGGATTAGACCAGCATTAGCGGCAAACCCGGTTTGATAGACCAGGCTAGCTTCCGCTCCTTTGAATTGTGCGAGACGGCGTTCGAGTTCTTCATGGAGATCCATGTTGCCCGCGATGGGGCGGACGCTGCCACTGCCAACACCGTGAGTTTTGATGGCGTCGATGGCGGCTTGTTTGAGTTTGGGGTGGTTGCTTAAACCGAGGTAATTGTTACTGCAGAGCATGATGACTTCCTTGTTGTCAACCATGGCTCTGGGAGAGCTGGGACCTTGGAGTTCGCGGAGCCTCCAGTCGAGGGCTTGTTTGACCAGCTCATTGTATTCGTCTTTGAGAAAAGCCGTTGGGTCACGTTTTGAAGACATAAGGGACTCACCTTTGCCTGCATTCAGACGTTGGAGCTTTTAAATGGTTTCCGAATTCGAAGAACGGGGGTGGTCAAGAGTAAACCCTGTATCGCAGAAATGAATCCAAACTTTTTAAAAATCGCAGAAAATCGAACCATTCAGTTACCATGTATTAATATTCGCGATTACAAGTAATTTGAAGCGCGGAGATGGTTTCATTTGCCGACTGACCGAATCACTATTGTGCTGTATGTACGATCTTTCACGGCTTCAATGAGAGCTATGACTGATAGAGGTGCTGGGTCATTTTCTTGTGTTTCGGAATCTTCTCATGGTGCGCGGTCTCAATGGGATTCTAGTAAAAGTGAGATAGCGGGATCAGCAGGGAAGTTTCTCTCTGAGGCCGATAGGAATGCCACGAGTATTGCCATTAGAGTTGCTGAACAAGCAGAGATCGATATGAAAGTCATGGATGCGGGCAGAAGTTTATGGACTCGAATGAAATACCTATTCAAGGGTATCCTTCGAACACCACGATTTTATGTGGATGACAAAGCGGTCCCAAAAGTCAGCAGTGTTGATTATCTGCTAGCACATATTCAATAGAGTGGTGGTGTCTTTACTGACGAATCGAATTAGTATCGTGTTGTATGTGCGATCCTTTAAGGCGTCGATGGGAACGATGATTGACAGAGAAACAGCTCATTTTTCCTGCCATTGTGTCCGCTCTCATTGGGAAGCCCTCAAAAACGAAGCAGCAGGTTCTGCAGGCAAATTCCATTCGGAAGCAGACAGGAAGGCTTTGCAAATTGCGGACCGTGTTTCATCGCAGGCAGAATGTGATATTGAAATCATTGATGTGGGCAGAAGTTTATGGACCCGAATGAAATACCTATTCAAGGGCATACTACGAACCCCCCGTTTCTTCGTTTCGGGAAAACCAATCCCATCAGTTAGCAGTGCTGATCAATTACTTACTCAAATCCGATAAACCCACATCAACCATTGCTTATCAGCCAGAGACAATTTGACATATTGCCATGCTCCTTGATAGAAAGGAAAACACGAGGATTTACTTTAACGCAAGCTTCTAAACACAAGGCTTTAGACAACAAAGGCAACTTCATTCTAGGACGAGTATGAGTGACCCAGCGGGACAACAGCCTGAGCGAATTGGCTTCGGTCGGGTTGCCGAAGACTATGAAACCACCAGAGGAATACCAGACCATTTTATGAAAGAATTACTCGAAGACATCATCTCGACTTGTGGATTGACAGCTAACACTCTTGTGCTAGATTTGGGATGCGGAGCAGGACGATTCTTACGCGAGCTCACATGTCGAAAAATCCCGGCAGTAGGTATTGATATCTCAAAGGGAATGCTAGAGAAGGCTTGTCTCAATCAACAATCAAGAATATTTCTCCACTCATACTTTGTCTCAGGTGATGCTGTGGCTTTACCTTTTCAACAGGGTTTATTCACAGGAATTCTTGCCATTCATTTATTTCACCTTTTATCCGATTGGCAGGAAGCCCTCTCTGAAACATTACGTGTGCTCAAACCTGGTGGTACACTCCTTACAGGATATGTTGAAGGAGTAACTCATGGATCGTTCCTTACTCGATTATATCGTCGACGACGAGTAGAACTGGGATATGTATACGAACATCCAGGAGTACATCCGAGTGAAATCATTGCATCACTCCGAGATGAAGGTGCAACAATAGAAACTCATCAATTTAGCACCTCTATTGGTGTTCCAGTCCGTCAAACCTTGACTTTTCTTGATCAGCGTGTTTTTTCATCCATGTGGCGAAACCTCCCGGATGTAGTTCATCGACAAATTATGCAGGAAGTCCGTGCTAGTGCCACCAGTCAGTTCAAGAATCTAGAAGATACAGAGCATGTGCGAATTCATGCCGATTTGCAATTTGTATCGTTTTGATGAAATTTGTAAGGGTTACCAGTCAGGTGTCAATCCAACTTTTGCAGCTTGTTTAGATAGTATCAGGTCAAAGCCTTTCTCAAGCTCTCGCATGGTGAGGCGGTGTGTGACAACCTTGCGGACTTTTTCTCGAAGTTGAGGTCGTCGTAGTAATCCCCGCAATTGGAACCAGGTTCGAAACATTAGTCGACCACTAATACCATAGACAGTTGCAGCTTTGAAGATCATGAGACGATTTAGATCAACTTCGAAGGGTTTGGGAAACACGCCTAAAAGACTCACCCGCCCACCAATTGTTAGTGTTTCGAAGGCTGTTACAAGCCCATCAGGGTGACCGCTCATTTCCACGGCAACATCAACACCGTTGCCATCAGTAGCTTCATGAATGTGTTTCACAATGGCTTCTCGTCCCATTTCTCGGGCACTAAACACCTCATCGGCACCCATGGCTTTTGCTAGCTCCATTCTAGTTTTATTCCGTCCACCCGCCGTGGCAAAGACTTTGTCAGCACCCAATTCCTTTGCAACAGCTACTGCCATTAATCCAATGGGCCCCATTCCAATAACCGCAACATTTCGTCCTGCAATATCTTCAACGTGGTTGATAGGTAGAAGCGTTTGAACTGCATTACCTAAAGGTTCTTGAATTGCCCCAATAATTGGGTCAAGGGTAGCATCATTTTTCCATGCATTATGAGCTGGGACGGATACATACTCTGCGAAGACGCCATCACGGTCTACACCAAGAATAGTCATATTTTGGCAAACATGTTCCCGTCCAGTGAGGCATTGTAGACAATTCTGGTCAACGATATGGGTTTCTGCTGAAACCATATCACCCACCGCGATATGATCAACATCTTTACCCACTTCAACGACTTTGCCAGACATTTCATGGCCAACGATTAATGGCGGTTTGATGCGATTTGCCGCCCAAGCATCCCATTCATAGATATGGACGTCAGTCCCACAAATAGCAGCGCCTTTCACCTCAACGAGGACATCGGTCTCACCGATTGTTGGCGTATCGACCGAACCGCGTTCTACACCAGGACCAGGTTTCTTCTTCAAGAATGCTTCCATTGTCACCAGCTTCTTTGACCGCTAAGACTGGTTTTTCGTTTAATCTGGAGTGCTATTTGTTTCTTTGCATTGGTTCAAATCGCGAAAAATTGTTGAAAAAAGAGTGTCTAGCGTCTGATGCTTAATTCCACACCGTCATCATCGATGAGGATGAACCGACTAGTGTACAACCCAGATTCACGTACATGGTTGAGGTAATCTTGCATCTGATCTTCTCGTCTTCTCACATTATCAGCAACAATCATGCTTCCCCGAAATAGATTCGGTTCAAGAGCCTTCAAATACGCATAGTATTGGGTTTTAAGGGCATCAATAAACACGAAGTCATATTCATCTTTCAAAGTGGGAATAATCTCTAACGCATCTCCCACTAAGACTTCGATGGTGGGTTCAAGATTTGCCCGTTTGAGGTTTTCTTTAGCTTGTTCAGCGTATTCAGGGTTGATTTCAATTGTCGTAATCCGGGCACGTGGGGGGAGTTCTTTAGCCATTAGAATGGTGGAATATCCAACATTGGTGCCAATTTCAAGAATTCGTTGAGGATGGAATTCACTGGCGATTCGAACGAGGATATGTCCTCGTTTGGGTCCGATGATGTAGTGGTTATTCGAGGCTTCAATTTCTCGAAGAACCAGTTCAGCTTCAGCTGTACCCACGATTCAAACCCCAGTTATTCTAGAACTCGCCTTTCCTAAAATGGGCTTTAATCTTTCCGTGATTCAATCTCCGACCGTTTGACCATTGAGATTGCTTCAACCGGGCAGGTACTTACGCACACACCACAGCCAAAGCACTTCGAAGGCTCATAATTGAGTGTCCCATTTTCCATGCTGCGAGCGTTAAAGTGACACCGATCAACACAAGCACCACAATGAATGCAATCATCTTCATTTTGGAAGGCAACATGGTCAGATTCAACCACTAATTCTGGAAAATCAAATCGCATTAGGCCCGCCAGAGAGTGACAACAGCAGGCGCAGCAGCTACAAATGATAAATGGCTCAGCTTCCCCTTTATCAGTATAGGACATGTGAACGAGTCCCGCATCATGAGATTGTTTAAGAGCAAATAAAGCCTCATTCAGTGTAACTTTACGCCCCTTACCTTTTGAAATCATTATTTCAGCCTCTTTATCAATACCGAGGCACACATCTATCGGTCCATCACACGCCTGAACCTTGTTTCGACAAATACAATCTCCTAAAGAGATGAGATTTGCCTTCTTGAGAATAGCTTCTGCCTGATTGAAATCAAAAATCCGGTTGGTTCCCTCCATCTTAATCTCGACGGGAAGAGTTACAGCTGTCATTTGGCCAACGTAGTCGCGTTGTAGTTCTTCGCGTGTCCAATCTCTTTTCTCGGGCATGACTCAACTTCACCCGTGGAGAACCACATTGTGTCTGGCTTATTAATTCAACGCCGTCACCTGATGTAAAAAGTCTTAAGGACTTTATCTTTTCAATCTGTAACTTAGAGAATGTGAGAACAATGAACGCATTTCAGATTTTAGCAATTTGTGGAATGCTTAGTCCAATCCTGTATACTGTAATGTGGATTCTTGGTGGTGTGCTTCGACCAGAATACAGTCATATTCGAGATGACATAAGCTCATTACTTTCAGTTGGAGCTCCCAAGAAACGAGTATTTGATGTGTTCCTCATTCTTTCGAGTACCTTATTGTTTGTATTTTATCTTGGATTACTGTGGGGGATCAACAATGGACAGATTCCAATTGTGGGACCCATTTTATTCATAATCAGCGGGTTTATGGGCGTCCTTGTAGCGTTCTTTTTCCCCCTTGATGCAGGGGGTGAAATCATAACATACCGGGGAAAAATGCATCTGATTCTTGTGTTTACATCAGGATTGTTAACATTTGCCGGGATGGTAGCACTTTGGTTTGGATTAGCAGGAGTAGGAGAATGGAGTGCCTTTGCCACATTTTCACTCATTTCAGCGATCGTTGCATTGGTTCTTATGATCATCTCCGGGATTTTCATGAAAAGTAAGTACAGGGGCCTACTCGAAAGATTCGGAGTGAGTGCCTTTATGATCTACTATTTTGTCCTTGCCCTGATGGTATTTCTGACAAATTGATGTGACTACTTCTTTTATTTAGGAAGGTCGTAATTACAAAGCCGAGAAGAGTGTTGATTATGTTTGTACGGAACCTAAACGACTGCAAGGTCATCACCGCAATTGATGGAACCATTCTCCGGGAATTACTTAATCCCCTTCGTGACGGTACTGATTTGAAACTCCGTTACAGCATCGCCCACGCCAGTATTCCAGTAGGTGAAGCCTCCTTTCCCCATCGATTGACAAAAGCTTCGGAAGTCTACTATATCCTACAAGGTAAGGGTGTGATGCATATTGATGGAGAAACCCACGAAGTTCATTCCGGCTCTTTGATTTATGTTCCACCGATGGCAACACAGCACCTTGAGAACACTGGGGAGGAGCTTATCACATTTCTTTGCATCGTTGATCCCTATTGGCAACCCGAAGATGAAGAACTAGTAGGCGACCAATACGAATGATGCTCTTTGCCGAAGCCCAAACGGTTTTATCTTTCCTATCACCCATTCTATCACGGGAGTGGAATAGGTTTGAAATGCGCTGTTCATAATGATCTCGAAGCGATTGCTGTATGCCAATCCTGTGGCAACGCACTCTGTCCTGATTGTCGAATCACTATAGCAGGGATTGCATATTGTCAATCCTGTCTTGATGCAGGACGCATTCGTCGACCTGCCCATATTGCTGCAGAATCTGAAGACCACATGCCAACCCCCCTAGGCAATGTCACTTCAACAAGTCGTCGGAACTTAATGATCGGATTCTTTGGCATGATTCTCATTGCGATATTCATCCATGCTCAATGGATATTCCCATTAAGCTATTATCCACCTCTCGGAGCTCAAACTCACATACTAAATGTTTGCCGAACCGTTGGGACCGTTCTGGTGGCCGTAGGAATAGGCCTCAGTGCTTTTGCCTGGAATGAATTCAAGTATTATTTCAGCTTTCGTTGGGCATTCTTTATTGCATTGGTCACGCTCCTGACTCCGTGGTGGGGCGTTTTGGCAGAAATTCTCATCTTCTCAGGTTTAGTATTTGTCGAAACAGGACCTTACGGCTTTTTGGGACCAGGTCCACTCGCCCCCGTTTTTAACAATCTAGTTATGGTAAGCAGTTTATGCTTAGGAATCCTAATGCTTCTGTGGGCAATTGTGCTCCTATACGTAAGAAAGAATTCTCGGGCTCCGAAACTTACCCTTGGATCGAGCATTATCTACATTATCCTAGCACATTTGGCACTCCTGACACTTGGCCTTTTCCTTCCTTCTCTCATCTTTTATCCATCTTTTGGCATTATATATGGAATTTATGCCATTATTCCTGCAATCATTATTGAGGCAGGAGTCATTCTAAATGCTGTATTCTTCTACCGTTTAGCCGCTAGCCTCAAACCCTACTAGTGATCAATATCTTATTGAAGAATTAGTTCCCCTACTTGCTGCGTTCATCCGATGAGGGGAAAGATTATTTCATCTAAGGAGGGCTTGTGAGTGGAAGGATGTTCAGTGACACCATCACCTGATAAGTCTCGTCGCATTGGTTTTCTAATTAATCCAATCGCTGGAATGGGTGGTCGAGTTGGATTAAAGGGGACAGATGGTGTTGTGGAGAAGGCACAACAGCTAGGTGCACAGCCCGTTTCACCAGACCGTGCAGTACAGTTCTTGAGGGCATTTCTAAGATTGCATTTTAATGGTAGTGAGTTGGAGTGGGTTACATGTCCTGAGCCAATGGGAGCGAGGGTGCTGCTTGAGGCGGGGATTACACCTGAAGTGGTGCCCATGGAGTTGGATACTGAAACGCAGGCAGAGGATACGCGAAGAGGAATAGAGTTGTTTTGTGAACGGGAGGTTGAACTCATTGTCTTCGTGGGTGGAGATGGAACAGCCAGGGATATTCTGGATGCGTTGGGTGAGTCGAAAAATGTGCTAGTTCTTGGTGTCCCTGCAGGCGTAAAGATGTATAGCGGGATTTTCGCCGTATCCCCGGAAGCTGCAGCGGGTGTGGTGATTGATTGGCTAAAAGGAGAAACAACGGCGGAACCCTTTGAAATTATGGATGCCAATGAAGAAGCCATTCGAAGTGATCAGTTTGCAATTGAACTGTATGGATATCTCCATGGTCCTTTAGTTCCTACACGAATGCCAGGTGCGAAATTTACTTCGCCAACGACCGTCAATGAGCGGGAGAATCAGGAGGCAGTGGCCCGTACGATTATTGAAGACATGGTTGAAGGAGACACGTACATTCTTGGACCAGGCTCGACTGTGCGAGCAGTCACTAAGCAATTGGGAATAGAGAAAACCTTGTTGGGTGTGGATCTCTATCAGAAGGGGAAGATCCATTTGGATGTGAATGAGCAACAGCTGCTAGAGCTTGTTCCAGATTTCTTGCAGACTTGGATCATTGTGTCACCTATAGGAAATCAGGGGATACTATTCGGTCGTGGGAATCAACAAATAAGTCCAAATATCATCCGTCGTATTCCACCAGAGCAAATATTGGTCGTCGCCACACACAGTAAAATCGGAAGCTTAGCAGAAAGAGGTCTGCATGTGGATACGGGGGATTCTGATATCGACAAACTGCTAAGCGGATATATTCGGGTGCTAGTCGATTATCGAACCTGGCGAATGGTCAAGATAACCAGAAACATATGACATCCAGGAAAACTTTTTTCACCGAATTCATCTACTTCAGAATATAAACCGAAGAAAGGCGATCAATATGCCTAAAGGTAAAAAGAAAAAACAGCCTAAAAACAAAGAACCGGCTCCAGAACCGAAAATTGAAGATCCGTCTACTGAAGAAAAAGCAGAATCTGAACCAGTAATGGTAGACATCGCCGCACTCCCGGTTTGGCAACTCATACCCCTCTTCATTAATATCCTGGAACGGGTCGCTTGGCAAAAAATGGGACTAGTTGTGAACCCCCAAACCCAAGAAATCGAAAAAGACCTACAGCAAGCACGAGTGGCTATTGATTCCTACACATCTCTCCTCGAGCATTTGGGGGACCATGTTGAACCGGATATGAAAACCGTACTTAAGGCAAGGTTAACGGACTTAAAACTCAATTTTGCAAAACAGGCTTAACTCCCTTCTCAGCCTCCCACTCAAGAATTTAGGTGGATAGTCCTAAAGAAAACTCCTTCAGCCATTGAAGAGATTTTTCTTATTAGAACTTTGAACTAGACAGCTACTTAGCATCTTCTGGAAAGAGTTTCTTTCCTATTTTTGTATATTCAACAATACCTAATTGTTTGAAAAAAGCCAAATCAGGAGTGGGGATGCGTCGTCCCTCTACGATTTTGCCATCAACTACGCGATAGATGTCAATAGCTTTACATTTTATCTTCTTGCCAGTAGGGGCTAGTCCAAGCCATTCGCCTTTATGAGTCCCTGTATAGGTAAAAAGAACCCACACCTTATCCCCTTCAGCAATGATATCTTCAATAGTTTCATGAAAATCGGGGAAAGCTTTGTAAAACATGTTCATCATTTGTTTGAGGGCTTCCAGACCTTGCAGTTGAGGATAGTCTGGGTCAACATAATCTGGTGCAACAAAATTGTCTGCTAATTCCAAGTTTTGTTTGTTATAGACTTCAACATACCTACGAACAATCGCTTTATTCTCTTCCGATGACATGAAGAATCACCTCTCCTTCATTCTCTTCATTAAACATTTAACCTTTTTTCACTAAATAGAGCTAATCTGTATAGAAGAACGGTTTAATAGTAAAGAATGGATACCTATTCTAACTGCGATATTGAGAGGATAACCTATGCCAGATGAACCAAAGGCTCACCGGATGCAGCTCCCTGGCGAAGTTGTTATTGGATCAGGTGTTGTTCATCAATTGGGGGAAGTTGTCCAACGGGTTGTCCCCTCACGACGCGTAATTCTCATCACCAATAAGGACCTGATGAGCGTCGTCGGGAACGATGCTGTAACAGCCCTGGAACAGGCACAATATGATGTTGAAGTTATTTACATCAAAAAAGCCACCGATGAAGAAGTGGATAAATCCTGTGAACAACTGCGTAAGCAAAGTGCGGGTGTTGTTGTTGCTGTGGGTGGAGGTTCCGTCATTGATACGGCAAAATTGTGTTCAACCAAAGAGGGACAACCATTTGTAAGTGTCCCCACCTCAGCTGCCCATGACGGCATTTCGAGTCCCAGGGCATCTATCAAAAAGGATGGAACCTCTGTCTCCGTTGAGGGACAATCACCAATTGCGATAGTGGCTGACACACGAGTCGTTACTCAGGCGCCCTTCCGGTTCACTGCTGCCGGTTGTGGAGACTTAATATCAAAAATTACAGCAGTTCGAGACTGGAAACTAGCGCATACTCTTGGCTACGAGTATTATGGAGAATATGCAGCATCCATGTCGCTTATGGGATCTCAAATAATCATCGAAAATGCAGCCACAATAAAACCAGGTAATGAACAAAGTGTTCGCATGGTCCTTGAAGCCCTTATCGCTAGCGGCATCGCGATGGGTATTGCTGGGTCAAGTCGACCAGCAAGTGGATCTGAACACAAGTTCAGCCATGCTCTTGACCGAATCGCCCCCAATCCAGCTCTTCATGGTGAACAGTGTGGTGTTGGAACGATTATGATGGGATATCTCCACGCCATTAACTGGGAAGAAATTCGTGATGCACTAGCAACCGTTGGTGCCCCTACAACCGCAAAGGAACTTGGGATGAAAGATGAACATATAATTGAAGCGCTAAAGATTGCTCACACTATCAATCCTAATCGTTATACTATTCTGGGTGAAAAAGGGCTCACGGAAAAGGCTGCGAAACGCCTTGCACGAATCACAGGCGTCATTAAATAATAATCAGACTCACGGCAGATTTTTGAACCCTCTTCGAGAGGGATATTGTAAGGCTAGAGATTTCTACTCTTTGACTATGGGGTGAAAGACCTGATCCACCAACTCTATGTTATCAGTAAAAATGGACCACTTCTCTTCGAAAAGACGTACATCAAAGGGGCAACATCAACTGATCCTGATTTATCCTCCGGCCTCATAACCGCCCTCTATCATTTTACCAAAGACACTCACGCTGAGATAATTCAAAAATTCGAAATGGAAGACCTCAAACTCATCTTCGATGAGAGCGAAACGCTACTATTTGCAGCGACTGTTGATAACAAACTTCCAGACAAGGATGCCATTGATGTCATCGAACGAATCCGTGACTATTGGATTCTCCACTATGGCGAACAAAAAGGAACCAAAATTGAACGGACAAAATACGAACCCTTTGCCATCGATGCTGAACGAATCATCGTTGAGAACTTATGGTGGTTGGGTGAAGGAAAAAAATTCAGTTTACGGAATCAGGGACGCTATCTGAAAGAAACTATCACACGCCCAAGCCGATGTGTCGGAGCCCGTTATCTTAGTAAAAGCTTCCTGCTTACACCGATTCTCATTCTACTCGCAACAGTTGTAATCTCATTCATCTTACAGGGTCAAGTCATGGGATTCGGGATGATGTTCTTTGAAACCCAGGCACTCGAATACCTCATCACGATGACGTTCAACATCGTTGCTTTTTGGCTCATTCTAGCGGTCATGACGACAGCCATTAATAGTCGTCGAGATACCCTTCGAGAAACAATCCTCTCATCCGGCTATGTCATGATCTTTATGCTAGCCCTTTTCTTCGTGGCGTCCAAATTCTATGTCGATTTTGTCTATTCGTTGATTTTTCCAGGATTCTCATCTCTACCCTTTGATGCTCGAATCAATATCACCAATGACCCCAATTTACAGGTGATTAACTACCTCCTCTGGACAGGTCCAGGTACGATTCTCCTCTTCACTTGGTTAATTCTGTTTGCTTATGTCACCTACAATCTTCAACGACCCAAACCACTACAACATGTCCTTGCTATCGCCGTTGCTTTTGTGTTTGTCATCCTAGTGCAAACCGCCTTCTATTACTTCATCTTTGGAGTACCAGTTCTAACACCAATACCATTAACTCCTGCACCTTAAGTAGAAAGAAAAAAGGTCGAAGAAAAAAGAGGGGAGGGAGGGGACCAGTAGTCCCCCATATTTTGATTAGGGAGAGCAGAGGCTCCTAATCTAGCGGTCGGCCCAATAATCGCTTGTTGCCTTGCGAGTTGCCTTGGAGGGCCCAGAACCGCGACGACGAACATTCATAATACCAACAACTACCAAGATGACAAGGATGGCGACGCCAATCGCAATTATTCCAACATTTTGAAGTAGCCAGTCTAGCCCGTCTCCGGGTGGTGGACCGGGTGGAATCATGTTTAGTGCGCTGGTGTAGATGCCGAAGTAGGGATCGTTGTCAATGGAATAGCCGTCCCAGTTGGTAAAGCCAGAAAGCATGAAGAAGAAGGTGCTTTCCATTTCCCAATGGGTCACGCTCTTTCCAGTTTCTGAATGGAACATCGCGCTAAAGGCGCCCATTGGAACTGTGGCGGCAGAGCAGTTGTAGGTTTGACCGTCTTTGCCCCAGTCATAGAGTTGGCCGCCCATTTGCACGGATGCGAACGTACGTCCTTCGGAGCCAAAAAGGTACATGTCACCGATTTCGGTGTTCTCATTATTACTAGCGACTTGTTTGTTGTCAACGCTGAATTCAGAGAAGGTGTCAGTGCTGAGTGCACCGAAGTAGCTGATAGCAAGTCCACGCCCTTCAAGAACTCGGTTGTCGAAGTGATGGAGGGTCCAATCCCCGATGTATTGATCAACCTTGATGTCTACGAGGTTATTGTTTGGTTCAGGGTTCTCTGCTGTGTTCGCAAGTAAGACTTGGAAGTGAACATCAAATCCGATTTCATCGATAGTGGCTTGGGAAACCATGTAGTCAAAGTCTGTGGCATTAAGACCAACTAGACCAGCACCAGTACCATGGTAGTCCCAGCAGCTTTTGAGTCCTGTTCCGAGTTCAGTATGGGTTGGAAAGAGGGTTCCAGTGATATCATAGATTCGGACACCATAATCAACCCATTCGCTGGTAGAGATTTGTCGTTGACCATCTGATTCAGTAGAGTTGAAAGGTAAGGTGAAACTGATGCTTCCGACATCTTCCATTAGGAAGTAGTGGGTTACTTCGTCAGTATCAATAAACCCTTCAGTGACGTAAAAATCGGGAACTCCATTACCTCCAAGTGTTTGGTTATCAGTAAACAGGAGGAGGCCAGAGAAGGCAGTGTGGAAGTTTGCGTGAGTTGTAGAATTGTCATCAAAGGCGAGTACAAAGCCTTGGGTGGTGTCAAAACCAAACCAGGAAAATTCCCAAGTGTTATCATCAAGCCACCACCATTCAGCTTGGATGTCGTCCCAGCTTCGGTTGAGGGTCATCCAAGCGATGCCATGATAACCCGGAGCAGGTATCTGTTCAGTCATATTCAGCCAGACGGTATCGAGGATCGATGCCATTTCAGGTGCACTGACGAGAGATAAGTCGTTGCTGTGATACCAGTAGAAGGATTCGTTCCATTGGTAGGTTACTCGGTCAGTGTGCAACCCCATCCAGCTGGAGGACATAAATTCGTCGCCTTGATGCTCAAACATTGGTGTTGGATCAAAGGTGATATGAACAAAGAGCGAATCATCCGTCCATTCATGATCGTCGTGCCAATTGTAAACCCGCTTCACATAGTACTGGTCAGCGATTGTTTCGAGGTCACCGTCTAAATCGAGTGCACCGTCTTCAGTAACCGCCCATAACTCAGGAATATAGGACCAGGTGTTGCCTAGGGTGAACCATGAGGGAGTCCATTGGGTTCGTCCACCAAAGTAGAGAAACTCTATGTTCCACCATTGGGGTTCCCAGGTGCCAGTCGTATTCCAGTAGATAGTGCGGTTTTGTTGTGCTTGGAACTCAAACCAGTAGTCGCCATGAGGCGCTCCATTTAAGAATTTCATTTCTACGTTAAACTTCGTCAACTGTTCAGCAATGTCAATTTCAACGCCAAAAACCTGAATAAGGTTTGAGAGACCAACTGTGGTGTTCGTTTCAACCCGGCTTACCAAGAAACCATCCATGCTAAACCAAGTTTCATTGACTATACTACAGTATTGGTCAATCACTGTCAAAGTATCAGCATCAATGAGCAGATTGATGCTAGAATAGGCATTCCAATTATGCGTGTCATTCCATCCCCAAGCATTCCCGCCAATCCAAAGGGTTATAGTCTCCAATGTGAGCTCCTCACGTTCCCATTGTCCAGCAGAATTGTCTGGATCACTAAAGTGTTCAAAGAGTTCAGAGGATGCATGTACATCCAAGGAAATGTTAACGTGCTCCAGGGGATCTGCTTGTGTGCGGATTTCTCCGGTAAAAGCGTCACGAATGAAGCCATCGGCAAGGAAGTCATTGTATCCAAATCGAAAACCATCTGTCTCACAGAAGCTCATGCTGGGCTCGGCTCGTTTTCCATCAAGTGTGGAAGTGCCATGCTCTCGGGGTTGTCCAGCCCAGACATGGAAGAATCCGCCATAATTATCGTTACCGTGATTCAATACTGCCTCGGTTAACGAAAACTTCCAGTGGATAGTCTGAGGATCTAAATCACCGCTCGAAGGATCAAAGACGATGAAATCAGGAAGGATAGAGGCATTGACAACCATCTCTGGTTGATACATCCAATTACCCATTCCACTACCGTAATCTTCCCAGACATAGGATTCATACTTGTAAAACGCAAAGGCTTCAGCAACATCTGTTGTTGCATTATAAGAGAAGCCAAGGCTAGGATACAGCCACGCTTCATACTCGTACCACGCCGTGTTAAAGTCCGAATAATCTTCAGGATATGAGACATTCATGCGAATAACGTATTCTGGTTGCCAGCCTCCATCAATAATCCAGTCAAGGGAGAAACCGGCAAAACCGACTGGTTCAGTCATAGTAAGTTCGACAATAAGGGGATCTCCAGCTTCAGCGTACTGAATGGGCATTAAAGATGTCCCGTTCAATAGTCGTAATTCGTATTCGGGCATTGGCATGAAACCATGGTGGAAGTCCAGTTCACATTCAAGAGCAATGGGGGGCATGGGCATATCGCCAGTGTAGCCTAGATTGAACCAACTAGGATAGATGAAGTTGTTTGCGTCGTCCATAGCATGAGCATAGCTATGATACACACCAATGGGTGCGAAAGAGTTGAAAACTCCAGTGAAGGTGATATTGAGCATTGTCGTGTCTTCCGTGATGAATCCACCCTGAAAGTCAAAGAATTCCACAGGGTCTCGTGGGTCGCTGGGCATCATGTCATGAAGAGCACTGAATACATTCCAGTCACCTGTCTTTGTGAAATAATCCATCCAGATGCCAGCAGAATGAGTTTCATTATACATATCGAGGCCAATCGTCGCCATCTCTAACTCTGTGTTCCCTTGTTCAAAGAACGCTTTCGGAACAATCAAAGTGAATTTCATGAGATCACCCCGATCGGCTTGATACTCATTCACTGCGATGTCGGTGTCATTTTCGTAAGTAATGATCAGTTGGAGTGTTTCCCCAAACAACCATTCCGTGTTTGTACTATCCCATGTACTTGTATCGAAAAACTGATTCCGCTGCCAGTCCACAAAAATGAACGGATCGGTTGATTGTGGACCATGCTGAGCAAGAGTTACTGTAGGTATAATCGTGATACAGATAGTGAAAAGTAGGCAAATAGCAAGTATACTCCAAATTCGTTTCATGGCTCGAATCCCCGCTAAAGGATGCGTTGCTTCTCTAGAATCAAAAATCCGTAGCTAAAAACATTGGTTGTCGGGAAAGGAAGCTTCTGAACGCCTTGAAGATATCGCAAGCCAATGAGCTTTTGTTGGCTCAAACAGTCTTTGGAAGAAAATTTCATTCCATCCATTTTTTTGGAAAAATTGGCAACTACTATCCAGCGGATAATTTCGCAGAATTAAACTTCATTGCTAATACACCACATGAATTTCGAGAAAGATTTTGATTAAACACATCATGGGATTTCCTCATCACAAGAAGTGGGATAATTAGCCAGCATCCTTGACGACAAGCTTTTGTATATCAATTACACTGCGTACTCCTACGAATTAGATGAGGATTTGAAACAGTTGTTTAAAACTAGTTCTGAATTCTTTCCAAAAGATGCCAAAGTTCTCAAAGACATGCCTTGGGTTGGACGTGTCTCCTTTGCCGATATCAAAGAAAAAATCGAAGAGATTAAAACCCGTCCTATCATGTGCAGTAATTGTGGTGGTGCATTAACCAACCCCGATATTATCCAAGTTTCACCTACAAAAGGCAAGACCTTCCAGTGTGAATTTTGTGGCACCCTAAACGTCATCCCGAAGGATCTTATGCCTGGAACGGATCTGTCTGAGTTCGTGTTGGGGCAGCTTACTCGTGCTAAACCCATCACTGAGGATACACTGCTTGCTGTGATTGACATTTCTGGATCAATGAGTGGTGGTAAATTAGCAGCGGTGAAAGAGTCACTGATCCGAACCGTGACCGATTTGAGCGTCAATGCTCCTGAAACAACTTTTGGGCTTCTAGCCTTCCATAGTGATGTTTATTGTTATGATGAAAACATGAAGGAAGTTTTCACGCTTTCAGGGGATATGCGATACAGTGTGGAAGAAATCACCAAAGCTGTGGAGAAGAAATTGAAAGATGTCGAGCTCAAACCCTTGAAGAAAACTAAGAAAAAATGGGTCTCGAATATTGAAAAACTCCGAGATATTGACATGACTGCCCTAGGTCCTGCCATGGTAGCTGGTTATGTCATTATGAAAGATCGGGGTGGACGCATCATTCTCCTCACTGATGGCCTTGCTAATGAAGGCGTTGGGACCCTTGAAGGTTCTTCAACAACTGGGGCTCAACTGTACGAAGATTTGGCTATCAAAGCGGCCAATGCAAGTATCATCATTGACGTGGTTGGGATTAAAGATCCATCTGCCTTTATGGCGCTAGAAGCCCTGGCTGTGATGCCTATGCAAACTGGCGGAACCATGTTTTATGCTCAAGCCTCTGAAATTGCTGCCGCCATGAGTTCATCTTCAAGTGGGAAGATTGTGGCCAGGGGAGTGAAAATGCGAGTCATTACTCCCGAAGATGTTGAGGTGGCTGAAGTTAGCGGACTTGGTGGAACCGATGCAGAACAACTGAAAAAAGGCATTCGGATTGGATCTGTAACTGAGGACCGGGAAGTGTATGTTCGGCTCACTCCAGCAGCGAAAGTGAAAGAAAAAGAAGTACCCATCCAAGTTCAAGTCTCCTACATGGATGAAGAAGGCAACCAGCGAATGCGAGTCATGACTAAACGAGTCAAAGTCACCGATGATGCCAAACCCATCATCGAAACTCTTGATGTCGAACTACCAGCCACTTACGCCGTCCAACGGGCTGGTGAAGAACAGTATCGGGGCGAAGTTGCTAAGAGCAAGAAAATCCTTGAAAACACTCAAAACGCGTATAGAGCCGTGCGAAACAAAGCTCCGGCATCACTTGTAAAGGCTATCGAAAAAGCTGACAAGATACTTGATGAAGAAATCGCCGAAGCCGATCAAGTTGCGGAACGACAGAAGGAAGAGATGAGTAAACGGTCTGTCGTGGGTGTCGCCCAGGCGGCACCAATTGCCGATGAGGATGCCGCGTTGAGTATGCAGAAGGCACGTAAATCCAGTAAACAACTCTTCGAAGATGAAGAATAACCTACTAAGCCTAAAAATCAGAGGGAACCATTCGATAGGATTCCTTCTCGCACCTTTTTTCAGAGAATATCGTCGATTAGGCGAAATGATGTGATTAGCATCAACTTAGAAATTTTTCATTATGGGCTCATATTCCTTGAAGAGGTATCGGGAGATGACATACTGTTGGATTTGGCTAGTTCCTTCATAAATCTGGTAGAGTTTTGCGTCTCGGAAAAGTTTCTGTATTGGATATTGTTCGAGGTAGCCTTTGCCACCGTAAATTTGGAGAGCGTCGGTTACAATTTTCATAGCATCTTCCGAACCAACGAGTTTAGCACAACTCGAGGCAACGTTGGCAATGTTTCCATCGGCGCGTGTATCGACTAGCCAGGCAGCCCGCCAAGTTAGGAGACGCATAGCTTCAATACGAGCATACATATCTGCAACCATGGTTTGGATAGCTTGGAAGCTACTGATTTTCTTTCCAAAAGCATCGCGCTGTTTTGCATAGTTCATGGCGTATTCCATAGCTGAACGAGCAAGCCCAGTAGCCATTGCACCAATAGCTGGACGAGTTTTGACAAAGGTCATCATGGCTAGAAGGAAACCAGTGCCTTCGGCTCCTAGAATGTTTTCTGCTGGCACCTTAGCATCCCTTAAAATAACTGCAGCTGTATCAGAAGCGCGATGGCCAAGCTTTTTCAATGGTTTCCCAGTTGATACACCTTCTGTATCACTGGGAACGATAAACGCTGAGAGTCCCTGATGGCGTTCACTGCCCTGTTGTCTAGCGAAAATGACGAACACATCGGCATGATTGCCGTTGGTAATCCAGAACTTATTGCCATTAAGGATGAAAGCGTCGCCTTTACGTGAATAAGTGGTTTTGATTCCAGCCACATCTGATCCCATGCCGGGTTCACTAGTGGCGAAGGAGACGAACTGGAGTTCCTTGGAGAGAGGTGTGAGCCATTTCTGTTTCTGGTCTTCAGAGCCCCCGAGGATGATGGGTGTAGTGCCTAAGTCATTAACGTAAATAGAGGTAGTCATTCCGGCACAGGCGGCTGCCATTTCTTCGACCACAAGCACCGATTCGAGCTGACCATATTCAGGTCCGCCATATTTCTTCGGAACACCAAGATTCATCAACCCGAGTTTATGTGCTTTTGCTATCACTTCTCGTGGAAATTCCCCGGTCTGATCATAGTGCTGCGAGACGGGTAGCACTTCATTCAAGGCGAATTCTCGGGCTTTAGCTTGCAGGGCTAGTTGGTCGTCGGTGAGTTGAAAATCTATCATAATGACCCAGACCTCGCTTCCGAGAAGGAGGTCTTAGTATTTGAGTTACACTGTCTTGCGACTCTGATCATTCTGATGGAGGTTTTTCAAGGAATTGATAGGACTTTTTCTTTGCTTGTTTCCAGCGAATAATTCCGTAGACAACGCCAATCACTATAATGAGAATTATTACGATGCAAGCGATTAGCAGTTCCAATTCAAGGAGACCAAACAAAGAAGATGGCGTGATTGGAAGCACTTCATCATACACGATTATGTTGTCAATAACATGTCTGTCATAACAGGTGAAGTAGAAGTATGATGACGTGTTGAAATTAACACTATCAACTTCGAGGCTAAGAATTGAATTTACGTAAAGACACATGTGACCACTCGTATCGCGAGTGATATCCAAATGGAGCCATTTCTCCTTGATGCCTCCTGATGGCATGCAAGAACCTAGATTCTCTGAGTCCGCTCCATCATCCACCCAAATCTCAACACCATCATACGGTGAGATATGAAGTAAATAGCCATCCCAGGGTAGCAGGGAAGAATCCAGTGTGTTTACAATAAACCAGACATAGGGACAGTAATACACATCGGCATGGTAGATATCAAAACTCCAAGTACCAGATGCTATATTGGAATTGTAGAAAATTCTATTCATTTCATCTGCAGTTGCACCCTCTAGTTGATCATTTTGCGCAGTGAAAGAACCTTCCGTAACGGTCCACCCGTCATAGTTTTGATCATCAAAATTATCTTCCCATACAATAGAATTCGTACCAACCGAAAGAGAACTCGTTGAAAAAATCAGAAACACGAATGCTAATCCAACAAAAGAGAAAGAGATGTTCTTTCCATGCATAGAAACCACCCATAACTTTGTCAAAGTGTTGCTCCATTATTAAAGCGTATATTTTTCGGTAGAAGTCCAGTAGGTCGTGCGAATTAGAAAAAACGACCATGGGTTTTGTTGAAGTGCTCACTTGGTGACCACTGTTTTGGGCAGTTTTTCACAGATTCTCTTTGTACTCTGACCACACCTAGAAGTACTTGGTGATGAAAAATGCGATTTTATGCAATCTTCACAATGCATATGTACTACAAACGACGACTGCTGGAGAATCACAGAAAAAAGCCCTGGTAAATGGAAGACGAGGAGCTCCCAGTGACTGATTCAGAACATCTTGGCGATGAACTCGGACCAGATGGTTCCCAACCAGAACCAATTTGTGACGCAGATACTACTCCCTCTAGGACACAATTTAAGAAACCGCTAGTCCACAGTTTGACAGCACGGGGAATCGCACTGGCCATTATCCTCAACGTCGTCTATACGACGATTAACGCCTATCTTGGCATGAACTTCGGGTTTGGCCTCGGTTTTGGAATAATTACAGTTCTCACGGCTTATACGGTGTTTCAGGTGATGCGGGGAAATTCAAATCGGCAAGAAATCACCACTACAATGATCGCCTCAACGGGATTCGTAATTTATTGGGTGCTTTCGGTTTCGATTTATGTTCAAGCCTATACGGCATACACGCTTCCGTGGTGGTTGGCACCCCCTCAGGAGGTGTTGCTTATTGGAAGTGCCTTAGATCCGCGATGGATTCCCCCAATTATCTTTCATTTAGGGTGGGTGATACTCGCCACCTTTCTTGGTTTCATTGTAGCATTGGCTGTGGTTGATTATGTGCAAACGCGAAAAGAAACTAAGTTCCCCTTTTACCTAGCCAGTGGAGTGACTATCGATACGTGTATGCAAACAGGGCAACGAAGTCGCTTCATGTTTTGGGCCTTAGGCATTGGAATCCTGGTAACTGTGATTCAGTATTGGGCGGATGTCCTCCTGCAACCCATCGGGTTCTCAACAATTAGTTTAGATCTCACTCCACTCTTGCCACCGGGATTTGCCATTGGATTTCTGTTCAATATCAGCTTGATGGCCATTTCATTCATTATTGATTCAAAAATTTCCATTACTTTGCTGTTTGCAGGACTCATTACTTATTTGGTGATTTCACCTATTCTTGTCGCTCAAGGATTAGTAGTTCCTGGAGCGACGGGCATGGACATGTACTTCAACCTCCTCTTCGCATACACAATCAGCCCCGCCCTTGGAATAATGCTCCTTAGCGGAATAATTGCATTTCTTGTTGTCAAACTTCGATCCCGAATCCGACCAGCAAAACACGGAGAAGAGGATGACATAAGTTCACCTGATTCTAAAGAAAAGAATCCACCTGTTGAAAACAAACCAGACCTTGTTGAAACAGGTAATGTGGGATTTGGAGAATATGCCAAAGCCTTTGTTTTTGGCTTACTACGAAATCGCCGATTGGGCCTTGCCTATTTACTAATCACATCAATCTTTGTGATCATCGTCGTGGGTCTTAATGTTTTTAGTCCATTTCCAGCGTGGATTGTGATACTTATCTCACTTCTCCTGCTTTTGCCTGTAGCAATAATTGACACATTTGTGTTGGTCAAAATTGTTGGCGAAGCAGGTCTTGGAATGGGAGCCCAACGACTGGCGTTTTATGAAATTCCTTTGGCGGTTATGGGACTGGAAGGGTATGTCCCGTTCATGGCTTATGCTGCAATTAATCCCTTCACAACTACAGATACACTTGGAAATCTGAAAATTGGAAATATGACGGAGACTCCTCGTCGATCAATTCTCATTGCCCAATTATTGAAGATAATTCCAGGTGCTATCACGAGTGTTATTTTTGTCTTGGCGGCTTGGTATCTTATTGGGTTTCCATCTGAAACATTTCCTGCTGTTGGAGTGTTGCAGGGCTATGCTATCGTCTCAATTTTTGCTACAGGCGGAATGGGAGGAAGCTTCGACTTACTCTCCTTTCTTGTAGCAGGTAGTCTTATTGGAGTACTTTCTGTTTTTACGCCGATAGCACCCCTTGGTGTTGCCCTCGCAATGTTTTTGCCTCCTTCTTACTTCATTCCCTTCTCCATTGGTGGATTCCTTCGTCTATATACCAACAGAAAATATGGCAAAGAATGGTTTTCGAAACGGGGACAGGTTATTGCTGTAGGTTTCATTGCTGGAGCAGCGATTACGCAAGTGATTGTAGCATTCATGACACCAGGGATTCAACTCTGGGCTCTTCCCATTTGTATAGTAATTCTTATGGTAATCCTTTGGAGGTATCGAAACGATTCTCCACCTTCAGAAACCATTAACACTGAGGAATAGGCGCAAACTGCGGAAACCCAAAAGTAGTTGAAGACAAGTCCAACATGACAACTAATGAGGGCTGCGAAATGCTTCCAAAGAAGGAAACTGTAAATCGCGCAGAACAATACGCAGAAAAGGGATTCCTTTGTTCAGAAGCCGTCCTGCTAGCTCTTAGTGAAGCCCAGAACGTAACTAGCGAAATCATACCCTGCATCGCGACAGGCTTTGGAGCAGGAATTAGTCGCCATGGAGAAGTCTGTGGAGCTCTCAGTGGAGCAGTCATGGGACTAGGACTTCGTTTTGGGCGATCCCAAATTGCGGAAACACCTCAAGACATTTCTCCTTATCAATTTGGAGAAACCATGGTAAACTTGTTTTCTTCACGCGTTGGACATATACGATGTCGTGACATACTGGATCTTGATATCTCAAGTGATGAGGGTAGGAAACAATATCGTGAACAAAACCTCTGGGAGTCCAAATGCAGAGAATTAATCCGAATCGCCGCCGAACTCGCCTATGACCTTCTTCAGGCTAATCCACCCGACTCAAAAGACTAAGTGGAAAGTTTTCCGTTTTCATGAAATTTTTACTCGCGTTTTGAAGTGAAACGGAATAGTCAAATACCACGGAAATCATGATACACTGGGATATCGGGCGTGACTACTAAACAAGCTTGTAAAGAGGCATTGTTATCGCTGTTGGCACCAATCCAACCACTCGTTCATGGCGACACTATATTCCTCGGCAATCTTGAAATCGAAGTCACCGCCTCTGGCTATGCAAACATCACCATTGATCGACCTCTCGACTTGACCTTTTTTCAAGCGCTCTTCACCCGATGGAAGGACTACTATATTGACGGCACTGAGGCGAGTATCACTGTCAAACCCAGTGAGAATATTTACTTTTATGGTGACGATGGAATACAGGATGTGGCGTTTGGTCCAGAATTCGATCGAGACCTGCTCATCACTGTCTTCACATACATTGACCGCAATCTGCCCGGAAAATATCCAGAAATGCGCCGGTGGATGGCACTCAGCTCCCAGCATTCATGACTTGGTGTCAATCGTTACAACTGTCACTCCTAGTTAGTACTGCTTTCCGACATATGCGACGACAGTTCCTGGTTTATCACATAATGGGCATAATCCCCAGGGTTTTTCTTGTTCACCAAGCTTGGTTCCACGGATGTCGGCACCAGTTGCGTCTTTGATTTTCTCCGCACAGGCTAGTCCTTCCATTTCGAGTGTGCAGAAGTTGATGCGTGCCACTTTTTGTGACTCCATGATTTCGCATATCTCTTCAAAGGAATTAGCGTCTTGAATTGCTCCATCGAAATGTGCTTGGGCACGTTTGCGAAGTTCATCCGTTACGAACTTACCGGTTTCCTTCACTTTTTTGACTAGCTTCTTGTCTGGCACTGTTTCGCGGGTTCGAATATCTCGACGGAAAATGGTTACGGTGTTATCCTGGACTTCGCGATTGCCAATTTCCAGTCGGAGCGGAACCCCACGCATTTCCCAGTGATAGTACTTATCACCCGGACGTCGTTCGGTATTATCAAAGTGTACACGTAATCCAGCTTTTCGCAGTTGAGCTTCAAGTTTTCGACATCGTTCGATGACGACTTCCTTTAATCCCTTCTTCGGGATGGGAATTATGACCACTTGTACAGGGGCTAAGACAAAGGGGAGAATTAAACCGTCATTATCCCCATGCATTATGATCATGGCTCCGTACATGCGGCTAATACCAGGGCCAAAACAGGTTTGATTAGCATACTGTTCTTGTTCGTTTTCATCGACATACTTGACATCATAGGCCCGTGCAAAGTTCTCCCCGAGCATATGTGTCGTCCCATTTTGGATGAATCGACCATTCGGAAGGAGCGATTCTGCTGCCACGGTGTATACGGCACCTGGAAACTTGTCCCATTGTGGTCGTTTTAACACAATAACCGGCATTGCAAGATCGCCTTCGACGAATGTTTTGGTTATTTCCAAATCCTCTAAGACTTGGGCTTCCGCTTCTTCCACTGTTGCAAATACATTATGAGCTTCTATCCAGTAGAACTCACGTCCGCGTAAGAAGGGTCGGGTCATTTTTGTATCATAGCGCCAGATAGCTACGCTTTGGTACCGTTTGAAGGGTAAGTCTCGCCAGCTCCGTATCCATAGGGAATACAAGGGATACATCGCTGATTCACTCGTTGGTCGAAGAGCTAACGGTTCTTCGAATATCGTATCTGCTCCTGCTCGAGTGCACCAGAATACTTCTGGGGAGAAGCCTTCAACATGTTGAGCTTCTTTGACAAGATTGGATTCGGGGACTAGGGCGGGAAAAATGAAGGGAAGATGACCGTACCGTTCGAGCTCTTCTTCTAAGAGCCGGTACATGATTTTCAAAGTCACGGTTGTCCATGAGCGGAACACCACCAGACCTTTCACACCATAGCGCTGGTCGGAGAGTTCCGCACTTTTGTTGATTTCAGTAAACCAAGTGGAGAAGTCCTTCACCTTGTCATAATGGAAGGTGACAACCTCATCCTGGTCTGCGGTTTCTTTCTTTGTTTGTTTCCTAGATTTTTGTGTCATGATTTCACCTGCCTTCGCGACTCACTACACACTTGATAATACAATAGAAAGAATTGAAGGCGTTGAGCATTGACATTCTCCACGATTGAGGTCGGGAGATTTGTGGACGTCATGCAGACCTCCAAAGGACATGTCATTGCCCTGTTACCGACTTCTACCTCAGGCTCTGCCTGTTTACTCGTCGCCAAGTAGGTGGACAGAACCTTCACTGGAGCAAGCCCTATCCTAATTATGTGCCATTGTGAGGTGGTGAGGAACGGGTCCTGTGCCCGTTGATTCACGAATGCCTTACTGTCGAAGCCCACGTCCGATTGGCTACGGACCATGTTCCACCCCGAGGGGGAAGCAAAACTTCGATGGCGAAACGCATTAGTATTTTCATGAGAGCTCATAAAAACACAACAATTCTTTTCCGTGAAAAAACTCAGAGGTTTACTTGCCGCTTCCATGGTAAAAATTGAGTGGGTGGTCTTCATTGGATGGGATGTAGGTGGGAAAGTGAACACCTGTCATCTGCTCAAACCTCTGTAGAATTGACTCTGTTGGAGTTATAAAAACCCTTCTCTTCACGCCGACTATTTTGGCTAGAAGAAGGAGGGTGCACGTTCAAACTCTTGTTTTGGTGGTTTCATCTTCATGGTTTTCGCTGGAGGTAGAATTTCTTCGATTGAATACTTCCGTGTACCCATCTTGAGTTTCTCGGCGTGCTTCGTCACTAAGTAGGGATTCTTATAGGGTCCCCAGAGTCTTTGGAACGGATGTAAATCGGCTTTGGGATTTAGATTGGTGTGTTTAAAATAGGATGGAATTTCGCTCTCGATTAAGCCTTTTTCTGCGATCATATCCAAGGTCGCTTGCTCAACGGCAACTATGTCACGGCTAGCAAGGATGCCAATGTGCGGTACGACGGCTGGTTGAATGATCCCCAAGCAATCACAGTGGGGAGTGATGTCGATGGCAACGTTGATGAAGAAGCGTTTCTTTTCGTCAAAGGTTTCTAAGATTTTGTTAGCAGCAATGGCCATGAATTCTTGGAAGGCTTCAAACTGTTCAGGACGTAAATCAAGGCAACCCACATCTTTGTCCGCTTCAAGGCATTCGTTGCAGTTTCCAACGTGACAGGCGAAGCGCATGATGTTGAGTTTGTGTTTTTCCTTGTCATAGGAGAGGGCGTTGTAGGGGCAGGTTTCGACGAGTTTCTGGGCGTGTTCGGGTGAGCATTTCTTGTCATTCCACCAAGGATAGGTGTTCTCGACGCCGTGGATTTTATTCCACCGTGAAGGACCAGAGTAGCCACCTAATGCAATATTCTTGATAGCGCCTCCATAACCACAATTGGCATGTCCTTTGGAATGGGTCAGATCAATTAAGACATCTGCGTCATGGAGCACCCCGCCCATATCGATTTCTTTGACATTTTTGAAGTCCACTTTCACAGATTTTGTATACCCGTCTTTGACACCCGCGACTGGGATAAGGGGACAGCCACACGTTTCTTGGGTGTATCCACGGTCCACGGCATTATAGATGGAAGTGGGGTTATCTGTGACGAAGGGCCAACCACCAACCTCCTTTACAGCTTTAACGATGCGGCGGACGAAAAATACTGGGACGGTCTGATAACCATCGTGGAAGCCGAGGTGCATTTTGATGGCGACTTTGTCGTTTTTCTCGATGGTTGAAAAGTCGAGGTGTTCAAGGAGTTTTAGGAGTTTGGCTCCCAGCGATGCGAAGGCTGCATCGCGTCCGTGTTGGATTGAACCGAAATAGACTTTAGCAGTCAACAATTTCACCTATCATGAAATCATTTTGATTTTCTTTAGAGATGAGAATATTATCTCATGTTGTGTAAAAAGCTTTTGCTTTAGTGAGTCTTGATCTGACGATAAGGAAAAAGAAGTGGGGGCCAACCACCGTACGGCTGTTTGTGCCCCCAATGAATGTTCATTTCTTATTCTAGCGTCATAATATTGACGCGTCATTAACCACCTGGTCTTCGTAACGCACCATCCCATGAGTGCTTGCGCCAAGCCTTGGGATTGTGGCATTCACGTAGTCCTGGTGATTCTTTTAGTCGTTCGCTTTCCGAAATTGGGACTTTACATTTGTTTAGTACATATCGTGACATCATTATCACCCCTTAGTTACTCTCTCTTGTTCATTGTGTGAATTCTCTTACCTTTAAAAAAAGGGAACACTGATACTCAAGAGTTAACACTGTTAAGTTTTGCTGGTTTAAATCCCTTTCTCTTTTCCTAACCAGTCAGCTAACACTTCAATGATTGAGATAGATGCCAAAACCCACTCGGTGTGATTGGGACTGATGAGAGAGTCAAGATCGCGGTGAATAAAATCTTTTTCCGGGTGGTGGAAGATTTATCCGCCGAGTGGGTCTTAGCATCCAGGAAGAGTTAGAAACCAAGAGGTTGACCTTAGGCCAACGTGATCCTCCTATAAAATCTTTGAATTGAAATAAAAAGGAAAAGTGATACGGGTCTCCCGAGCGAGGATGCTGTCCTTGAGGCCGAAAATATTTGGAGCGTTCTCCAGCATACTGAGAGTATGAGGGTTTACGCAAAGGAGATATTGGAAGGAATGAAGGTCTGGATCGGAAGACCCGTGTTTGTGACATCAGCATTTGCTGGCCTCAGCATATTCATAATTACGTTTCTTAACGTCGGGTAAGCAGAAATGTGACGGCATAGCGTGACCGTGGAGGTGCCGTCGGGTTGCGGCATGCAGTAACGGCTCTTTCAACGGTGGGCTTGCTGTCCCACTTATTTCGAAGGCGTCCCAACAGTTTCTTTGTTGATACCATTATTTTTCACCACATTATGTCCCGATTATCTTACGGGCTGAGAACACTATCTATTACACTAATATAAATATATCGGTTTAGGAGAATTTGCATACCAAATATGAGAGAATAGACTGAAACTCTGCACCCATACTCCGAAATCCACCCTGTTCCATCGTTGAGAGGCTAGTTTGCCCTCTCCCATGAGAATATAAGAAGAAACTTTTGAGGAATACTTGACTACATTTGTAGGGAAGAACCACCAATGAAGCATTCAACCTGGCTCTGGGCATTCACACTCATAACTGTAATTCTATTCACTTATGCACTTCCTGTCAATGGAGCACCACCACCATCTCAGAACATTGCTTTGTCTCCCGATTATTGGCCAACCTATGGCTGGCGAGCCTCAACCCCAGAAGAACAAGGCATGAGTTCAGCCAAACTCCTTGAAATGGAACAACAAATCGCATTACTACCCTGGGGAAGCCATGTCAAATCAGTGCTAATTATTCGGAATGGTTACATCGTGCACGAGTCATATTACGACCCTGCGTACGGTGTTAATCAAATTGTGAACATTTACTCTTGCACCAAAAGCGTTAGTTCAGCCTTAATAGGAATCGCAATTGAAGAGGGCCATATTGGTGGCGTGAATGAAACGATGGTTGATTTATTTGAAAACCGAACGATAGCCAACCTTGATTCACGGAAGCAAGCTGTCATCTTGCAGTACTTACTAACGATGCAGTCGGGAATTGACTGGGATGAATGGCCCTATGGCCCCACCAGCAGTTTTACGTACATGGTGGATAGTCCCGATTGGGTCCAGTATGTGCTTGACCGTCCGATGCGCGATGATCCCGGAACCGTTTGGGATTACAATTCAGGTGGATCCCACTTACTTTCTCAAATTCTCAATCAGACTGTCGGAAATTCGACACGGACCTTTGCTGAGGACCGCCTCTTTACTCCCCTCGGAATTACAAATTATCAATGGGACGAAGATCCACAAGGCGTGGTATTTGGTGCAGCATGGCTTCACCTTCGACCCCGCGACATGGCAAAATTTGGATTTCTGTATCTGAATAATGGAACTTGGGATGGAGATCAACTGATTCCCGCGACCTGGGTGAACGAATCCACTTCACTCTTTGGATATCCATATTCTGAATCAGAACCTTATGGATATGGTTATCAATGGTGGCTTAACCTGGAAATTAATGGCTATTTGGCAATTGGTTATAATGGACAGCAAATTAACGTTGTTCCTGAGCACAATCTTGTGGTCGTGTTTACTGCAAACTCTGAAGATGCAACCTTTGCTGCCATCATGAGGGACTATGTTGTTGCCAGTATTGAGTATGAGACTCCAACACCAGTTCCGTTTCCCTTCACATTTGAACAAATCTTATTGATAGGTCAAGTTCTGATGGTCGTCGCATTTATCGCGCCCTTTATTGGACTAATAATCCATGAAATGTGGATTCGTAAAAAGAGAAGGCAGGAGAAAACTTCGACTACTTAAAGCAGGAACGGAGTTTCTCATAGAATTTGGGATTGTTAAGGATAACAGAGAATGCAGCAAGATAGCCTAAGACTTTATCTTTGTAGTGCCAGTCAATGGAAGTGATTAGATCAACCATTTTTTCATCAGCACCTTCAAAAAGCGTTAGGAGCTGTTTGCTGTTTTCTTTCTCAAGTTGGTTCATAAATTTGGTAAAGCATGTGACATCAATTTTCCGGTCGCCATATACTTTACTGAGCATAGGTGCTATCTTCTTGGCGAGGTCTTTACCTTCATCACAGTCCCAATAATCGGTTTCAGTTGCCAGAGTCATGAAGATTTCTGCGCTTCGGGAAAAGAGTGTTTCAGTAGCGGTTTTTCCAATTACCACGCGTTGACCGGCAGGGACGACGGCTCCCGCCTTTTCTAACACTTTGAGGTAGCGATAAATGGTTTTATCCGATTTCGCTTCTACTTCTTCAGAATCTTTAGCCTCTCTGGCGTAAGCTTTTTCCAGTTCACGAACAGTCATGGGACCTTTCCGTAATGCCCTAATGATGGGCAAATGATTTGGGTCCCGCATAATATCAATGATTTTTCGATCAGAAATTATTTTGATGCGTTCAGGTGTGTAGGTTATTACATCTTGAACATCCGTTTGAGTTTCAGTTTTGGGTTGTGCCAAGGTCATTACCTCAATTATTCTCATATGAAGATAGTATGTTTTTTTATTTTAATATTTTCTTCTCACTATTTGAGAATATCATTCTTTGAGGAATTTAAACTGTTATTCCTTTTAAATCTAGCCCTCAAACTGTAAAATGTCCTTTTCACTCAATCCATAGAGGTTTGCCACGATTTGATCGATTTCCCAGTCCAACCCTTTTTTCAAGTATTTCGGATTTTGGACGATATACGCGACCAGTTCGGCGAGTTCGTCTTCTTGATGTTTAGTTGGTGTGGGAAGAGGGATTTGTTCGAGGTACGTGGCATTGTACCGGATGTAACTGCTACGAAGGTGAGTGGCGAAGAAAAGGAGAGTGAAATAGGTATTAATGAGTCGTGAGTTAAGGAGCCCTAGGAGAAACAAAGGGTTGTATGGGGCACGTTTTTGCGTGATGTAATACACGCGACCCAAGGCATGCCCTTCCGAATCTAGTGAAGCACGAATTTGTTTAGCCATGCCTGCAATGACCAGTTTGGGTTCCTTGAAGTCGTTCCATTGGTCAGTGGACACAAGTTTCGGATCATAGGTGACGTATTTTCGTTGGCGGAGATGGTATCGGCGAACGTCACCAGCATTCAGGAAAGGGAGTGTTTTTCGTTTCTTAGTTTTCGATAATTTGCTATATGCGTCTTTAGAGAGGAGGTGTTTGGTGAAACCAGTTTTGGCGATACCACAGCGGATGGAACATGCTTGACCGAGAGGTATTGTGTTATGAAGCATCTTTCTTAGAATCACATATTTTTCTTCGGAAAGGAAAGGTGACAGGATGGTCTTAGGGAGATTGGCGTAGTAGTGTTGGGGGAGGAGGGTTACGTCAGTTGAAGAAGTGCCTAGTTCCTGAGGTTGAGTGGGCGATGGAATAAGCTGAACATTGTGTTGTTGGAGGTCCTGGGGTCCGCGAGGTTTGCGGATAATGAGGATGTGAGGGTATGTAGCAGCGTTTTCGAAGATATTGAGGTTAGAAAGATCGACCATTTGCTCAATAACATAGTTTTTGACTAGGGTTTGCCTGAGTCGGATTCCGTAATCGGCGGCAAGTACTTTATTGCTAATGATATAGCCCAATCGACCACCGGGTCGTAATAGGTTGAGTCCCAGTTCGATGAAGGGCACGAGAATGTCAAATTGTTGTTCGACGGTTCGGTACCGGTGCCGTAGATAGGTTTTGAGACGAGTATCTAAGGCTTTGATGCCAATGAAAGGCGGATTGCCCACGATGACATCGAACCCCCCATCGCGCATGACCCACGGGTAAACCCGGTGCCAGTCAACCGGGTGAATCTTCGCAAGTTTCGAACCGTAAACCGTTTTGGCTTGTGAATCGGGTTGAATAAGGCTATTTCCGAGAAGCACTCGTTGTGAGAAATCAGCTGCTACATCAAGAAGTTGTTTTGATGTTTTTCTTAATCGTCTGTGACACTTTTTGAGGGCCTTCGGATCGACATCAATCCCATGGATGCTATCAACAATACTCCTGAGGAGTAATTCTCTGGGAACTGTATCCACAGTGTGGGTTTGGTATTCAAGGAACCGTAGTGCTCCAATCAGGAAGGCTCCATCTCCACAGGCAGGGTCGAGGATGGTGAACTCTCCCAGTAACCGAGTGGAATCCTCGGCTATGACAGGACCTAGCGTGTTTTCAATAATGTAATCAACAACCCAGTCAGGAGTGAAGTATTGCCCCAACTGTTTACGAGTGGTCTTACTCCTCCCTCGACCTTTACTCACCATTACCTAAGTTTACCTCCCAAGGAATCAACATCTTTACACGGTGCCCTCTTGAACCTTGTAAATGTTGAGAATCATTTAAACTTTAATTCTTCTGCGAGATGTTTAACTTCTTGGAAAAGTCACTGCGAATTATTCATCTGCGTCGTTCTCTAACACCCGATTTGGATTTCTTTGAACTCACTTTCCTTGCATTTGCAATGATGTTGGCTGCTTTCTCTCGTGATATGGTGAGAACTTCAGCGATGTCATCAGTTTTTGCTCGAGCCACAAGAGTAGGAGTTTCATACCCCGCATCTCGGAGTTCTTTGGCTTGGTTTCGGGTTAAGCCACGAATTTGTGTGAGTTGGGAAATTTCGGACTCAATTTGGGCTTCAATACTTTTCAGGGATGTGTCAACTTCTAAGTCTCGAATAGCTCGACTGACTTGACGGCTATCAACACGTACATCGATTTCCTCTACGAGTCGCTCATTCTCTAAAGGTTCAACAGCGTTCGTGAGTGGAAATACGCCAACCAATACTAATAAGGCAGAAACGGGGAACAATAAGGCTGAGGGGATTGGATCAACGGGTGGAACTAGCTGAGTCCAAACATCTGAGACAGGTGAAAGATCTGCAAGGGTAATCAGCATGATTGTCAGTCCAAGGAAACCAACCAAAGCCCAACCAAGAGTAGATCGTCGGCCTTTAAAACGAACAGCTCCAATTTCAGCCCAGACTAACCAGACACCAACTCCGATAATGAACCCCATGACAAATCCTTGTAACACTGAAAGCACGAGTGCAACACCGAATCCAATTTGAACATCCAATTGTGCACCTCCAAATACGCAAACCACACCAAGTAATACTGTAGCAATACTGAATACACGTTTCCGTCCTAACTTATCAGGAAGGAACGTGAAAACAAATAGCGCTCCACCAACTCCTAATAACAATAATTCACCAGTATAATAGCGAGGATCAAAGAAGAAGAAATTGATAAACAACAGTCGAAGTTCATTCGGTGTCGCCCAGACGAATATACCATATGCAGCCAGATAGATGACCCACCAGATAGTATAAGGTAGGATTGATCCGGGAACCATATAGGTTTGGAGCTCAATTTTTCTTGGTAAGATAAGGAACCCAATAATCAACCCAAAAAATATCAAGGCAGCAGTGATTGAAGGAGCAAATGTTGTAGGAAAGATACGCCAAACAGTTGATAGAATTCCCCCCACTACAAGAATAACTACTGTAACAATTCCGACAACACGACCCCGTCGAAGACTTGATACAAGTTTATTCATAAAAATCGTCAATAGGACTAATCCTGCTCCGAAGAGGAAACTCAGAAGAAAGAGGGCCCCGATTCCGGCGGGTGAAAACCAGAAACCAGGGGAAAAAGCAAATTGGAAGACTCCAACCAGAAGAAGGAGTATTTCAATTATAACAAGAAAATGTGTACTCCATCTGAATCGATCAACGAGTATCCCAGCAACTAAAAGCCCCAGAATTAATCCTACAGAGCTAGCTAGGATAAAGGAGAGGCTGGAGAGGATAATTGGTCGAAGGTAAAAGAAATAGGCTACCAACCAAGCGAAGGGTAGGGACAATACTGCATTAATAGCCCAAGTGTATTCGACTTTCATCAATGGAGACTTCCAGTTCCTTTTGACAATGTGTTGTAATTCAACATTACTAAGAGGGATTATAAGCGTTTCATCAAGAATTTGGTTAAAAATTTCGTAACGCAAAGGTTAATCTATACGCGATTTTAGTACAAGTCACCTTCGGTGACATCCTTTGCCTGTTAAAGAAATAATCGTCCTTCGCAAAGGGGGAATGCCCCTGTTCAATTTCGCACCCAGTGGAGCACCAAAACTCGATGCACTCGTTGCTGGATTCTTATCAGCTCAAGCCGGATTCGCCGAAGAAATTGGTGAACGAGAAATCCAAGTTGTCACCTTTGCAGAGAATAAATTCGTGTATGAGAGTCGAGCAGACCTCCTCTTCATAATCGTTATTGGACAAGAAGATGATGAACACATCTACCGGGTGATCATTAAGGAAGTCGCCCAAGCTTTTGAAAGTCAATACAGTGAAGTGCTAAAACAATCTGTCGTTTCCTCACATCTTTTTAGAGGATTCCGAGAATACGTTATGGAAATACTCGGAAAATATGATCGAATTCCAGAAATCCAACAACGATACCCCACCGCAATCCTACCTCCTGAGATTCTAGAACAAATCGAAGAGATCTTGAGCCTCATTGAGGGTCAGCCTGGAATAATACGAACTGCCCTTATCACGAGCGATGGGTATGTCATCACCTCAAAATTACAACAACATGAACTAGGAGTCGCTGGGAAACAACTCACACCGTCCGAAGAGATGGAATTACCAGGTTACTTTACCGTGACCCAGACAACATTTGATGAAGGAACGAAGTTATACATTCATCAAGTATCTCCTGGGCTGATGCTTCTGGCGATTATTCGTGAAGATTTGCATGAAAGTCGATGTGCGGAGATAATCTCCCCCCTTGTTTATGGATTACGAAATGTCGACTACTCGAGTATGGTAAAAATTGACCCTAAAACCAAGCTAACCGAGGTCTTCTCTGATTTGGCAGTTTTTACCACAAACCCAATGATGGAAAGTACGCTTTATGCTGAACAGACAAAACCAGCACGAGAGTTTGCACTTTTATTTGGAAATGCGGGTATTGATGTTATTCGAGGGATTGATGGGGTTTCGAGTGTCGAAGAGATACGAGTTCGCACCGGTGTGCATGGGCGACAACTTTCAGAAATTTTAAGCTATCTGGCTGAGAAAGGATATATTCGTCGTACCATATTTTATCCGAAACTGGCGGCAAGTGATACGCGATTCCTTGCCTACCTTGAAACAGTTGGGCTTCCCCGAGATGAATACCAAATTCTTGACCAAGCTAAGGGATTCTGCGATGGAAATAACAGCGTTGCAGACATTGCCCAGCGAATTGGAGCTGACGAAGAGAAGCTAATTACTATACTGAGAAAACTTGGGGACAACGTGGAATGGCTCACTTAAACCAATGCCTTTAAAGCACACAATTCGAACAGTCGATGAGGCTATAGTAATAACTCTTGTTGATGTGATTCCAGCGAGATATAGGTGCACGAATCGATGGGCAAAATCATTACGATTCACAGTTTCCGAGGCGGGACTGGAAAAAGTAACCTAACCGCGAATCTGGCAGTCTGGGCTGCAATGAAAGGTCGGAACGTCGGAGTCATTGACACAGACATTCAAAGCCCTGGGCTTCATGTACTCTTCGGGCTTGCGGGTCATCGCTTCCGCTACACTCTCAACGATTACCTTCGCAAGAAATGCACCATCGAAAAAGCCTCCATTGACCACACAAAGGCCATGAAAATCCGATCCGGTAGTATCCATATTATTCCAGCTAGCCTTAACGCCGATGATATTTCCACAATCATTCGGGAAGGTTATGAAGTAGCTGATTTACGTGCCGGGTTTAAACGCATCATGCAGGCAAAGAAGCTTGATTATCTCTTCATTGACACGCACCCCGGTTTAGATCAAGAAACATTATTGTCGATGGCCACGACTGACCTCCTCTTTGTAATCATGCGATTAGACCAACAAGACTTCCTTGGTTCAGCAATAACATTAGCTTTAGCCAAGAAACTCGGCGTGCCCTCTACCTACATAGTGTGCAACAAATGTCCTGGCATTTATGATTTCGATAAAGTAAGACGCGATATAGAACGCGAATACAGCGTGAAAGTTGCTTCAGTCATTCCCTTGTTTACCCGACTTATTGAGCTGGGCAGCCGTCAAATCCTTGTACAAACAAGTCCTAATCATTTATTCGCACAAAATATTGACCAACTTTTCAAAAAATGCGAGACGCTCCTTGAGAACAAGGGGAATAAGCGAAAACCGTAAGAAATTTTTTTTTAAAAAAAAGAGGGATGACTTGGACACCTCATTGGCGTCCAAGGTGTTGCTAGGCAGGTTTTCGTTTTCGACGATAGTACACACCAAGTCCAACTGCCATAATCGCCCCTAATGCAATGGCTTCAAATGGAAAGCCTGGAATCCCGGGTGGAGCGCCAGCAATTGTCACAATGATTTGATCTGATCCTCGTAATCCGGCGGTATCATAGACGGTGACATTGACAGGAAAACTCCCAGGAATATTATGAGTGATAGTTGTATTCATTGTCGGTGCATTAATTGTCGTGAAGAGCGTGCCATTGACGTATACATCAGTACGTGAATAGCCAGATCCAGTTTCAGTCACTGACCAACTAAGTAAAAATTGCGTTGGGACGAGAGTACCAGGAATTGGTGAACTTATCGTGACCGAGGGGTTTGTATCGTCGACGCTGACTTGATAATGTGCAGCAGTGGTTGCTACGTTATTCGCATTATCAACTGGAACGACATGCAGATACCAGGTTCCGTCTGCAAGAGCAGTGGTTGGTTGGGTTCCATTGGTTGCTGTGAAGGTTCCAGTAGAAGCAGTTGGAACTGTTGATGGATTCTGATCGATGATATAGTAGTATCCGGAAATCCCGTTAACATCAACTGGAATGGTCCAGTTGAATTGGGGTTGCCCGTTAGTATACCAGGCGGCTTGATCAGGATGCGTGGATGAGCTGATGGTGGTTGGAAGCACTGTGCAATCGTAGATAGTGGTCAGAAACGGATCGCCAATAATGTTCATGCCATAGTACCATTCAAGGAAGAGTGTTGATGCGGTACTTCCTGAATTCAAGGAGTTTTGGAACCACTGAAGAAGACTTTCACCAAGAGTATCATTGAGTCCAAGAGGTTGATAGAATTCATCACAATCCATCATTCCCCCAGTCTTTGTACTACCGATTACTGCGAGGCTATGAGAACCAGTAAAAGCATAAGTGGTGCCTAAGCAGCCAGGTACGGTCCATTGACTTCCATGACAGGCAAAGAGATTGTAGAAATTAAATGCAGCGGGAGCAAGACGGATCTGATTTGAAGTCACTGATCCTTCAGCACCGCCTCCACCAGGACCAAAAACGTGTGAGGTAGCAAAGCTGTGAACACAGATGTGCCCCCATTGATAATTTTGTAGTACTCGGTTTGTGATCCAGTCGGTTGCATTAGTCCAGGTGACAGGAATATCAACGAAGGTTCGTGTTGAGTAAGCATTACCAAGATCATTATTCCAAACACTTGCCCAATATCCTGACCAGTCATCGTCAACGTACATCAAAGCACGATTCTGCCTTTGTAGTCCTCCGGTTCGATATGTATGAGCCCGAGCAAGATAGGTGTTAATGTAATTCGCTGGCGTACCCCAGGCATTGATGCTCAAAGGGTCAATGCGTCCAATGAAAATCTCAGGTAGAATGTCCGCCCCACCAGAGGCGTTATGTACATCATACACACCAGCGGCGTGACCGGGCATACCCGTATCATACCAATTGCCGTCCAAATCCATGAGGAAAAGATCACAGATGAACGTTTCCGCTGCAAAACCTGATGCAGCAGGATGGTAGAATTGAGCAAACGGGAGTCGCCCAATGATAACTGCACCAACAAAATTAGGATATGTCGTATACCATTGATTGAGAAGCGACCTGAATATTGTATGGTTGCCAATAAACGATGTATAAAAAATCGTATTGTATCCAGAATTATTCAGATCTGTGCGATACTGGGTCACGGCTGCAGAAATACTAGGATAAAGGGCATTCTCGACGACAACTGCGACCGTTTCAGTTGGTGGTGGTCGTGGTGTTAATGGATTGAAAATCGGAGTAACTCGTGAACGTTGTAGCGAAACTGGGTTTTGACTAGAAACCGTCATTCCAGTTTGGGCAGGAAAAAGTGGCATACCGGTTAATATCAGTAGAGTGAATGAGCAAAACAGTAGGAGTGAGATTGAAGAACGAATTTTTCTCACCTTTCTCCGTTAATCCACCATGGCCATTGTTCGTCTGTGATTATTTCAGATGTATTTCACTAGGTTAGCCAGGTGGATTGGTTAGGATTCCTTGTTTGAGCTTCACTTAAGTAATTTTGCTTTAATGTGATGCGTTTTGTTTAAACTACTAATTATCCGAAAAATCAGACTTCGACGCCTAAATCGAGAGCACGTACCAATTCTTTGTAGCGGTTTCGAACAGTTACTTCGGTTACGCCTGCAACTTCGCCGATTTCACGTTGGGTCCGTCGTTCGCCCTCGAGGATTGAGGCGATATAGATCGCGGCGGCTGCGATACAAGTGGGGTCCTTTCCTGAGGTGATGCCCTTGTTTCGTGCTTGCATGAGAATGTCCAAGGCCCGGGCATGGGTTCGTTGTGAGAGATTGAGGGCAGTTGTATATCGTGATACAAAATCTTCAGGTTGGGTGACTGGCATTTGGATTCCGAGACGTCGAACTATGAGCCGGTAGGATCGTCCCAGTTCTTTGCGACCGACACGTGTATAGCGTCCGACGTCTGCTAGTGTCCGGGGGAAGCTGGTTAGCCGGCAGGCTGCATAGACACATGCTGCGACAATTGCTTCAATACTCCGTCCGCGAATGAGGTTCTTTTCGAGGGCGCGACGATAAAGGAGCGCTCCCGACTGGCGTACACGTTGAGGAAGATCGAGCTGTCCTGCCAATCGGTCGAGTTCGCTCATGGCACTAGCAAGGTTTCTTTCACTGGCTTGATAGACCCGACTTCTATTGTGCCATTTTCGTATTCGCTGCATTTCTGCCCGTCGACGGGCATCCAATCGATGCCCGCGTGCATCAACATCACGCCAATCGATTGTTGTGGAAAGCCCCTTATCATGCATCGTTAGGGTCGAGGGTGGACCAGCACGAGCGCGTTTATCTCGTTCTTCGGGTGAAAACTCTCGCCATTCTGCACCAAAATCAATTACATCATCATCCAGGACGAGTCCGCATTCGGCGCAAACGAGTTCGCGAGATGCCGTCATAATGTAGTTGGTACTACCACAATTTGGGCACTTATGGAGCTCTTCCTCTGATTTTCCACTCTTTTGTGGCGCTCGATGTCGATTTTCTTCAGGCATAGTTATCGGATCCGAACCCAGCCTATCCTGAATGCAGGTGGGGAAGGGCACATTCCCTAGAGGAAAGGTGATTCAAGGAAATTTAAAGTTGATGTCTTAGGTATTGTATTAATTGCCATTTATTAGAAGAAACGCGTTATTCTATAGAAACTTGAAAAAAAGCGCAGTTTTCGAGTATTACAAGGATTGGAAAGCAAATGTCTCCCCTTACTCCTTATGAAAGAGTCATGATGGTGATTAACGGCGAGAAGCCTGATCGCGTCCCTGTCGTGCCGCAAATAACCTATACAACCGCCCAACTGACTGGAGTAGGCTTAGTTGAAGCCCTGCATAGTCCAGAAAAAACAGCTACGGCGTTATTGACAGGTCAGCGCGAACTCGGTTATGATGCCATCTATGCGGGATGGGAAAGTTCTTTTAATTTACTCGCTGAAGCCATGGGCTGTGTAATGCGGTTTCCTGAGGATTCGGTGCCCCAGGTCGCTGAACATGTAGTTAAGACTCCAGGTGATTTGGACCACATCGAAATCCCTGACCCCCAAAAAAGCGGACGGCTCCCCATTCACATGGAAATGCTTACCCTCCTTAAGGAGGCAGTAGAAGACCAAATCCCCCTCTTTGCTTACACACCAGGTCCCTTCACGCTCGCCGGTCAACTGGGTGGTATCAGCCCGTTGATGATGGCTACAATTCAGGACCCAGAGTACGTCCACGCAATCACCGACATTACCTTACAAGCATCAATGAAGTATGCGATTGCGAACATTGAAGCAGGAGCAGATGTCATCATCACAGCAGATCCAACAGCTAGTGGAAGCTTAATTAGTCCGACAACTTTCAAGAACTTTGCAGCACCTCGGATTACAAAAATTGTATCAGCTGTAACGAAGGCAGGAGCCATAGCCTCCTTACACATTTGTGGAAAGACAACCCCGATTTTAGAACAAATGGCAACCAGCGGTGTGAAGGTTGTGGAACTTGATCATCTGGTTAATCTCACCGAAGCAAAGCAACGTATCGGTGAACAAGTCATTCTGATGGGAAACCTTGATCCCACTGAACTTCTTTTATCGGGAACACCAAAGCAGGTGGAGGCAACTGCAAAAGCGTGCATTGAAGACGTCGGTGCCGATGGACGGTATATTCTCAGTAGTGGATGTGAGATTCCTCCCCAGGCACCATTAGATAACATTCGAGCCATGGTTACCGCCGCCCAGAAGTATGGCCAATTCACTTAATTGCTTGTGGGATTATGGAGGGATTAAATCGACAGGTAAAACACGATCGATAGTAATCTCGTAGGTATTCTCATCAAAACGTGTGGTCCAGGCATAGGTTTCCACGCCCTTCTTGGCAGCTTGTCGGAGAACTTGACCAAATGCGGGATCGATTTGATCATTAGGACGTATCGATGAGGCATCTGACCGTTGAAGGATGAACACGATGGCAGCCCGATATCCTTCCGTAACAGCATGCATTAGTTCGCGGACATGACGTTGTCCCCGTTGGGTAATAGCCCGCGGGAAATATCCGATGGAGTCCTCAGCATCGGTGGAGGATTTCGCTTCAATTAAACAAGGTGGTAAGGATTCATCTTGAAGGAGAAAATCCAACCGACTTTCCCTATACAAGGGTTCGCTGTGAATTTGAGAATATCCAGCAAAAGGTTGTAGTTGGTCGTGGGGAAGAGCCTCTGCAAGGAGCCAATTAGGTACCCGTGAATCCAATGAAAGGAGTTCTTCATGAGGTCTGGCACAAATAAGGTCAAAGTCAGTTTTTCTATGCGTTCCTGGATTATATCGGAGGAGCACTTCTACCCCAGGAAAAAGAAGGTCTGGCATCGGTCCAGGGTTGGGCAAGTATGCAGGGACACGGCGTCCATTCACTTTGCAAATAACAAGGAACCGATTTGGACGTTCAAGGAATTCACCATAGCTGAACGGTCCCTGCAATTTCATCAGAATATACTCCTTGAGATATGGTTTTCTTGCCCCATCTGTACACTTATGATTCTTGTTCTCTTGCATCTCCCGCAAGGTCTATGCTTAAATACGGGCGAGTCTGGTTTGTCACTGGTTCTTGAGGAGTTGATTGATGTGCCATTAAAATGGGACAAATACATCCAAGTGCAGGAGAACATTTTTGATCTTATTGGGTTGACCCCGCTTTTTCGAATGCCAAAGGTGAGTGAAAAGGCAGGGGCCAACATTTTGGGTAAAATCGAATGGTATTCTCCAACAGGCAGTTTGAAGGATCGGATTTATCATAAAATGATTCATGAAGCCATTGCCCGAGGTGATTTGAAACCGGGGATGGAAATTATCGAATCGTCTACAGGAAATGCAGGAATTGCCTGTGCCTTCGTTGGACGAATGTTGGATTATCCGGTTACAATTGTTATGCCAAAAGGGATGAGCAAAGAGCGTCGGAAACTAATGGCAGCTTATGGGGCTCAAATCATCCTTACTCCAGGTGGTGAGTCTGACGTCGATTTATGCTTGAAGAAGGTAAAAGAACTCAAAGACAAACACCCGGGTAAGTACTGGGAACCAGGACAGTTTAGCAACCCCGATAATACACTCGCTCATTATGAAACCACGGGAGCAGAAATCTGGGAGCAGACGCGTGGAAAAGTCGACGCCTTCATTGCAAGCCAAGGCACAGGAGGCACGATTACGGGGGTAGGTAGATATCTCCGTGAACGGAATCCTATAATCAAACTTTATGCGATCGAGCCAACCGAGGCACCATTACTCGCCCATCGGACATGGGGTTCACACTCAATTGAAGGGATTGGTGATGGATTTGTACCTGAGAATCTAGATTTGAGCATCCTTGATGGAATTATCACTACTACTTCTGATGAAGCATTGGAAATGGCCCAGTGGATCAGCCGTGAAGAAGGGCTCTTTTGTGGCATTTCATCAGGATGTAATGTCGCAGCAGCTCTCAAATTAGCCAAGAAACATCCCGAGTTAAACACCATTGTGACCATGATTAATGATAGTGGACAACGCTACTTTACAACACCCTTATGTGGTGAACCTAAACACCTTGATGTTCCCGATCGTGAGCATCCAATGGATAAACGGACAGTCACAGAACTTGATAAATATCAACACAACTGGGAAATCATCGAATAAAATTTGATACAAGATTGGGAAAGTGTCAGAAAATGAGTCAGAAACTCGTAACGAATATTCGAGAAGAGATGATTAATTGCCAGACAAATCGTGTGCTTGAATTAGTTCAGCAATCGATCAAAGAAGGAATCGATGCAACAGCTGTTGTTAGTCAAGGATTAACAGCGGGCATCCGAGTACTTGGAGACAGATTTGAGAAGGGTGAAGCCTTCCTCCCTGAATTGGCAGTCGCAGCTGAAACAATGAAACAAGCTCTCGAGATCCTGGAACCCCATCTAGCAAAGATAGTCGACGAAGAAGCCCTCGGATCAATTGTGATCGGAACAGTACAAGGCGACATTCACGACATTGGCAAGTCAATCGTCGCAACGATGTTGACTGTCGCAGGATTTACAGTATATGATTTAGGGATTGATGTATCTCCCGCCGATTTCATTGCCAAGGCTAAGGAAGTAGATGCTGAAATTATTGCCATGTCCGCTTTGTTAACAACCACGATGGAACGCATGCAAGAAACAATTGACCTTCTGAATAAAGAACGACTCGATAAGCGTGTTAAAGTGATGGTTGGTGGCGCTCCTGTGAGCCAGCAGTTTGCTGAGAGTATAGGTGCAGATGGTTACGGAGTTGACTTCAACCAAGCGGTGAAAATCGCGAAACGCCTTACTGGTCATGCGGAGAATACATCTTAGCAGAAATCAAAGGAGAGTTCTCATTATGGCTCATCGTCCTCTGTTAACCTTGCTCTCAGAACAGGAAGTTCATCAAATCCATACCGAGAGCCTTGCTCTTTTAGAAGAAATCGGTATGAAGATAGAAAGTGAAAAAGCACTCCAACTCCTGGAACAAGCTGGGGCTCCAGTTGATTTTGAAACACAACACGCCCACTTTCCATCATCGTTGGTTGAAGAACAACTAAAGCATGCACCCTCTGCCATTATACTCTTTACACGTGAAGGAGAACCCGCACTTAAACTAGAACAGAATAATGTACATTTTAATCCCGGTTCCGCTGCAACCCACCTCCTTGATCGTCAAACCGGAGAACGTCGCCATCCCCGGGTGAAGGATGTCATCGAATTCGCTCGAGTCGTTGATGCCCTGCCCTATATTGATGCCCAAAGTACAGCTGTAATCCCTACTGATGTCCCAATCAACCTTGCAGATCGATATCGCCTGTATCAGATTCTTTTGAATTCAACAAAACCTATTGTTACAGGAACTTTTGTTCTTGATGCGTTTGAAGATATGCAACGCATGCTTGAAGCGATAAGAGGTGGCGAAAAACAGCTCCGGGAAAAACCCCTAGCAATTTTTGACACCTGTCCTTCAGCCCCCCTACAATGGAGTGAATTAACTGTTCATGATTTATTGTTGGGGGCTCAAGCAGGAATTCCTATAGAACTCATTTCTATGCCTCAACTTGGTGCAACCGGACCCATCACACTTGCAGGATCCCTAGTTTTGCATAACGCAGAGTCGCTTAGTGGAGTTGTCCTCACCCAATTAGCTGCAAAAGGAGCTCCAGTGATTTATGGAGGATCTCCCACAGCAGTGGATATGCAATACGGTACTGCCCGATTGGGAGCCATTGAAAGTATTATGCTAACCTGCGCTTACGCCCAACTGGCTAACCATTACAACCTCCCTAGTCACGGGTATCTAGGATTGTCAGATGCAAAAATAGGCGCTGATGCACAGTCAGGCTATGAGGCTGCCACTGGTATATTATTGGGTGCCATGGCAGGCTTAAACAACATTGCGGGAGCAGGAATGCTCATCTTTGAGAGCACACAAAGTTTTGAAAAAATCGTTATCGATGATGTGCTTGCAGGCATGGTGAAACGCTTCATCAAGGGTATCACAGTGAATAAAGATACCTTGGCATTGAGCGAACTCAGAGATGTCGGAACCAAGGGAGGCGATTTCTTACGGTTGCGTCACACGCTCACATGGTTCCGAAAAGAGCACTTCATGCCTGGAAAACTCGTAGATCGCCAACCTTACGAAAGTTGGCTTGACCAAGGTGCCTTAACTAGCCAAGAACGTGCACGAGAACAAGTTAATGAAATTCTAAGCTCCCATGAGGTGTCTCCGCTCACAAAAAGCCAGCGTCAAGACTTAGATGCTGTTGTCAAAACTTTCATGAAGCGACATAAAGCCTCATCACTTCCAGAGGGACCGCGGTAGCTCCTAAACCCTTACAGAGAGCAGGAAAAACACGGTTAGATTCACTTGTAAGGAATGTTTAATGATAAGCGAAGGCAAGTGATATAGGTGAAATGATTTTAAAGCCTCAAACGGCATAAAAAGACCCAGAGAAAAGTGGGGCTTACTTCCTGGGAGGCGCATCTAGTTGATCCATAACGTCCTGTTACTCACAAGGAACGGCATCAAGCTTTACCACCGTTCCTACTGGGCAATTGAAGTGGATCAACCAATCGTTGCTGAATACATTCAGTCTCTCCGCCAAATCGAACGCGACACGGGTTCTGACGTTCTTGTCCCTATCTTCTTAGACGGCATGAAATTCATCCATAAATACATCGACAACGACCTCATTCTCGTACTCGTTGCTGACCAACAAGACAAAGACGAAATTCTCCAAGAAAAAATCGAAAATGCAGTTATCACCATGAAAAAGAGGTACGCCAAACAACTCTGGGATTTCAAGAGCACCCGAAACTCCGAAATCTTCCAAAACCTTGGACCCATTCTTGACGAGGCCATCGTCTCGACTCTAAAAGTAGTACTACTCGGAGAAGGCGGAGTCGGAAAAACCACCATTCTCAAAATGCTCATGAGCCAACGAGCAAACCTCAATCATGTCGCCACTATGGCTGTTTACGTCGAAGAGATGCAAACTGCCAAACTCGGTCCTTATGAAATAGCAGTATGGGACTTTCCCGGTCAGGAATTATTGGTTCCGAAGTGGAGGGATTACTTGCGTGGAACTGATGTTGTACTAATGGTGACGGATTCGACGTTGAAGAATGTCATGTCAACACGAAAATTACTTTCAATCATTCAGAAATGGACGGATGGAGCGTTAATCTGGGCGATTGCCAACAAGCAAGATCTCAAGGATGCGTTGCTTCCGGATACGGTGGCTCGATTGCTAGGCGTTCGAACAATCGGGTTAGTAGCGATTGATCCACGGAACAAGGACTTACTCCACAAAACTTTGATGGGTGCTGCAGCAGAAGTTGTTTTTCCGGTTGCGTGTTAAAAACCTGTTAACCTTGTTTCCTGGTATGAACTTTTCGGTTCACATTGTACTGTCGTGCAAGTTTCTGAATTTGAAATCTAATGAGATCTTCAACTTTGACCTCGACGGCGAGACCAACGTAATTACATTCAGAGCAGATCCATTGTTCTTGGACGATAGGTCCTGAAATATTGGTAAGTGGTTTGATGTTGGGACTAAAACAGTTGGGACAAACCTTTACCCAATTTTTGAGATCGATGCGTCCGATTTTGCCAGGAAAATTGTCGATTTCAATCGAGTCATCCAATGATTTTTTACGACTGGTGCGAGGCATTTTGGGTTCTCGTAGTGCGGTTGGAGGGTGGCGTGATTTAAGGTTTCCGAATCTGGCGATAGGCTGTGATTAGTAAACGTTCCTAAACAGCAGTAGAACTCGTATCTGTATGAGTGCTTTAATCAATTCAAGTAATCTTCTTAGGTGTTAAGTTCACCCTAATACTGTCAGGGAAACAGTCATGCGTGCAATCCGGGCCATTGTCCACGGTCGTGTTCAAGGCGTCTTCTTTCGGGCTTATACCCGTGACAAAGCAAACCAGCTTAACATAATTGGATGGGTGCGAAACAATCGCGATGGAACTTTAGAATGTCAGGCTCAGGGTCCCGAAGAAGCAATAGTAGAATTCATTGAGTTCCTTCATCATGGTTCTCCATCATCACGAGTTGATGATGTCGTAGTTAAGGATGAACAATACGACCCTAATATGCGAAATTTTCGAATTACATACTAACATCGACTCGCGTGGAAGATTCTTTCTCCACATTTTCACCAAACTACATACTCTTAAGGTATCACTAGTCTGTACACCCTGGTGATCCCAATTGAAGGTTTTAGGTGTAATTGGTTCAGCACGAAAATTAGGAAATTGCGAAGTACTTGTCAAGGAAGCCTTGTTTCAGACACAAACCCTTGGAGCCGAAATCCGCGTAATCCGGTTGCCAGATTTTCACCTACTTCCCTGTAAGGGGTGTCTAGCTTGTGTTCTGAAAGGTGAACCGTGCCGCCTCGATGATGACATGCACGAGTTATGGGAGCATCTACAATGGGCAGATAGCATTATTCTGTCAGCGCCCACCTATTTTCTGGGCCCATCGGGAATTATCAAACTTTTCATCGATCGCCTATTCGAATATAGTTTTCAATTGGGTTCAGTAAAACGCCGTCCAGGTGCAATTATTGCAACTGCTGGGTTACAAGAGTGGGATCCTTTCACTTTACCGATGCTTTCAATGCTTGCTGGTATCCTCCAGCTTGACCTTGTAGATCGCTTCATAGCGTATCGTCCTGGTCCAGGTGAAGTTCTGTTAGATGAAGTGACAATGACTCGAACCAGGAAAATCGGTAAAGCCCTTGTGAACCACATCAACCAACCCGATTTGGCTCGAAAAATTCCTGTTCCAGAAAACACTTGTCCCCAGTGTGGAACCCCTTTTGTTCAACTTCGTCAAGGCAATCAAGTTGAATGTCTATTGTGTCAAGCACAAGGCCACCTTCAAATCACCAAAAAAACTGCCAGCATCAAATGGGAAACTCAGAAAGGAAAAGATCGATGGAGTCCTGAAGCGATGGCAGAACACTTTTCTGAATGGGTTTTACGCACAGGGCCAGTTTATCAAAAGTATCGGGAAGAGATTCAGTCTCTAATTCAAAAATATCGAACTCTCCCAATAACTGAATCAAACCGAAACAAATAGAAAAACACCTAACCCAGATAAGACTAGATTTTGAAAAAAGAGAAAGTAGGGAAGAGGACTCCAAATCTGAGTTTATGGCTAGTCTTCTTCTTCGAGTTTTCCTTCCGCCCTAAGCTTCTCAAGGAGGGCCTTCTCAGCGGATAAATCCACTTCTTGCTTCTTACCCTCAGGAGCGTGTGCGAGTTTAGCACCCTTCTCGATTTCACGCTTCAGTTCATCGGTAAGAGATCCTTTGCCTTCTTCTTCACTCACATCTATCACCTCTATCAGTTACGACTTCAGATTTTAGATTATATGTCTGACCATTACACATTGGGATACTTACTTATCAACAACACTGCCGATGGTAGCTGAACTGTAACTCACCCGAGGACTGGTTTTGAGTCGTTCTGGGATTGCTGTTCCCTTTTCATCGATGACGAGTTCGAATCCTATACCTACTCGTTCACCGGTTGATAGTAGATATCCACTCCGCGCAACGGTGTCTGCCAGTCGTAATGCGGTTCGGCGTTCAATGAGGTTAGTTCCTTGAGGCAAAATCATTTTAATTTTCTTCGTTGTTTTATCAACTTCGCAGCGGATACCACTGGATCCTTGATTTGCCTCAATGAATGTTCCATCTTGATATTCGAGTACAATCACAGGCGTTCACCTTACGCAGAGAAGGCTAATACAAGGTGTTTCATTCCCCTGCTTTCACACCGTCTCTGCCTTAAATTCAAGTTCGTGATGATTTATTAAAAAGGTTTTGTGCCCTTAAGTCGCTAATTGGCTAACATTGCGTAAAGGTAAATCTCTGAATCTGTCAAAAAAATAATGAAGAGACAACTCCTCGAAGAGAAGTTGTCGAACCTAGTAGCGTTCATAGATTTTGAACAGGACGATAAAGACAACAACGACTAGAGCCACAGCACTCAATAGTAACAGACTCAATGCTGGATCAAGGCCGATTAACGACCCTTGAATTATATAGGCAAAGGTCGTTGTTCGTCCTGTGTTGTCAAGAGTGTCTGTGGCATTAATGTAGAAGTAGGCTGATTCGAACTGGTAATTCGGCATCCTTAGTGGGTAGGATGGGATGACTGCTTGATAGATTGAATCGCCGATGTGTACCATCTCGAGGGGGGAGAGAAAGTTGATTCCATCGAATGAGTAGTAGAGTTGCACACTGCTTACTCCGGAACCGTCTATCACCGTGGCATTCATAGTAACAGTGTTCTCATCGGTGGGGTTGGCGGGGAGAAATGATACGAAGCTTATTGCAGGTGGTCTATCAGCAACGGTATATGAAAAGATGGTTGATGTGTACCAGGCATCTTGTGTGTCATTAACGTAGATTCGATACTGAACAAGCTCTTGTTCCGGAAATGGTGGAATAGTTGTCGTATAATTGGCGAGTTTGCTTCGCGACCCACGCATAGTGAGGTTGATCCAAATACTCTGAATGGGATCAAGGTAGCTACATATTGCTGTGTGAATTAATGCATCGTCGGTGAGTTCTCCTGTCACCTCGACAAAGTCGGTATCAGAAGCAGGATAGGGGTTCGTAACAGAGAGGGTGACATTTGGTGGATCCCGGTCAATGAGGAAGGATTCGGAGAAGAGGCTCGTAGCATTAACAGCAGTCCGATTGCTAGCGCCTATTGAGTGGAAGAAGGTTGACACCCGATAGTATTCCCCAATCGAAAGTGATCCTTGTTCGATATAATAACTGATATTCAAATTTTCAACAAACCAGTAACTCCCGACTCCATTCCAGTTCAAGGTGGTGTTAACGGCAGGAGTCACATCACCAAGGAGGTAAATACTGAAGTTTTGGATGCTTACGTCCGTATCAGTGAGGTTCCCAAAGATGGAATGCCATACCCATGAAACCGTGATGTTCAGAGTCTGCACGTCCCGACCAATGTAGCTGATAATAGGTCTAGCAATCCGGATATAGGGACCCTTGAAGGTGAATGCGTCTGATTTCGCACTTGTTCCATATTGTTGGGGGAGGCGGATGGAGTAATTGGCGGAAACCACAATTCTGTAGGATTCATTGGGGATTAACGTGGAGATATTGAGTTCGTGTACTTCCCAATATGTTGAAGTTATATTGTACTGGAGTACAAAATGGAATTCCGTGACATTGGTGGGTGCATCTGCTTCCTCAAAACCAATGGTGTTATTACTGACCTGATTCAGCGTCCCCCATACTGTACTGGCAATGTATTCTACCCAAACATCAATGGTATCTGATGTATCTCCGATGTATGTGAAATCGGGATCCCCAATTGTCAGGTAGTGCTGATAATCGAAAGATGTGGACCAGCCTGTCGTTTCAGTCCAGATATCTCCCGATGCATTGTATTCAAACCGGCATCTTACCTTATACACTGAATAATTTAGGTTCGATGGAAACAGGCTATAATTTAGCGCGGCCCATCCGGTTCCATCAATGTATTGGAGATCATCTTCAAACACTATGGATGAATTTTCATCGAAGTAAATACCAAATTTGTGAAGGAGCAGATCGCCATCTTGACATACGCCATGATCCCTAGCAATGACCTCTTCTACAACGACATCAAGTAACGAAGAGTTCCCATCTGGGGTGTCAGGTGTGTAAGGTTCGTAGGTGATAAGGGGATCCGTGGCGTTCAAATCATACTCTGCAGGAACGACCGGACCTCCAGAAACCACTGCAGGAGCTGTTGGTTGAGCCCCGAATAGGGGTGGTAAAAGTGGTAATGCCACCAAAAGGATGAGAAACGAGGTACTCAGGATTCGGCGTCGCACAATCTTTCACCCTCAAAGAGGATAAAGGGTCGTACCCGATGTGATTCCTAAAAAGCTTGCGGTAACGCACAACGAAACACCCTCAGGATGACCAATTTCAGACGCTTGTAACTATTTGTCAGATCTCAATGGGAGGAGATGGTCTGAACTGTTCAGCACTGAGAGAGTTTTTTCCTCCCAGTCATTGATGCGTAGATGAGTAATGCTGCATGTATCAATGTCAAAGTCAAACTGTGATTGCTTCGTCACGGGGATTTCAAGCCACCAATAGATACAGGATCTTATTGCATTCCCGTGGCTAACTATGACTACGAGTTCTTCCCGTTTTTCATCAATTTTGTTGAGAAACTTTGCGAGGCGTTCATAGAGCATCCGTCGACTTTCAGCTCCAGTAAAGGGAACCCAATCAATCAGAGGTTTGGTCTTTGGCAATTCTAACTTTTGAGTCTCTTCTAAAGTCATGTCAATTGCAATTCCCCAATTTAGTTCTCGTAAAGCCTCATCATAAAGTGGCGTGATCCCGAGAATTTTCCCAATGATTTGAGCCGTCTCAACTGCCCGTTCCAAATCACTTGCATATAGAATGGGAGTTCGACCAAGAACAAAGGATTGTAGCCGATTTCCTGTTAGTTCAGCTTGTTTTATCCCCAGATCCGTAAGTCCCGTGTTCGTCCAACCGCCAGTCAAACCCTGTACATGATGTTCTGATTCTCCATGACGCACAAGAACGAGCTCTTTCATGCTCTCACCGTATTTCAACAGAATTTCAAAGTCTTTTATTATTCAACCGTGGAGACACTAAATTAGAACACTCTCGACTTCCACATCTCGATTAACGAGACCTAGTGCTTTTGATGACATTTTTCGACCACCATATAATTCAGCTTCTGACTCGCCACGGTACAATGCATCGGTGATTCGCCCTAAAGCATCGGCTTTCATGATTCCAGAACCACTCGCGCCAGTCACAACAATCACCCCTGAATGCTCATATACCAGAGGAATGGCATCAACCGAGTAGGCATAATCCCCAGCCCACATATTACCAGGCCGGGCATTACTGAAAGCAGGGAAGTATTTACTCAATACAGGATAGACACTCTGTTCGTAATAAGCTCGTTCCGCATTGTAATCGTCTTCCTCCATAGTATACTTGTATGTGCGACCTACCTTATCCGCGCACCCAATCCAGAACGATTTTTCCTCAGGTACGCCACGCAGGTAAACGCCTCCGGATGGAAGAATTGTAAACGGTATGAAGCCCGTTTTGCTGAACCCTTTAGCAAAGAGGATTTCTTCAAGGGGTTGATGGTCACTAGCTGCAACCATGAAGAGTTGACGTTTCTTGGCTTTCACATAGCTTGGGATACCGACGGGATCCAATAGGGTGTTCGTCCATGGTCCCACAGCTACCACGATTTTATCGGCGTGAATTTCTCCTTGTTTAGTTTTGATACCGGTAACTAGCTTGTTTTGCCAAACGAGTGGTTCACCGGGTAGTCCAAGACCGGGTTGTGCCTCAAGGAGAAGTTGTTCCACATGGAGGTTAAAGCGGGGTTTGACTTTGGTGAGTTTAAGAAATTCGTCTTTGTAGAATTGGACAAGAAGGCTGGGGTCCAGAACGCCGCATTCGGCACCGAAGAGCGCATAGTCAACATTGTTCAAGTTCATGAGTTCAGCTTCTTCATCTCCAGAAAAATCGGTGACTAGTCCAGGGATGAGTTTCTGAAGTTCTGATTTTTCGATTACTCGGTAGGCGATGTTGTTGGCTTCCATACGTTGCATCCAGGTTTGCACCGAGGGCTCTTTGAACTGTCGTTCGCTGAGAAGCCAAAGGTATCCACAAAAATGCAGTGTCAGGTCAAAATCGAGGTCTTCTTGGATATGTCGGAAAAAGTCAATACTGGTATCGGTGAGAAGTTGATTCGTTGAGGAGGAGAACATGTTTCGAATAGCGGCTGCACTCATCGCAGTGTTGGCTTGTCCAGCATCCGGTTGACTGTCAACAAGAAGGATTGATTTGTTGGGGTTGTTTTTCTGAAGATAGTAAGCACTTGCTACTCCCAGAATTCCAGCACCAACAACAATGATATCGAATTTTTCGGTCAAATCACGTGACCCCCAGGATTTCCAAGAATTATTGGGACTGGCGTTCCATATCCTTTTGTTCTTTATGGAAAGTAAAGGTTTCCAAGAGATTTGAGAGTTCATTGACTAAAGAAAGAAGAGAATGGATTGGACTAGGTTGAATCCAATTTCCAAATAGGTTGACGGTTGTAAATGAATGAGGGTTTAGGTGTAGTCGCCTGTAATTCCAACTATGAGACGGAGGGCTCCAAAGAAGACTAAGGCGATTGAGACTGCAATAGAAACAAGGTCAAGACCCCAAGTCATGGGGAACACAAATGCAGGAATTGTAATACCAATTGCAATAATACCAAAGAGGAAATAGAGAATCCTAATCCATTGCTTCATTTCTTTACCCATTGCACCCTGCACTAAAAGGAATATTCCAACAATTAGGATAGCTCCAGAGAGAAGTAACACGAGAATTGTGGGGAAGAATGTAGGTGCTACAATGAATAATCCACCGAAAATGATCATCATGATACCAATAATGATACTTATGATTCGAGCGTTCATCTCGATGTCCTGAGCGATTAGGATTTTGATGATTTGCCAGAGTCCTAGAATGATTAGACCAATTCCGAGAATGAAACCGATTCCATAGGCGATAATGAATGAGGGTAGGATAAACAATAGTGCTCCGAATACAATGGCGATTACTCCAAGGATAATGTCTAGTATGCGTAACCAGGGGGGTTGATCAGGCATAGAAATCACGTGGTTGAAATTTGCCCAGTCTCTTCCTTAAATAAACATTGGACTTTTTATATTCGGAGAGATCCGCCTTGACTTTGTAGTAGTTATTTAAAGAGAAATCCTCAATGGGGAAACTACTTTCTTCCAAAATACCTAGGATGAGGATTATGGTCTTTGCCCCAATAATTGAAACAGTGCCGCTTCTTGGGACACTCCTGATTTTACTACCAATTATCGTCGCCTTATACTTGTTGGCAGTTCGTCGATGGTCAGCAGACAAAGTGGGAGTGGTCGCCTTTGGGTTGGGGTTTTTCATCTCAATTCTCTTCTTTGGCACTAATCCATTAATCGCCGTTGTGTCCAGCATTGCTGGTATCGTCGCATCCTTCCCCATTTCACTCATGGTCGTCACCTCAATCCTGATGATAACCTACATGGTTCGAACGGGTGCTCTCGCCCGTATCACGGCTTTCTTTAAGACCTTAGGGTCGGGGAGGAAGGCAATTCAAATAATGCTCATTAACGTGGGACTTGGGCTTTTTCTCGTTGGGTTGGGGGCTACTCCTGTCAGTATGCTTCCACCCGTAATGCTTGCCATGGGCTTCTCTCCGCTAGTTGCAGTAATGTTACCCTCGATAGGATATGATCCCCTCACAACGTATGCGCTCCTTGGAATTCCGGTATTAGTCTTTTCAGATGCGGTCCCAGACGCGTATTGGACCACACGGTATCCGGGCGTTGAACCATTGTACATGTCAGGACACATCTTCTCGTTGTACATGCCCATCGTCGCTACGGGAATTGCTTTGGCAATGCTTTGGCTAGCAGGGGGTCGAAAACTTCTCTTCAACAGGGAAGCCCTTTTGTTAGCATTCGTTACCGGGATTGTCGCTGGTCTAACCTGCTACTTGTGTAATCTCATCTGGGTGGGCTTTACAACGCTAACCAACATCTTTGCAGGACTTGCAGTTATTGTTGCCATGTTGTCATACTCCAAACTTCGGGGACTGCCCCTTGTGGATAAATCAATACTCACAGAGGAGGACCAGCCTGTCATTCAGTCGATGGGACTTCTCCGTGCAATGACTCCTTGGCTGATTCTAATCATCTTCTGTTTCATCGTGAACCTTGTTCCGCCAATTTACAATCTACTGTTCAATGTCCTGACCTTTCCTATCACTATTGGAATTATAACGTTGAATACGAGATTTCTTTGGAACGCATATTTTTGGGTTCTCATCGCCACCATCCTAGCGATTCTAATAGACGCACTTTATGCCCGATCTCAAAAGGAAACTCCCAGGTTTCGACAAGAAGTTCGAGACACTATGTCTACTTGGGTTCGACGTGTATGGCGACCCTTCGTCTCAGCAGCCATTTTCTTCGCCCTTGCCTACATCATGATCTATTCGGGAAATGTCCTCGCTTCTGACGGATCTTGGATTCGAATTGACGCATGGAACATGGTGTTTGTCCTCTCTATAGTAACTGCAAACACGTTTGGGCCTTTTTACCCATTGACTGCCGCCTTTCTAGGTCTTCTTGGTGGCTTTGTGAGTGGTAGCGAAACGTCTACTATCGTTATGTTTCAGCCCTACCATCAACTCACTGCAAGTGCAATTAATGCCCAACCACTGATAGTAGGCGCTAGTTCAGGAATTGGTGGTGGCCTCGCTAGCGTCCTGTCTCCGGCCAAGTTGCAGAACGCCGCCGCAGTAATTGATGCAAAAGACATAGAGGGTCAGGTTCTGCGAAAGGCACTTCCAATAATATTACTCGTTACTACTGCCGTAGCAATTCTAGCTTTTGTCTGGGGCTATTTCATCCCCTAATTGAATCTTGAAAACTGATGCAGCAAGATGATTTTATCAATTATTGGGAAAAAGACTTCACCGGTATTTTGTTGGTTCACAATTATTCGATGCACAAGTCCTCCACAAGAGGATAATCTAGTGCATGCCAGGCGTTCAGCCCTCCCAACGTATTCGAAACGTCAGTGAATCCGTGTTTTCGCAAAATACTAGCAGCAAGGCTCCCTCGACCTCCCCAACCACACGATGTAGCTAAGGGTTTATCTCGTGGAAGCTCATTGACATGGTTGGCGAGTTCGCCGACATAGATGTATTTCGAGCCATCGACGAATCCTGCTTCACATTCGTAGGTTTCACGAACATCGATGAGAAAGAGTTCGTCTCTTTCGAGTTTTTCTTTCAACTGAGTTGCTGTAATCGCACCAATTTGCTCTGTTGGTTTCCCTTTGTTTCGCCAAGCGTCAATCCCCGGACACAGGTACCCGATGATGTTATCATAGCCGAGTCGCCAAAGAAACGGTTTAGCTGTTTCGACGTCTTCGGTGCGTTCCAATACGAGGAGAACCTCTTGGTCATGAGTTAGTACCCAGCCAGGATAGTACGATAATCCATTAAGCCAAATACTCAATGAGCCTGGCAGATGTGACGCCGCATAGGCATCGGGATTCCGTGTGTCCACCACGATGGTTTTGGATTTCTCCATGGCTTTCTCAAATTCGGGAACTGTCAAAGCCCGTGGAACGGGGGCATCTTGAAGAAGGGGAGGTCCGTTCAGGTTATATTCTTCCATTTTCCGGAAATAGGGTGGACGGCGGAGTTTAATACTCATGACATGTTCGATGAATGCATCTTTGTCAAGTTGCAAGACATGATTGTGGTGGCGTTCGTATCCAATTGTGCTAAAATTGCGGTCACTGAGTGCATGACCACAAATAGATCCCGCACCATGCGAGGGATAGATGATGACATCGTCACCGAGGGGGAGGAGCTTCTCGTGAAGGCTATGATATTGTTTCTCCGTCA
>JAEOSK010000024.1 GCA_016840405.1 Candidatus Hermodarchaeum yapensis
CTTCCCTCTGAAGTCGAAACGTCCATCGAGGATGTTGGACGTGAATTAGTAACTCTTGAGGGATTTGATCGAGATGCAAAAACTAGTTGGTCGTTAAGTCCGAAAAAACGACGTTTGAGCAAACAAATCGATGCAGGTCTTCCTAAAATCGAAGAGGGTCTATCACAGTCACTTAGACTTCATATAGAGCTGCTGCGCACCTATATGACTGAACTTGAAGATTTGAAAGCCACAATTATGAGTTTCGATATCCAGTTAGGGCGTGAACTGAATAGACTTACATTTCCTTCAACGCAAGGTGGGTTTTCCGTCGTTTTACCAGTCCTATCCCGCTTCGTCTCGAATCTAGAAGGAATTTCTAAGCAGCTCCGTGGTGCACTAAACAAACAGACCAATGATATGCTCGAGCGTAATCGGGCACTCATAAAAACCTATGACAGATTTGTAGGCATTGACACCAGCGATGTTTCCATTAGTGCTGAACGTGAGACGATTGAAGTTAATTCTATCCCTGATCTTTTTGAAATCCGCAAAACACTTCGAACGGAACATGAATATTTGACGAGTCGACGAGGAGAGGTCGTTGATACGCTTCGTGCGAAATTACAGACCAGCATTGAATCCTCTATTTCCCTTTTGGTAACAGCTCGGAGCCTTGGTTTAAACGTGCCAATGGCGATTTCAACATCCTTAGAAGCAATAAAGAAACAATTGAAGGGTGAATCCAATCTTACAACCCTTCTGGGGTTAGTTCAACAGTATGATGGTCAGGTTCTCAAAGCTTCAAGCGAAGTTCGCAGCCAAATAATTGAATTTGGTCATAACCTCAACCGCACCTTAGCCTCTGCAAACATTTCTAATGAAGCAACCTTCTTGCCTCCTGCACCTGAGGAACTTCCCAAAGAGGCTGATCTTGCCGCTCTGATCGCAGGTTATGAACGCCTTCAAGCGTATAATACAAATGTGGAGACTGCGCTTCGAAGTGAAGCCACACGAATTTTAGATGATTTGACTCGTGCAGTAAAACGTAAAGTGCTTCCTAATACCAAAGAACTTGATGCCTTTGTAAAGAGAAACACGAAGAAGCTAACCAAAGCTGAACTCAGCACACTCATTAAAGTGTACTCGGATGTTGCCGCACGAATCATAGAAGAACATGGAAAACTGATTGCAGAAATCAGAGCCCAAGAAGCCCTTTTAGCCCGTATTTCCGAAACGGCCAGCACGGTCTTGGATAAAACAACAATGGGTGCTGCTCCCGCTCCAGTCAGAAGTACAGATATCAGCTTCTCAGAACTTGTCGAAGCCTATGCCCGTCTCCAAAAACACGTTGAAAATCGGATGGACCTCTTCCGAAAAGCATGGGAACGCGAACTGAATGCACTTTTAGCGGAAATTCAGGTCATCAAACCCACCTATCGTGAATCCTTCAAGACAATGGAAGAATTTCTAGAAAACGCAATTGCTCAAATCCGTGCTAGTACAAGCTTTGAAGAAATGGAGGCTGTTTCCCGCGAAGCTCAAGGAGACGCCCTCTACAAAACCCAAGATGCCATTGAAAACCTCAAATACCGTCTTGATCTCAAACTCCGTTTAGCGGTGTCGAAACTCCTTGGCATGAATCTAACAATACCCTCTGAGGTCCAAGCAGCGATTCAAGAATTAACCTCCATCGTACCCGCAAGCGAAACCTATGAAGAAGCGATTCGAAAGGCTCATCACATTGTTGAGATCTTCGAAAAACGGATTGTGGGGTACTTCAATCAAGTCCTTAATGAACAAATCAAAGCCTATTCGGAATTGACTAGTGTTGCTGCTTCATTAGGAATCAAGACCGATAGTTATGTCAAACAATGCGTCAAATTACAGGATAAACTTCCTTCGACTATTGAAGATCTTCCAGATCGATTCGATGAGCTTCGTGAATTGCTCACTGAACCCAAATTGCTCAAAGCCATCCGAGACAAAGCGAACGAAGTCTGGCGAAATCTCAATTCAGTAACTGACCTATTAGAGCACCATGGTCAGGCTGAAACCGTTTTGAAGTTGAAGGAGCTTCTAGCCCGGGTACCTGATGCGTTAGAAACTGAACAAGTAACTACAGTCCTTGAAATTTGCATGGCTTTGATCGAAGCTCAAAAAAGTGTCATTGATATTCTCCGTAACATGGAGCAAAAGACATCCAAAGCTTTTGCACAATTACTGGAAAACACAACAGAATATTATTCAACAATTATCGCTGTTTATAATTCTCGACCAAAGGAATTTAGTCAAATTATCTTCCCGTTAGATACCTTACAGACGATGCGTGATAAGTTGGAAAACGTTGATTCTTTACCTGAATCAATTGATATCTTTACAACTATTCGAAGTTTAGAGCAACAATGGTTAGAAAAAATCAAGCAACTCGATGATTGGCACAAGGCGCTTCGAGTCTTTCTTGCAGATTATAATCCTGGTGCGCCCAAGGCTGAGCGCAATCGTCAACTTAACGAAATTGAGAAACGAATTCGGGAAACCTACATAAGTGAGGATACTTCAAATTACCTTGCGTGGGCTTCTCGTGAACTAGCAGCTGCTATGTCTGATAAGAAAGGAAAAACCAGATAGAAAAAGGATGAATGAACCATGGCACTAACAGATGATGATCCGCGTGTGGCTGAAGTCTTCGCTATTGGAATTGGGGAATGTGGAAGTAACCTTGTGGGTGCATACCTGAAACAAGCCCGTGAACGAATGCTTCCGCCCAGAATACGTGGCTATCTCTGCATGAACACCGACCGGTCAGATATCCAAAAGCTTCGCCAAAAATATGACATTCCCAAAGAGAACACACTGCTCTATGGTGCGTCAGATATTGGCTGTGGCGGCAACTTCACGGACGGCTATAATTACGTCCATGATTTCAAGGATGTCATAATGGGTCAACTCACCCAACTTGGTTTTGAAGGCGTTTCAGGCTTCGTAATCTTCACCTCCTCTGGTGGAGGAACCGGCTGTGGTGGGGCTCCCGCTCTTATTGAGATCCTAAAGGAACGCTTCCAAGAGGAGGAAGGTCGACGAATCTTCGTCTACGTGTTTACAGTACTTCCATTCAAGGATCAAACCTCGGAGGCTCTCAATACAATGTGGTCTCTTTCCAAACTTCTCCGAGGTCAATTGGAGGATCGGGGTGCAGACCTCGTCTGTCTTCTTAGCAATCGAGCAATGCTCCGGCGTATTCTTGCTTGGCGGGAAGGAGAAGTTGCTGACTTCCTACAGCGCCAATTACAAATTGATGTAGGGAAGATCAACGATGTTGAAGGTATGGTACCTTCAACCGTGGATGGGGCCGATGATGTTTCTAAAGCTCAGGAATCAGCCTTTGTGGAGCTTGTCAATCCTCTCGCTCTCCGGTTCGTTGAACACATGCTAAGTCCTGGTGTTGTAGAACCCGGAAAGGAAGTATTTCCAACAACTGACATCGCAGACTATGCTCGGAAACTCGATCCCATTGTTGTTCCTTGCCTCTATACCGATGTTAGCCTGATTCCCTCTGCAGGAAATGTTCCTACTCAACTGAAAACTATGGTCAAATACGCCGTGGAACATTGTAGCTTCGCTGAAATTGGAAACGAACCTGGTGCATCATCAACTTATTATAACTTCTCAGGAACTCGCGAGTTCGCTCGAGCAGAATATGACCCACACATCAAACAAGCGCTCCGTTCATACACTGCGAAGGGAGCTGCTATTACACCTTGTTTCATTTCCTATGAAGAGGAAGGACACCCCACCGACCTCCTACTTCTCTTAGGGCTCCCTCAAATTCCAGAAATCGAGGATCTTGTGAATTCTGCCACCGAGCTCGTTGATCTCCATGCAGGACCATCACCACTACGTCGAGGTTGGTTCAAGAAATCCAAAGGCGTCTCAGAAGAAGTTCTTCGAGCCTCCATTCGTGATGTCGCAGAACTCTTCAATTTAGAAATGAAGTAGCCATCTTACTAGAGGAGAGAAGAAAGGGTGATAACAGCAGAAGAATTGCTGGAACGAATTCTCATCCTTACAACTGTCAACTCCACGCTAATTCATGCATTGATTACAATTGAGGCTGAAGGTGATCTGAGTCCAAAGCAAGTTGATCAACTCGCCAAAGGCGTTCATGCAGTCCGTGAATCCGTGGAACAGACTTTGGCAGACTCCAAAAATAACTCAGCTACTTCGGGCTCTTCATTTGTCGATGATACCATCAACGTGATTCTCACACACCTAGGTCGAATTGAACAAGCTCTCAATTCGTTAGCCAAATCCCGTGATACAAAAGTTTCCAAGAAGAAAATAAAGGAACCAATTTTAGCTGCTCAAAAGTCAGTAACAGAAGCTACACAAGATTTAGCCGCACTTACGGGAAAACCCTTTCAACGTCGTCTCTCAATTCATGACCCCGAGAAACTGCTCCCACCAATCCAACAATTAATTGATAAATATTCTAGCCGAAGCCATATCTTACTACCCAATTACTGGTTCGAAGCGTGTCGAGAACTCTTCCGATACAGTGAACCTCGGGAAGTCATAACTGAGGTCACTCGGATTTCTGGTCAAATTTTTTATGATCTGATTCGACGGTTTCTTGCTGAGGCTCCTTGTGCTGGGCTACTGCAAGAATTGATGCGCAGAGGTACTCTTGGCACCGAGTTGACAAGTCGTGAACGCAATAAAATCACGAACGTTGCGGGTGAGTTCTATGACCAGATATCGAATGCGTTGAAGAATGAATCTGTGGACGCTAGCCTCAATGAGGCTAAGCGAAATCTTCGGTCATTTGATTGGGGTCCGCCTGATGTCGAAAAGCGGGTGGTTGGGGTCATTTATCGTAGTGCTCGAGAACTTGTAGACCGTGCTACAGAAAGTAAAACGCTTTCTGATTTAGAACGCCTCATCCACGCGGAGCTCAGTCGCTACGTTTGCTCACTAGCTGCTAGCTTACATAGCCTACCCCGGTTTAACCAACTTCTTGCTGATATGAAAGTCTAAGTTGGGTACAACCGCTTCTTCAAGCTGGCTTTTCCGCCCTCAACATCATAATCGATGAGATTAGCCCGAGAGAGATCACCAAGGGCTTTTCGGATTGCCGTTGGTTCATGTCCAGCAGTTTTTACAATCTCTTCACGAGTCATTTCTTTCTTTCTGCCATGAAGAAGAAACAAGGTCTTCGCATGTGGTTGGGCATAGAACACATCTTCAAGCAAAGCGATGTACAAGGCTAATAACTCTTGAACAGGTATGGAGGCTTCTTGTTCGGAAACAAGTTCCTTGTAGGTTTCCGACATTTTCTCCAGTTGAGTTTGAATGCCATCAAGCTCCGCTTGCAAAGCCTTATTCTTAGTCTTAAGATCGGTAGTTTCATCGGCGGTTGTTTTCAGTTCATTGATGGTACGATCCAATCGTTCAATTGTTGCAATCTTATTTTGAAGTTCATTAGAAAGTTCTTCGACACGAGCATCAGCAGTTGCTCGTAGTTCCTGCTCATCAAGCAGTTCCTTATTCATGTCTTTGACAATTTTTTGGATTTTTTTTGCTGCCTTCGAAACTTCAGCTGGGTAATCTTTTTGTGTTTTCTCAACAGCCATCGGGCTCACCCTTCAATGTCTGTATACCTTGTGTACTTCTTCTTCTATTTATGGTTAGGGTCTTCCTTGGTTTTTTGTCGGGAGGAATCACGAGCCGTAACTCGGTTTAGTTGGGGGGGAGGAGGTGGGGCAACAATTGACTCTTGAGTGAAATCAAAAATCGTCTCAGATTCTTCACCAAGTTGTATCCTTAGCTTTTGACTATCATCTACGGTTCCAATAACTGCAGCACTGAGATTATGGTCTTCAAAAATGGTCATCACGTGTTCAGCCTGATCCGTTGTGGTTGCGACCACAAATCCTGTGGAAATATACATCTTTAGCCAGGTCACGATATCGAAATCCTGTGGCATAGGAATTGAGACTAAATCAATCAAGGCCCCTTTCTGTGCATACTCCAACATTAAAAGAATCGTTCCAATAATTCCCCCATTACTCAGATCCTTCGATGCCGTCAGTAATTGTTTCTCAGCAAGGATGCGCATCGCCTCATACCGTTTTAGAATAGCTTCAGACGTTTTCAAAGCCGTTGTATCCCATCCATATTCATAATTCGGAGAGATACGACCTTCCAAATCGATTGCCAGAATAAGCACGTCATTTGGCTGAGCTCCCCCTGCGCTCACATATGCATCGCGGCGGACTGTGCCACAGATTGAAGCGCTTACACCATTGGTAGGTGCATTGGGTGTCGTATGTCCGCGGACAACTTCGACACGGAATTTTTGCCCGGCTTCACAGATACCCTCCATAAACTTTACTCCGATATCTAATTCTTCGAAGGCGATATTGACCATCGCCACAATTGGGCGTCCACCCGCTGCATAGATATCGTTAACATTAACCAAAATGGCCGCATAACCTGCTACGTAAGGCTTTGACATGGCTAGCTCAGGTATCACTGCATCTGTGGATAGCAAAATGAGATTATCTCCGCCCAAGTCGATGGCCGCAGAATCCTCACCAATGGAAGACAACACATGTGGACACTTGAAACCCTCTTTGCGGAGGATTGATACGAGCTTTCCAATGGGCTGCTTGCGTCGTAAGCCCCAATAGCCCCTAACTTCGGAGATAATTCGCGCTAGTTGACCAGACATTTTGATACAGGCTCCTGTGGAAGAACGGAGTATTTGCGTTTCGATAAAACTTGTGGTTAATCACTAGAATGGTGAATGCTTAACTTCTAATCATCCAGTAACAGAGAAACCATCAATGAGTAAACTAGGTGCTTTTACAAAAAACGAGGTCATTTCCACATCATTGCCAACTCCACGAAGTTGTTCTAAGCCCTTATAGAAACTCCCCGCAATTGACAATGGTTCGAGTGGTGTTTTCTTTTCACCATTTTCAATCATAAATACTGCATTTGCTACAACAGAAAAATCACCAGTTGAAACATCACTATGGAATATGCCAATTGGTGGATCTGTAATCAACAATCCTTGGCCATCCACCGATGCTATGAGTTCTTCCTCGGTCTTCGACCCCGGGACTACCTCTAAATTCTTAATGGTAATTTTAGGAGCCTCTTCATATGGAATAGTTCCTCCAAATGGGCCTCCTGCTCGACCACTATTCCCTGTCGATGGGTTACCCGCAATGGCACCATAATATGAATCAAAGAGAAAATTCTTCAAAACTCCCTGGTGAACTAAGGTTGTTCGTCCCTGTGGATAGCCTTCTGCATCAACTGATTCTGTGCCAATACCTTGTGGATCCTGCCCATTATCAATCAAGGTGAACTGTTTCTCGGCAATTGGGTTTCCAAGTTTCGGTGCTAGCGGAGATAGTCCTTCAACAATGGCATTCCCAATAGCAGATTGACCAAAGCTGGCAAGGACGTAACTAGCCGCTGCATCAGGTGACCATAGAGTGGGTAGGGTAGTTGTTTGATTCAGTTTCTTTGCTCCTAACAAACTCAAAGCCCTCTTCGCGGCTTTTTCACCCATCCCAGAAACATCAATGGCCTTCTCTCGTGAAATGAACTCCTCTTCAGAAGCTCGTCGTTCATTACCATCAATCGCCATTGCATAAGCAGAAGCATAATTGAATGTCGAACTAGACGCCCGTTCAAGTCCTCGAGTATTACCAATAGCAAAGCCTCCCCAACTCACTTCACATGCTGAAACCGCCATCATTCGGCCGTTGACTTTTGATATGTCCCCAATAATTTGCAGTGAGTATTTAACGAGATCATCAGTAGATAAATCCAGAATCGCTGGAGTGAATTTTCCTTCGCGACCTGGGGGCTTCGGTTCGCAGAATCCCTGAAACCGTGTATCTTTCTCAGATGTAGCGTTCAAGCTAGCAACGGCTTCCTGTAAAGTACGCTTAATACGGTCAGGGGTGATTCCACTAGATGAAGCAAAACTCACTCGTTGATCTTTGGCAACACGAACTGCCGTTCCGGCAGTTGTTCCATCGGTTGCTTCAACAACCCCCTGTTTAATGACTACGTCCGAGTTACTTCTGTAAGAAAGATAGATTTCAAATTCAGCCATTTTATCCAATGATTTGGCGAATTTCAGACCTGTATCAATTTCAGCCAGCAAGTTGTCCTTGATTATCTCATACTCCATACTCTTGCATCTCCATTTTGCTAAGCCTTTCCTCCAAATGTAACCCCTTTGATGAGGAGCTTTGGTCCTCCTAGTCCTGCAGGAAGTGGATATTGGCCTGCCTTACCACACCCACCGAAGTAAGTTCCCTTAAGAGACAAGTCTTTCGTAGCGCCTTCTACTTGAGTCAGTAGCTGCAGGATGTTACCTGAAAGGGCCACCTCTCGGATGGGATATTGGATTTCCCCATTTTCTACCCAGTATCCTCTATCGGCTTTGAAGAGAAAACTGCCATCCCCTTCCACTTGTCCGCCTGCAGTTTGAATGGCATAGACTCCTGTACCGAGTTGTTCCAGTGCTTCCTCTTCCGTCAAATCACCAGGCGTGAAGTAGGTATTAGTCATCCGAGGAATAGGGAGAAATCCAAAATGAACCGCTCGACAATTACTCGTAGGTTCCTGTTCTAATTTCTTGGCGGTTCCTCTGTTCTGTAAGTAATGTCGGAGAATTCCCTTATCAAGCACTGTCGTCATACTAGCTGGAATTCCTTGGTCATCGTATGGAAGCCATAATCCGCCATTTTTAGTGATATCTGGAATCCCGCCATCAACGATGGTTGCCTGTTCGGTTCCTAACTTTTCTCCAATTTTTCCTGCAAGAGGTGAGACACCTATTACGACAAAATCACCTTCACTAAGATGTCCAAACGATTCATGGGCTAAGACACCAGTAAGATCATTATCTGTCAGGGCAGTGAATTTTCCTATAGGACATGCTTTTGCGGTAGTTTGCTCGGCGGCAGAATCGCCAGTGGCTTTGCCGATATCTTCGGGAGTAGAATCTTTTTGTTTGAACTTCTCAAGCCCAAAGGACCCTGCCATTCGATGAGAAGCGAACACCAGTTCTCCAGTATTCGTCTTTGAGGTTACACGGCAGGGCAAATCAACCACTAAAAAGCTCCAATCGATGTTGGATCCTTCGCTATTAGTGAATATTTTTTGACCATAGAGCTCGCCATAGGCTCCTATTATAGTCTGAATTTCTTTTCCTGCATCTCGTGCGGCTCCTACTGCCCGATTTACTAGGTCCATTTTGTAGTCGATATCTTTGGTTTTGGGATGAATCTTAACAGAATATGTGTCTGTGGGTTTACTCTTCACCGGTGGGCGTTCGTCAAAATCTAACTTCAATAAGGCTGCTGTCGAAGCAGCCTTGGCCATTCGGTAAGCCCGTTTTACTGCATCTTCAATATCCTTTCTCTCTTCACTCGCAGTAAATGAATACCCCGCGGTTCCATCAAAATAACACGTAACTCCGATCCCTGTCCGTGATTTCTGGATGATGTCCTTCCATGTTTCATTAACCCGTCTTAATGTGCGAAGAGTCATGTCTTCATATCGCGCCTCGACAAAATCCGCTCCTTGTTTTTCACCAAAAGATACTGCGGCTTGAAGTTTATCCAACATTAAAAACCATCCACCGATTTGAGCAATAGCTCTGGGCTAAGAAGGTACAAATATTTAAGCGGTCCTCACCAACCGCGTTTCTATTACATTGTTATTTTGTTGGTGAACGTATGGAATTTGGTGTCCAGATCGAACCTCAGTTTGGCTACACGTTTGATGATGTTAGTAAAATCACTGATGTTGCCCTAAAGATGGGGTTCTCGACAATATGGTTTAGCGATCATTTTATGCTCGACAAAGATGCTACGGGCAGGATTCTTCTGGAGCCCTGGCTTCTTATGACCGCGCTAGCCCAACAGAACCACAAGGTTCGTGTTGGCAGTATGGTCTTCTGTCAAAGTTATCGAAATCCTGCACTCACTGCGAAAATGGGGGCTACACTCGATGTGCTTTCCAACGGTCGATTAGAATTTGGAGTTGGTGCCGGGTGGAAAGAAATCGAATACAAAGCCTATGGGTATCCCTTTCCGAAACCTATAACCCGAATTAACGAACTTGCTGACACTGTTCAAATAATCCGGGGTATTTGGACCAATGAGCGCTTTTCGTTCAAAGGCAAACATTACCAAGTAGATGACGTCATCTCCTTTCCCAAACCCGTTCAAGATCCAATGCCTATTTGGATTGGAGCTCAAAATGGCAAAGAATACATGCTCCGACTCACAGCAAAACATGGTGATGGCATCAATATCGCTTGGATGACCACGCCCGAAGACTTAGATCAACGCTTTCAACGGCTTGCCCATCTAGCTAAGAAATACGGGCGCGATACTAGTGATATCCAGAAATCTGTCGGACTATGGACACGTATTTTCGAATCTGAGGATGAAATGGAAGATGCCATCATTGAGAACGCCAAGACACGAAATATCCCTGTCGATGAATATCGGGAACGAGTTGCACAAGCCCTGTGGGGAACACCGGACTACATGGTGAAACGACTGCGCGAATTTGCGAATATTGGTGTCACTCATACTATCTTCATGTTTCCCCATGAACAGGAAACCGCTCAAATCAAAGTGCTTGGTAGATCAGTCCTCTCGAAACTTTAAACGAAAACGGTATTAGGGGTTTTCTCGTTTCTCAAGGACGCCTTCACGACGTAGCTCAAAAACCACGATATTGTGTGGATCTGGACAGGCAACGTATCCCTTATTCGGATCAGGTTCCCAAGGGATGGTTCCATCAAATTCGAGGATTGTGATGAACGGGAACATTGCATTATATGCCCAACGGCAGATCTTTTCCTTTTCTTCAGGTTTGGACAAGTCGAACTCGTCACCAACTTTGTAGAGCCGGCAAGGCCCTTTCCCGGGTTGGTGTCGTAATTCATGGACGCGTGCTATGATACGATATACTTTTGACATGAAAATCACGCTCGATGTAGGGGTCATTAACTTCTTCTGGTTTTAATTGTGCGCTTTGTATGGCAAAAATTAGCCAACACGGGATGTGAGTGCGTCACGATTGAAAAGCTTCACAGCAATTCGGTAGAGTATAATGTCTAAAACAATCAGGATGAGTACTCCCGCATAGAAGATTAACCAGTTAAGACCAGTGCCGCCTAGGAATCCGGAATACGCAAACGCCATCGCAGGGAGGATAAGAACCCCGCCAGTTTGATATGCTTCATAGACGGTGTTCGCCCGACCTGAAATGATGACCATGATTCCAACAGCTAATATTGAGAAAAGAACTGGTAATATGATTGCCTGAATTATAGATAAGAAGTCAGGCCATACTCCAAACAGGGGAGGTGCTAGTAAGAGGACTAATCCATTCACCATGGCAATCGCCAAAACTAGGTTACTATATGCCACCACTAGTCCTGGGATAAGTGCTGTCAGAAATTTCCCAAAGAGAAGTTCTCCATCCGTCAATGGTGTTGCTAGTAGGGGAGTTAGTGTGTGGCGTTCCTTTTCCCCAACAATCGAATCGGCTGCAATTAGTATAGGGAGCATGATGGGAAGCATGATTATCACAACACCCATTATACTAGCCATCATGAGGTTGAAATACACTGGATCTGTCAATCCCCAAGAGAGGGTGAGAAAAGTCATGAGTCCACCGAAAATTACTGTCATGACAACGATCATTGCAGGAATCATTTTTACCTGTCGACTTTTGAAGACCATTCGGATTTCTGTCCGAGCCATAATCCACGCTTTTTTCAACATCTTAATTCCCTCCAATCACTTTGAGATAGACATCTTCCAAATCTGGTACTCTTTCACGAAACTCGACTATAAGCTGGTCCGACTCCATTAAGGCTCGAATGATTTGTGGATTCTTTGTTTCCGCCTCTTCAACTTCAAAGACAACCCGTTCCTTCTCTACTCTTGCAGCTTCAACAAGTCCTGTGGATGAAATAATCTCTCTCCCTTTTGACAAATCAGCATCCGCTAGTTGAACCTCATAGGTTCGGACTGTCCAAAACTTCCGCCGCAGGTCCTTTGGTCGCCCCACTTCCACTAATACACCCCGTGAAATAAATCCAACCCGGTCACATAAGTCCTCCACCTCTGATAGCAAATGTGTACAAAGAAAGAAGGTCTGCTTCCCAACTTCGGCCTGTTCATCAATGAAATCACGGACCCTTTTCGACATAATCGGATCCAGGCTAGAGGTGGGTTCATCCAAAAACACCACTCTTGGGTTATGAATCATGGAACGAGCAAGTGACAATTTCTGTTTCAAACCAGTCGAAAATGTCGCTGGAGAATCATCCCTTCGATCAGAGAGTTCTAAAAACTCTAAGAGCCTCTCAATCCGATCTTGGAGCTTTTCCTCCGGAACATCATAAAGCCGCCCAAAATATTCCAGGTTCTTATACGCCGAGAGACGGTCATAATGTGTATTAGCCCCATCCTCAGGGAGGAGTCCAGTAACAGACCGCACATCAACAGGCGCTTCTAGAACATCATAACCCTCAACTGAGATTGTTCCCTTAGTTGGTTCAAGCAGAGTGGCAGCGATTTTCACCGTGGTGGATTTTCCAGCCGCGTTTGGTCCCAAAAAACCGAAGACTTCGCCACGTTGAACATCAAGAGATACGTCATTGACTGCCGTGATTTTTTCGAATTGCTTTGTTAAATCAGAGATTTCAATCGAATCAGTCATGAAAAACCCTCGCAATGAGAATATCTAAGATGCTTAAGGACATTATGGAGGAAGCACAAACTAACAAATGAAATGAATGACAACTCTTCCTGTTTCCTTCTCTTGGACTGTACAAGGTGAGAAAACTTAAGACAAAAGTCCGCAGATACCTTCAGGATTTGGTGGGTTCTAATGAGTGCTCCGCTAAGCTATGACACTGTTGTTTCCGAAAGGCGCCAGCTTCTTCAAACCATCATAACTCCTGAGACTTCCTTGGTTGGGTATATCTATCCCCATACGCCTTTAGAACTCTTTTTCGCTCATCATCTAACACCGACACTCCTCTGGGCAGATCACAAAACCTCTGGAGCCTATGAAGCCAGTCTCCAAACTTTTTGCTGTGCATATTCTAGAAATCTCTTCAGTCAACGGGCGAAGGAACAACTTCCCAAACTGAGTGCCATTGCATTTCCTGGAGGCACTTGTGACTCTCTGCAAAATCTTGGAGATGTTTGGCGTGCCCGGTTTCATGAAGACACTGTGCTTCGTTTAACTTATCCAGTCGCCAGAGACGAAGCCGCCATAACCTATCTCACCGAAGAACTCCGTGGGTTTAGTAACCATTTGGAAGTAACCTTTGGGTCCAAATTTTCAATTGATAAGTACCGAGAAGCTGTGGCACTCACCGCAGAATTTCGGGCCGCCGCGCAATTCATAGTCGCCGCCCGTATTTTTCAACCATCGATTTATCCATATCCTGAATATGCCAAACTAATACGCCAGTTCTTTACCGCTCCGGGTCCCCACACATTGCAACAGGTAGAACAAGTGGCCTCAGAAGTCCAACACGAATTACGAACCAATCAATTAATTCCTTCAGCTGAGGCTCTCCGTTATGGGCTTCTCAAAGGTCAAATCCCGGAACTCACGGCTACACCAGAAAGAAAAGGTCCTCGAATAGTAGTGGTTGGAGGGATGATCGATCCCGAAGGAATAGCCGTTCTGTTTGAAAATGCAAAAATCAACGCAGAAGTGGAAGAAGCTCAAATCGTGCTTGACATTTTATCTTTCAGTTTTCGAACCGTATTTCACCCTCCATCTAACCTGCAAGGCGACCCCTTTCATGAACTCGCCCAAAGCATTATCTCGGCTCCTGCTGAACCCACACAAGAAGGTTTACCAGACCGACTCCACTTTCTTGAGGTAATATTTGACAAGCTCAAAATTGACGGATTAATTATCGCAGAACATTCATTCTGTGACCCTGACCAATTCGAAATCCCTGATATGCTCAAAATCGCTGAGAAAAAGAAAGTACTCACCGTACGCCTACCTCTAGATCCCGAGTTCTCAGACAGAGCTCGAATTGAAGGTCGGCTGCAAAGTTTCTTCGAAACATTAAGTGTTAAACGATAAAGGATGGATGTAAAAAAGATGTCACAAAAGACAACAACTGAACCACCGAAAGAAAAGGCCTACCGAAAACTCTACACAAGCAAGCTACTTCGAGAAACTATGACCCTGCACATCTTAAGTACCAAAACCGCATCACAAAACGGACGACTCGTTTGGGTAACATCCGGCTTTCCAGTTGAAATTCCCGTCGCATTTGATACAGTTGCTGCTTACCCAGAGCAATACGGAGCCATCGTGGGTTCGGAAAAATGCGGTCCGCTTCTCTGTGGGTTTGCCGAAGAACTGGGCTTTTCTCAGGAACTGTGCTCATATGCACGCTCAAGCATAGGATCTGTGAAAAAACCTGAACAAAGTCCTCTCACAGGTCTTCCTATTCCCCAAGCATTACTTGCTTGCAACAACATTTGCGGAACAGTCCTTGGGTGGTATGAAGCGGTATCCGAAATGACTGGGGCCCCAGTCTACCTTGTTGATACACCACCTTTAGAGGGAGATCAACCTCCCCATCATCTTGCTTATGTCAAATCCAACCTCGAGGGTTTAATCACATTCATGAGTGAAACCTTCAATCAACCCTATGATGAAGAAAAATTACTGCAAGTTGCTGACCTTTCTAATACCGCTGTGAATCTTTGGACCAAGTCTCTCGAAGCGTGTAAGAATAAACCCTCACCCTTGAATTGTGCTGATCGATTCCTCTCGATGGCTCCCATTGTGGCTCTGCGAGGAACTCAGCAAGCCATCGACTTCTATCAAGCCTTCTATGGTGAAGTCAAAGAACGAGTCAAACAAGGACTTGGTGCCATTCGTGAAGAACGAGTCCGACTCCTTTGGGATAACATCCCACCTTGGTTCACCATCTATAACTTCTTCAACACACTTGCGAAGAAAGGCGTCGTTTTCCCTGCCGACTCTTATACCCATGCGTGGTCGGCAAACATTCCCCGAGGTGAAGCCCTTGAGAGTATCGCCCAAGTTTATAGTAAAATCTGGCTAAATAAGGGGCTCTCGGCGAAAATTGACAAAATGTGTAATCTAATCAAGGATTACGAACTTGATGGTTTCGTACTGTTTTCCGTACGTTCCTGTAAACGCTATTCACTGGGCCAAATGGTTACAAAAGAAGTAATCACACGACGAACAGGAGTTCCAGGTGTCATAATCGAAGGAGATATGGTTGATAGTCAACAATATAATGAGGCACAAGCCGAAACCCGTGTTGACGCCCTATTGGAAATGATTCTCTGAGGTCTAACCGCTTTGGTAAAACAATCCAATTATGGCATTGGAATTGATGTCGGATCCACCACAACAAAGGCAGTGCTCATTGACTCAACAGGTAAGGTCAGAGCCCGATATCTTCTGGCTACGGGTGCTTCTGCCAAGAAATCTATCCAACGCTGTCTTGATGAACTAGTGTCGCAATCAAAACAAGACCTCTCTGGCATCACAATGATTAGCACAGGATATGGTCGGAGTCAAGCCAATTTTGTCAGTAAATCCGTAACCGAAATCACTTGTCATGGGATTGGCATCCATAGTCTCAACAAAGAAATTCAAACGCTCATCGACGTTGGGGGTCAGGATTCGAAAGTCATCCGCATCGGTTCTAACGGACGACCCACTGACTTTGAACTAAACGATAAATGCAGTGCTGGAACTGGACGCTTCTTAGAAGTGATGGCACAGGTTTTAGAAATTCCAATCCAAGAATTGGGTTCTCTTGCCCTTAAGGCAAAATCTCCCTCTGTCATTAGTAGCACCTGTACGGTTTTTGCTGAAAGTGAAGTCATTGGACGAATTGGTGCCGGTGACACGCCTGCCAACATTGCTGCGGGAATACACAAAGCCATGGCTGCCAAAATCGCTACGCTCTCTCAACGAGTGGGAGTGGTAAAACCGGTCGCTGTAACTGGTGGTGTAGCGCTTAATCCTGGATTTCGCTTCTACCTTGCTAAACAGCTCCAAACAGAACTCTGGGTACCTGATGAGCCACAATATACTGGTGCATTAGGTGCTGCTCTTCTTGCAATTGATACCCACGAATGAGAAACAGTTATGGGTGCACGGAACCAACCCTCCTGACACCCGCGGATAAGTGACTGGAAATGCCAATAATCTCCTATCAAGGGAAAAAACCCAAAATTGCAGCTGATGCTTACATTTCACCACGTGCAACTGTAATTGGGTCGACTACAATTGGTGCACGTTGTAACGTTTGGGAACACGCAGTCATCCGGGCAGATTATAATACAATTGACATTGGCACGGATACTAGCATACAAGATAATTCCACTGTCCACTGTGACGTCCGGTATCCCACAAAAATCGGTAGTCGCGTGATCCTGGGTCATAACGCGGTCGTTCATGGGTGTACAATTGAAGATAACGTACTCATAGGCATTGGAGCTGCAATACTTAACGAAGCCCACGTAGGTCAGCGTTCAATTATTGGGGCTGGCAGTCTGATCCCTCCTGGAAAAAAGATTCCCCCAGAAAGTGTCGTCGTCGGAGTACCCGGCAAAGTCATTCGATCAATCACGCATGTCGATCGGTTTGAGCTTGATAATAATTGGCAAATCTATGTGGAACTCGGTCGAAGGTATCAAAAAGAACTTCGGGAAGAAACGGATTAGGATTTTTTTGGAGTCGGGATTTGCAGATAGAATATATTTTATAGTGGTAAGATAATCTGGCTCCCGTAGGCAAGAGCACAACTTTTTAGTCAAGTGCCTGCCAACAACTCGCGAAAATACCTATTACTAGGTGGCAGCCGTGAAAACTACTATCACACTCATCAAAGCCGATATTGGGAGCATAGGCGGACACATTCGCACCTGTGACGTAACTACTGACGTTGTCTGCCAAGCAATTGACAAAGCTCATCAATCGGAACTCATCATCGACTACAAAATCTGGAACGCTGGCGATGACACCGAGATATTAATGACACACACTCGAGGCGTCGATGACGAAGAAATCCACAAAGTAGCCTTTGATGCTCTAATGGAGGGCGCAAAAAATGCAAAGGAACGAGGATTGTATGGTGCCGGTCAGGACATCCTGAAGGAGGCCTTCAGTGGCAATGTCCGGGGAATGGGACCTGGTGTCGCGGAAATGGAGTTTGAAGAACGCCCCGCCGACCCCTTCGTCGTCTTCACCGCTGACAAGACAGCACCTGGTGCATTCAATTATCCGATATTTCGTGTCTTTGCAGATCCCTTCAATACAGCAGGATTGATCATTGATCCTAAGTTACACGACGGGTTCATCTTTGAAGTGTATGACATCAAAAATGATAAAATGATCAAGATGGACACACCCTCTGAACTCTATGACCTCTTAGCCCTCATTGGCGCGACAGAAGACTATGTCATCAAACGAGTCTACTCAAAGGACAAATCTCGAGGTATTGCTGCAGCAATTTCCACCGAGAAACTCTACGCCGTCGCAGGAAAATACATTGGTAAAGATGATCCTGGTGCAATAGTGCGTGCACAAAGTGGATTCCCCGCTACCGGTGAAATTCTTGAAGGCTTTGCCCTTGGGCACCTTGTAACGGGATGGATGCGTGGCAGTCACAATGGTCCCCTCATGCCTGTTCCACTACACTACTCGCAGTGTACACGTTTCGATGGACCACCACGTGTGACGGGGCTAGCCTTCAGTATGAAAGATGGCAAACTCACTGAACCGCTTGATGTGTTCGATGATCCTGCCTGGGATATCACCCGCGATCAATGCATGTATGTTGCTGATTACCTTCGACGGCATGGTCCCTTCGAACCCCATCGACTCCCCCCTTCATCCATGGAATACACTACCCTTCCAAACGTCCTTAACCGGTTGAAAGAACGCTTCAAACCCGTAAAATAAGCCGGGTTTTGGTAGTTAGTAACTTGCTCTCAATAATCAGTGGACAACAGAAGAGACGTCAACACTACCCTGAGGCAGTTATCTCTTTCATTTGATGAAGAAGCCTTTAAAGACAAAGTCATCACAAGCTTCGTAGTGGTTATAATGAAGGCCTATATCTCAGTGGATTTAGAAGGCATGCCGTATGTGGTAATTCCCGGACACTTGAAGCTGAAAGGTGCCCAATATGAAGAGATCAGGAAAATCGCCACCAAACTTACATTGGCCGTTGTAAATACACTTCATGAAGCTGGTTTTGAAGAAATTATTGTCGCTGACAGCCATGGGCCCATGGTTAATCTCATGGTCGAAGAGCTTCCCGATTATGTTGAATTAATTCGTGGATTCCCACGACCTCAAGCCATGGTCACGGGCGTAGAAGGCAGTGATGTGGCTCTCTTTCTTGGGTATCATGCCAAATCTGGAACCGCCTATTCTACGTTCGATCACACCTACAGTGGTGGCACTATTCAGACGCTGAAAATCAATGGGGTTGAAATCAGCGAGTTCCTGCTCAATGGGTACACGGCGGGCGAAGTTAAGGTCCCTGTCGTTCTTGTGGCAGGAGATCATCAACTCCTTGAAGATGATGTCAAAGTTCATACTCCATGGGCTGAACGGGTCGAACTGAAGCGATCATTTGGCCGAAGTGCTGCAAAAAGCCCAGGATTAGGAAAACTGGAAAAAGATCTCAAAGCAGCCGTGAAACGCGCAGTATCTAGCTTCAAACAGAAAAAGGCAAAACCATTAATCGTGAAAACACCAGTGAACGTAGAAATCACCTTCAAAAATTCCTATTTTGCTGACACCGCCGAACTCCTTCCCCTTGTAACACGTGTCGGAGGGCATGACATCAAATATACTACAAACACTATGAGCGAAGCCTACGAAATCTTCCAACTCCTTTGCATTGCCGCAGCAGGTATTTCTGCAATTAAACAAAATCAGTAATCCATGTCCTGAACTCTGGCAATCTATTTACTCTCTGAAGTTTCAGAATGCCTTTTTCTTTCTTGTTCACGTAATTCCCGAGCTAGAATCTTACCAACCGCTGTCTTTGGAAGGCTGTCAACGAATTCAACCTCTCGAATCCGTTTGAAAGGCGCAATCCGCTTTTGACAGAATTCAATGATTTTCTCGGGGGTGGGATTGTGCTCCTCTTTCAACACGATAAATGCTTTTGGAATCTCCCCCGCCAAGGAGTCGGGTTTCCCTATGACACAGCACTCTTTAACACTCGGGTGTTTGTACAAGACGTTTTCAACTTCTGCTGGAAATACCGTGTATCCTTTGTATTTGATAGTGTTCTTCAATCGATCACGAATAGTGACGTACCCCTCTTTATCGATACTCGCCATATCTCCCGTAAAGAGCCAGCCATCCCGCAACGCAAATTTCGTCTGAGCTGGATCCTTCCAATATCCTTGCATCACCTGTGGACCATGCAAAATTAATTCGCCTGGTTCATCAGCTGGAAGTTCCATTCTACCTGTTTCGATGTCAACTATCTTAGCATCAGTATCGATTATTGGAATACCAACAGTTCCTGGACGAATATCCTCAGGAGGGCTGCTAATCGTTTCTGGACATGCTTCTGTAAGACCATATCCGAGGACCATACTGACTCCTCCTGTAAGGGTCACCCATTGGCGGCGTATCTCCTCTGGAATGGGGGCTGCTCCAATTTTGACATAACGTAGAGAACTAAGATCATAATCGGAGAACTTTGGATTGTTAACGAGCATGGTAAACAATGTGGGAGGACCATACCACACTGTGGCCTTTTCCCGTTCAAGTGCTTCTAATCCCTGATTAATTGAAAAGCGAGTGAAAAGGAGGAGCGTAGCGCCCACAGCAAATACCGAATTCATGTTCACACACGCTCCCCATGAATGATAGAGTGGTAAGGTTCCCATGACTACTTCCTGATCCGTCCAGTTAAACCACACACAATTCTGGAGCGCATTTGCGACGAGATTACGATGACTAAGCATGGCTCCCTTTGGGACACCAGTTGTCCCACCTGTATATTGAATGACGGCTAAGTCATTTGGATTAATCTCCACTTGCTCCAATTGTCCTTCTTGACGAGTTAGAAGTGAATCAAAGGACTGAGCGCGTTCTGATTTTTCTTTGGATCCTACACTAATCGTGTTTACTTGGGAAAACTCATTCAAACTCGGAGTCGCAATTGAAAACAGGGTCTCGTCCAACACCAGAATCTTTGGCAAAGTGCTGGAGAAAATGGTGTTAAACTCCTCCTCTTTGATGAGCGGATTCATTGGTACAATCACCGCTCCTTGTCGGAGTGCTCCATAGTAGCTGATGACATACTCAGGAACGTTATGCAGGAATAACGCTACTCTATCTCCCTTCTTTACACCCAATTGGTCCAATGCTAGCGCGAATTTCTGGGAACTGAAATCTAACTCCGAATAGCTAATCCGCTGGCTATTGTGTATCACAGCTGTTTGTTGGGGACGTTTCTTTGCAGATTGGGCTAAGAACTCCCAAAGGCCAATTTTAGGATAGTTCAAGGACTTTGGAACTGTTTTTGGCCACACTGTAAACCACGAACGCTGTTTTGGAACTTTTCCTGCCATTTTTCTCCCTGTGATTTTGTGATTGGGGTGTCATCTGTCATCGGTAAAAGCAATAAGGTGTATGGCGGGCCCGCAGGGATTTGAACCCCGGATCTACAGGTCCGAAGCCTGTCGCCGTATCCACTTGGCCACGGGCCCTTACAGTGTAGGCACGCGATTTATGAAATACCTCCGTTTAATCATTTCGTTCCTTCTGTAAATGCAATTATCAGGGTGGTCGAAAGAGAGAAAAGGCTGGCTTCCGCAAACTCTCATCAGGAAACCGATTATCGTGACTAATCCATGGGAACAGTTCAGGAATCAAGTCATTGAAGCTCTTCATGTATCCAGTGGACGTGATCTAAGTCAGTATTTGGAGATTCCTGCTGACCCACAACACGGAGACTTAGCCTGTACTGCTGCCTTCCACCTGACTCAAGAACTGAAAAAAAGCCCAGTAGAGATTGCAAAAGAATTCGCTGTCTTCGACCCAGTTAAATTCCCGCTCATTCAGCAGGTTGTTGCACAGGGACCTTATGTGAATTTTTACGTCAACATCATTCCCTATCGTCGACTCGTCGTGGATGCAATCCAAAAAACTGGCGATTCCTATGGAACCTCGGATATCTTTGTTGACAAACATGTTGTGGTTGAGTATCCTGCTGTGAATCCGAATAACCCCTTGCATATTGGTCATGCTCGAAACGCGGTCTTAGGTGACACCGTTGCGCGACTCATGAAAACGATGGGTGCAGATGTCACTCGGATGGATTATATCAATGACCTCGGGCTCCAAATCGCTGTGGCATATTGGGGATTAAAACATCTTGAGCCCCCGAAATACAAAGGAAAATATGATCAAATTATCGGTCGCCTCTACGTAGAAGCTCAAGAAAAACATGATGAATCACAGGTCCGAAAATACCTGAAATTAATGGAACAAGGAGATAACAAAGTCGCAAAAGAAGTCAGAACAATGTCAGAACGCGTTCTTCGTGCACAACAAAAAACCCATGCATTGCTCAACGTAAGCCATGATCTCCTCGTATGGGAGAGCAATATAGCCCATTCTGGATTATTTGCAGAAGCCCTAGAGAAAATGTTGGGAGCACCAGGCACCTCAAAACCCAAGACAGGTGAAAAGGCAGGTTGCATAATTGTTGATTTGGGCATCTATGAGGAATTTCAACAATTAACTGACACCGACAAAGTACTAGTTCGCTCTGATGGAGTCGCAACCTATACCGGGAAAGACATTGCATTCCACTTTTGGAAGTTCGGCGTCATCAAAGATCCATTCCTTTACAAACCTTTCAAATCAAGAGTAAAAAGAGATCAAACCCTTTGGACGACCTCTCATACAGGTGACCCGGGTCGGTATCGTCCAGCTCATATTATCTTCAATGTCATAGGCATGCCTCAAGGGCTAGCACAACGCACCGTTTATCTAACACTGGAAACTCTGGGCTACACAGAAGCTGCCGCCAATTACTATCATCTAGCTTATGAATTCGTCACACTCCCTGATGCCAAGTTTTCAGGGCGAAAAGGCACATGGATTGGATTCAGTACAGATGAAGTCATCAAAGAAGCTACTCAACGAGCCCGCAAGGAAGTGAAAAAACGAAATCCCGAGGCAGACTCTACATTCATCCGAGAGGTTTCCGAAGCAATCGGATCCGCTGCTGTCCGCTACTCGCTCCTCAAAATCGCTGTCGAAAAACAAATTGTGTTCAAATGGGATGAAATACTTAGCTTCGATGGTAACGCCGCACCCTACTTGATGTACACATATGCTAGAGCAAGCTCAATTCTCCGTAAAGAAAGTGCACCTAAAAAAGCGCGAATCAGCGAATTAGTCAACCCCTACGAAACTGAACTTTTCAAGCTTCTAGGACGGTACCCAGCCATTCTCCGTGAGATAGTCCAAGATATGAGACGAGAAAAATGGGGTACACGAATTGAACTCTTCCACCTTGCGGAATATATCTATGAGTTGTGTGTTGCTTTCAACACTTTCTACAATCACTGTCCGGTGCTAACAGCAGATACTCAAGAAATGAAGGGAGCGAGGCTCCTTCTCGTGAATCTTTGTCGCCAAGTTCTTAACAATGGTCTTCACTTGTTGGGGCTAACTCCGTTAGAACGTATCTAAACTCGATGTTTAGATGCAAGAAACAGCCAATAAACACATAAATTTTCTTAGATAATAATAATTATATATTACTTCATGATAGTATTTTCTCACAAAACGAGAAATATTCGCTCAATCTAACGGAGGTTGAATCTCTTTGAAAATAATATATCGACATTATGAGCCCGACCAAGGGCTAGACGAAATCCAAGAAAAAATCTACACTGAGGCTTCTGGACTTCCTGCAACAGCAGAACAAATCCGACAACGAAACCTAAGTCGTGATCCCAAAATGACTTGGTATGCGTTAACTGAAAAAGGTGAACCATTAGCCTACATTACCTCTCGCGATTCAGGGTCCGAATTTGGACGTACATATATTGGATATCCGTGGACCATGCCTAATGCGTCTGCGGAGGTCCAAGCCAAACTCTTTGATGAGGTATCTGCGTTTCTCAAGACCCGAAAAAACACCCGTGAACTAGCCACAACCGTCGTCTTTACTTCTAAAATCGCAAAAAAACAACTTGAATATTGGCATAAGAAAGGCTTTGTCGAAGAACGATGGCTCTATCGATATGTCAATGACTATAATGCAAACGAAGTAGCAGAATGGAAAATCGACGGTAAAACCAGTAAACTCACCAGTAGGAAAGCGACAAAAAAGGATCTTGATCTATTAGTTGAACTTACCCAGGCAGATCGTTTCATCTCCAACGCTTTTCCAACGGTTGATGCGTTTAGAGCCTATTTTAAGGATCGCGTCCTTAAAGACGACCATGCTGTTCTCCTATTCGATAAAGACAAACTTGTTGCGGCAAGTGCTCCTCTCCGAATTGAACCTGATCAGCAGTTCATTTTAGGAGATGAAGCTCGAGTAATCATGCGATTCACAAGTACTCGACCTGGTTATGAATATGTCTGGAAACGACTCTTAATTGAAGTTGCTAAAGAAACGAAAGCTGCAGGGTGGTCAGAAATTCCCATACGCACATCCTTCGACTTCCAATCGTTTATCCCATGGGCAACAAACCTCGCTGCTATGAAACCTGAAATTCAACTATTTGAGGTAGTTCTCAAACAATCATAGCCTCAACTGATATCAATAAAAGTGTGGGTTCTATGAAGCCAACAGTTGCTGTTGTGGATAGCGATTCCTTCTCCAAGGCTGTAGACCTCATTGGAGGATTACAGAATCTCAACAATCCTAGCCAAAAAGTCGTAATAAAAGTTGGCATCTACAATCCTGAAACAGGAATCTGTTCAACGATTAAAACCGTGAATTCCATTGCGACGGCATTCGATAAAGCATCGGAAATTCTGGTAACCGAATCTGATAGTGGTGCTGGTCTAGGATTGGAACGGTTGAAAGTGTGGAAGGACTGCTACACGGACAGGATTATACCATATAATCTATCAGATGATGAAGAAACAAGGATCGTTGAAGTAGCCGGTGAAAGTATCCCTTTTTCTCATATACTCCTTGAACCGAACTCATTCATCAGTACTCATGTTCCTCGAAGATACGAAGAGGCAGGTCTCGAGGATTTAATGAACATGGGATTTATCATCAAGAACTTGTTAGGATTGATTTTAGATACGAAGAAACACCGTTTCCATGATCACCTCCCGATTGCCTTGATCGATATGTATGAGGCCATTGGAGGAATCGATCTCGCAGTATTGGATGCAACGCATGTCTTCCTTGGACGGAAGAAGAAGCGAATCACGGTTTCTCCACAATTACTCATCGTTGGAAAGGATGCAATTGCAGTGGAAGCAGTCGGGGCACATTTAGTGGGCTTTGACCCAGCCGAAATGCCTGTACTGCAAGAAGCCAAGAATCGTAGGTTAGGTGAAATAGACATCGATAAAATCGAAGTCGTTGGTGATATTGAACCCTCAAAACAAATTATAATGAAAGCATTCAGAGGATTGTTCCCGAAGAAAGTTCGTAGAGAGCGCGGATGGGAATAGCGCTACCCTACATGATCTTTTAATCAAACCCTTGTGCTTCATTACAACAGAGACCAGTAAAAATGTCTGCTAGTCTGACTCTCTGCACCTAAAACATGTTTCAAAAAAGAAATATGAACCTTAGGTGTACTAGCAATGAAAAGGTAATTGCAGGAACCTTTCAGGAAGCATAAATTTTGCCTAGTTCGGTCTCTAAAGAACTATCCCATGCAGAGAAATTACTCAAGAAAGAGAAATACAAGGCTGCACTCCAACTTGTAGAAAGGATAACAAATCAGAAAGATCTACCCACAGATGACCGCCTTACGTGTTTACTCCTCGAAAGTCGGATCAGGGCTAAACTAGGAGATTTGGAAAAGGCTGCTTTGTTGATTGATGAGGGTTTGGAAGCGATTCGTAAAGATGAAAACCTTTCAATAATTGTGGACTTTTTAACAGCCAAATCCGAAATCTCATGGCGGTTAGGTAAACTGGATGAAGGGCTCAGTGCAGTCAAGGATGCTGTAGTCCTACTTGAAAAACTCGAGCCGAAGTATGTGGGTAAACAGGAAGGCGAACTAATACGGAGAAAAGGCGAGTTACTACACCATGGGGGTGTCATTCACTGGTATAAGGGTAATCTCGATACCGCCTTAGAGTATCATAAAGAAAGCCTTGCAATAAAAGAAGACCAGAACGATCGACAGGGGATGGCTGTTTCCTACAATAATTTGGGACTTGTATATTGGTCTAAAGGCAATCTCGATAAGGCCTTGGAGTATTATGAACAAAGTCTGTTAATCAATGAAGAGCTTGGGAATAAACGGAACATCGCTGTTACCCTTACCAATATGGGTAATGTTTACACACGGAAAGGAGATCTCGATAAGGCTTTAGAATATCAAGAAAGAGGTCTAGTTGTCAAAGAGGAGCTAGGGCTGAAACATGATTTTGCTATGTCGCTCATCAACATTGGTGTTGTTTATCAATTCAAAGGGAATCTTGACAAAGCATTGGAGTATTATCAACAAAGTCTAGTTATCTTTGAGGAGCTGGGAATAGATCGCGAGATTGCTCTAGCAATCAATAATCTTGGGAATATTCACCAGTTGAAAGGTGATCTCGACCAGGCATTAGATTATTTCCAGAGCAGTTTGACACTTTACAAAGCATTAGGCATTACTGAAGGTGTTGCACTAGCCCTGGCCAACATTGGTGAAATCTATCGTAAGAAAGGGTCATTTGCGGAAGCACAAGAATACTATCAACAGAGTTTGACTTTACATGATACGATGGAAAATGACCCGTTGACTGCTGTAATTCTTTTGGAATTGGTTTGGATTAGTCTGGAAGGGGGTGATTCCACCTCGGTCCAGCAATATCTCCAAAAGCTCAAACAAATAAATGAGAGAACTGAAAACCGAGTCATCGATCAACGGTTTCGTGTTGCTTCAGCTCTTGTGCTCAAAGCTGGAAAGCGAACTCGAGATAAGGTGAAAGCTGGAGAGATTCTAGAACAAGTGGTTGAAGAAGAAATTGGTGACCACTCACTTACCGTTACAGCGATGATTCATCTTTGTGACTTGCTAATTTCTGAATTAAAACTGACTGGAGAGGAAGTGCTATTTGCAGAAGTTAAGGGTCTGACTCAACGGCTTTTCAAAATTGCTGAACAACAAGCCTCCCATTCTTTGCTTGTAGAAACTTACTTGATTCAATCTAAACTCGCCCTAATAGAACTGGACTTAGGTCGAGCCAGGAAATTACTGAACACAGCCCTGCAAATCGCTAGCGAGAAGGGATTAGACCGACTCGTTCACGAATTGAAGATTGAACAAAATCAGCTTCAAGAGCAATTGAAAAAGTGGGAACTAATCATTAAAGAGAAGCCCTCAAAACAAGACATGATTGATTTAACCAAACTGGATGATCTCCTCGGGAAAATGATTCAAGAAACCGTGGCTGACCTCATGGAAGAACGAGGTATCTCGGATACGCAACCCAAAAAGAAGTACCAATTGGTTTATCTCGATCTGCTCAAAGATTCTGGAAAAATCGTCAAAAGCCAATTTCGAGTTGGAATCGCCCAAATTGGGTTATCGCAAAAAGGCGACATCCTTAATGAATTTTATCAAGAACAAGCTCCAGGATTATTCAGTCTTCGTAAAGATACTTCCAAGGCAATCAGAAATACTCTCAAAAGCATGGTTGAACTTGCCAATTCACAGGATATCAGCATCCTCATTCTTCCAGAATTAACCATCGACCTCAATTATCCTGAATTATTCGACGATGTGCAAAACCTATCGAAAAAATACAACATGTATATCATCCCTGGATCCTATCATGACCCAGAGACCAAACACAACATAAGCATAGTCGTTTCTCCAGAGGGCACCCTCTGGAAACAAGAAAAGCATATTCCAGCAATCATTCGCTTTGGGGGAAAACGGATTACAGAAGGGATCGACACAAGCAAAGAACCTCGAACTATTACCATTGCGAACACTGAATATGGACGAATTGCTATTGTTCTCTGTCGCGACTTCCTTGATATGGATTTACGAGTCGAGCTAAAGAACTTCGAACCTCCCATTGACCTGCTCATAAATCCTGCTTTTACTCCGGTAACCGCTGACTTCAAGGCTGCTCATTTTGATGCTCGCCGATCAATCTATGCCTATTGCTTTTTTGCCAATGTTGCTGAATTTGGCGATTCTCTCATCTATACACCTGAAAAAGATCGAACCGAGCGCACCATCCCACCAAAGGAAGAAAACCTAATCTACAAAGATATAGATCTTTTCAAACTACGTTCCGAACGAAAGAAATGGGAAGGCGAACAACAGAAAAATCGACCTTTTATCCAGAGTACTCGATAATTCATTTGGGTAGATTAGGTGTCAGACATGTCGAAGTTAGTTCAAAATCAGAGGTCTTTAGAAATACGAAAAGACTTCAAGATGTGATAGCTCATTCGTAGGTGTCTTTTAATTTTTCCAGAAACCCTTTCTCAAGCTTCGAGAGTTTTGGAGGAATAATCGCTTTTGCATAAAATTGATTGGGGTTTCGCTCAAAGAAATTCTGATGATATTCTTCGGCTTTATAGAATGCAGTAAATGGCTCAAGAGTTGTTACAATAGGCTTGGAAAATTTACCAGATTTCTCTAAATCTCGTATCAGTTCTTCTACAATCTTCTTTTGTTGTTCATCATGATAGAAAATTGCTGAACGGTATTGGGTCCCAACATCATTCCCTTGCCGGTTCAATGTCGTTGGGTCATGAGTAGCAAAGAAAATCTCTAGCAGTTCACGGAATGTGATGACAGCGGGATCAAAAGTAATTTGAATTACCTCAGCATGCCCTGTTCGTCCTGTGCTCACTTGTTTATATGTTGCAGTTTCAGCTTGACCTCCCGAATACCCAGATTCGACCTTGTGTACACCATTTAGTCGAAGAAATACAGCCTCGGTACACCAGAAGCACCCGCCCGCAAGAGTAGCTTGCGCCAATTCGGTTTCTTCCTGCGTTCTTGTATCAATCTTCATAATCTTCTAGAATACTTTCTTACTTCAAAAACACAGTGAATTAACGAGAACAAAATATTTACCAAAGGTTTGTTTTTAAAATATTAAAACTGAAACTTTACTTCCAATATTCTACCATAGGGTGTTCATATGTCTCCTTCCATTCCAAATTTCAATCCAAGTCGAGCTGAGGAGTATGTAGTCAATAATGAAAATCCCGAGATCAAAGAGCTCGTTAAGTTGCTCTACTTGCGTGATATCAAAGGTATCTCCATTTCAGATTCTATTTTCCTTCAGCAGCAAGAAAAGCTTCTTCCCTACCTCGAAAAGGGATTGGGACCTTGGATTCAGAGGAACAAACAACGGACATTCCTTAGCTTCCAAGAAGTTGTTGGCTTTTTTGGTAACCTGGGGCTCAATGGAACGAAGATCCCTCAACTCGTCGATGCTGTAGATCATGCATTCTCAAAATACCCACGACGTGATGGCGCGTTTATTGCGAGTAGTGGAAAAATCCACAAATGTGGTAATATGGTTTTTCTTCGAGCAGCTTTATCTTTGGGCTTCAATGAAAGGGATGATGTTAAAGAAGCCTGCAGAGAATATCTTTCTTATTTCAAGGGTCGAGAGGGTGATTGTCATGTCCGAAAAGATGGAACTCCCTGTGCTTATGTCATGGTTCGAACTCTTCGGTGGCTCAACGAATTTCCTCAAGATTGGCGAGATAAAGACTATCAAACCATTGTTAAAAACGTGCAAAACTATCTCCTTGGGTACGATTTATCAATTGCAGACTTTCCCAGAAGTAGACCTGCACCCAACAAAAATTGGTTCAAGTTTGGATATTTCCGATCCTACCAAAGTAGCATCTTTGAAGCAACAGACGCCTTAGTTCTTAGCGGTATCCAAGACCATCCGGTTCTCCAAAAAACGTTGAACGTAATTGGTTCAAAATGCCTTAATGAAGTTACATGGAAACCTCAATACATCCAAAAACACTGGCCTCTGACAATTCTACCGCCACAACGTGGGAAGCAAGTCGGAAGCCCCTGGCTCACGCTTCGAGGTCTTCGCATAACAAAACATTAAGTAAAATCTTATTTCTTAGCCGGAAAGTCTCGTAAAACATCATCTAGTGTGGGTTTACCAATTTCTTGTAGCTCATACTGCACTCGAACTATAGGTTTGTTTATTTTGACGACGCGTGTTAAATCAATGGGTGTACCAATCACTACGACATCTGCTTCAGCATCGTTAATGGTTTTCTCCAATTCTTTGACTTGTTCGTCGCCATATCCCATTGCCGGAAGAATCTCACTCAAATGATCGAACTTTTCAAAGGTTTCCTTTATTGAGCCGACGGCGTAGGGTCGGGGGTCAATTATCTCGGCAGCTCCATACTTTTGGGCTGCAACCCATCCAGCCCCAATATCCATCTCGCCATGTGTTAAAGTGGGGCCGTCTTCGATAACAAGAACTCGTTTTCCTTGAATCAAAGATGGCTCATCCACGTAAAGTGGTGAAGCTGCATCAATTATGATTGCCCGCGGATTAACCACCCGAATTGTTCGGCGAACCTGCTCCACAAATTCTGGTTCGGCTGTGTCAATCTTGTTGATAATTACCACATCTGCCATTCGGGCATTGGTTTCGCCTGGATGATACATGACTTCATGTCCGGGTCTATGTGGATCTGCGATGACGATGTGCACGTCTGCCTCATAGAATGGGAAGTCGTTGTTGCCTCCATCAAATATAATTACATCGGCTTCCTTCTCTGCCTCTTCGAGGATTTTGCCGTAATCAACACCAGCATATACGATTGCACCGCGATCAATGTGGGGTTCGTATTCTTCCATTTCCTCGATGGTTGTATCATGCTTTTCCAAATCTTCAATCGTCTCAAATCGCTGACAGACCTGTTTTGCAAGATCACCATAAGGCATTGGATGTCGAATTACGACGACTTTCAAACCCTTATCCCGTAGTATTTGAACAACACGGCGACTGGTTTGGCTCTTACCTGATCCAGTTCGGACAGCGCAAATTGCTATCACGGGCTTCTTACTCTTGAGCAATGTTGTGTTGGGGCCCATCAGCCGGAAATCTGCACCTACTGAATGCACCCATGATGCTAAATGCATCACATCGATATGGGCAATATCACTATATGCAAAGATTACCTGTTCCACATCATTTTCCCGAATGAGTTTGGGTAACAGTTCCTCAGGGTAAATGGGAATTCCCTTTGGGTATAGTTTCCCTGCTAGGACAGATGGGTAGCTCCGTTCTTCAATGCCTGGAATTTGCGTGGCTGTAAATGCCACGACTTCGTATTCTTCGTTGTCTCGGAAGTACACATTGAAGTTATGAAAATCGCGTCCAGCCGCGCCCATGATGATTACGCGTGTTCGTGTCATGGCCAATCATCCATCCAATACTGGCAGGGTAGAAGTAAATGAGTAAAAGCCTTGTGTTTCAACAGCAAGGCGAATCACATTCGAAGACTTTTTCATGAAAAAACCGGTTTTCGCCAGATTGCGAGCTCCTGAATGCCTTCATCTTAAGGAAAATCGAACTACTAACAATTAAAAGGCACCAATGAGCAGCCATCCAATTAAGGAGGTACTAGTATGCGGGGAAAACGTGGTGAAGGTATCCTCCTCATAGGAATACGACTACTCCGAATCCTCGTTTATTCTTTCACTGAAAGGCCAAAGCGAGGATAATCCTCTTGTTTCTGGGGTGAAGTTTTTTGGCTTGTTCGGCGCTTCATCCCAGTCGATTCTCTTTTCTTTTACCTCTTCTGATGATTGAGACAAACTTTTATAACTCCACACAGTGAACGTGCTCCTACGAGAGGTTGAACTATATGATGGAAAGAAGCCTAGCTTATGACCGTGCAATTACCATTTTCAGTCCGGAAGGTCGGTTATACCAAGTCGAATACGCTCTGGAAGCCGTACGTCGAGGGAAAACCGCAATTGGTGTTAAAGCCGCAAATGGTGCTGTAATCGGTGTACACAAAGAAGCAACCTCGCCATTAATGGATTTAGATCAAATTCAGAAAATCTATGTGATTGATAAGCACATTGGGTGTGCGATTGCCGGGCTTCATGCTGATGCACGCGTTCTCGTTGATTTTTCCAGGGTACAAAGTCAGATTAATCAGATCACTTACGGTGAACCAATTGATGTCGAAGTCCTGACTAAGAAGGTTTGCGATCTGAAACAGAACTACACACAGGTTGGTGGAATTCGACCCTTTGGAGTGTCCTTGTTAATTGGTGGTGTGGACACACAGGGACCTCAAATCTTCACTACTGATCCTTCTGGATCATATTGGAGTTGGCGAGCTACCGCTATTGGGTATAATTCAGAAGCGGCTCGTGAGTACTTGACAAAACATTACAAATCTTCAATGAAGCTAATGCCTACCGCTGTGAAACTCTGCATTGACACACTCCGACAGGTTGTAGAAGAGAAACTTGACGAAGAAGCGATGGAAATATCGATTGTAGATACAGAAACCCGTGAGTTCAAATCACTGACCAAAGAAGAGATTCGTGAACTTCTCGTCTAGTGCCTACAATCCCTCTTCCTAATATCTCATGGATAATGAAACCCCTCAGTGAGTTTCAGTCATCAAGATCCCAATCCTCGTAACTGTCAGGCTCCTCTTCCCTCTTATCTTTCTTCTTTTTACCTTTCAATTCAAGGATTTGGGGTTCTAATGACTGATCCAAGCGAAGAATGTGATCCGCTGCATTTTGCACAGCGACAGAAAATCCTGGTTCAAAACCGATAGCGAGAGTTTCTAATCCATGTTCACGGGCTCGTCGGAGTATAGGTGCGGTTCGGGCATGGCGACTGAAGATTGCTAGGAGTTTGGTGGCGTCACCAAGAACAAGGTCCATTGAGTCTATGGCCATATGGAGGTGGACGTCTGAAGTGGTTACAATCGGTGTAAATCCGCTATTGGAGATTGCTTCCAATAATTTCCCACTGGCTCGTTCATTTAAGTAGACTTTTGCTACACCAATTTTCCCGAGTTCACCAACCAGGCTTTTCAAATCGTCTAACCGAACTTCGAATTCACGTCGGAGTACATTAGGACCATCAATCAAAAAAGCGACCCGCCCAGACCGCCGAAGTCCAGTAACAAGGCGCACAAGACCCTTGATTCGACCTAACCGGGAGGACATCTAGATTTTCACATGCTAACGGATTTATTTTTTATAAAGGGAGGAAGATTGTTCTTTCCTCAATCGTTAGTGTTTACACTTAATTCTTTTCATAAGGAACGGAAAGTTTAAGCGCATGGCTTTGTTGTATGCAAAATCGGGGACACTCACTTTGAAGCAAGTTATCGAACAAGAAAAAGCATGGGAAATGATTCGTGGAGCCAAGAGCGCTGGTGGACAGATTGCTTCTGCCACCATCCATGTTCGAATATCAGAAAGTTCCAATGAAGTGGATTTTCAAAAAACTGTGGAATCGATTTTGTCAGAGGGTTTTAATCAGCAACGCGGACGCGCGGTCGTCGTTTGGGGAGAACAAGGTTCCGGCATTAATAACCTCGCTAATCTATGGATTCGGTATGGGACGGTTGAGGCGTCTGACATTCTCACTACTTGCCGTAATTTAGCAGAGAAGGCCGGATTTGGAGAGACTGGGCGTCTTCGATTAACCTGTACAATCGAGTTCTCTGAGCGTAATCGCATTGTAACTCTGCATGATCTAACCTATCCCGCTCGTGGTGGCGAAGCAGTGGCAGACACCCTTGCTCTTCGACCCTACAAAGCCGTAAGTCCAAAGGGAGAATATACATTTCGAACCGTACCAGAACTGAAAGACTTTCTTCAAAAAGTCAAAGATGCTGAAACCCACAAATTTGATGGTGCAACAGGCAAGTGGGTCCGATGGGTTGAAGTAGAGCAATTAGAGGATAAACTGGTTGTGAACATTCCGAGCCAGAAGGGTTCTCGACAACTCCAAATTAACCTTGATACAGGCAAGGTCGAAGAAAAGAAATGATTCTTCACCTTCCAACCAATCGTTGAGGAGCAGGCTTTTAGCCTCAAAGTGCAATTATTTATTCCGAAAATGGTTTCATGAGCCAAAGAGGTCCCTGAAAATGTCCGAAGAAGAAAAAGTCGAATTAGAAGAAGAGAAAGCGAAAGAAGAAAAACGGAACGTTGCTAAACAATTAGCCACTTCCTTTCCTAAGTTTGTCCTTAACGGTTTAATTGCGATTGCCATAGGGTTATTCTATCTCTTCATAGTGCCCCTCTTCCAACCAGTTTTGGATGCTTACCCGATTCTCGTTATCTACACTCTTGTTCTTCCAGGAGTGATTATACTAACTGGCTATTCTATCTTAGCTATAGGAATCTTGTTAGTGATTCTGCTTTTTGGCATCGAAGCCATAATGCAATTTGCCAGATCTGCTGACGCTTTTGCTGAATTTGTTATCAGTCGGCTCCCTGGGATGCGTTCATCGGATTCTAAACATCCAAGACGAATTCCCCTGGATTTGATTTACATTTTCTTCATTCTTGTTGTTTATGTCATCATTTCCCCAATCTTCCTTACTGGGAATTTCCCTATACCCCTCCTAGAACCATCCTTCCAGATAATTGCTGTCGCTTTTGTGCTATTCTTTGTGTTAGTCTTTGTCTATGACCTGGCCAAATCTATCCAGAAATCAGCGAAACGGGGTATTGACAGATTTGGTGCCCGTCTCGGACGACGCTACGAAGACCGAGATGAACCAGAAAAAATTGAAACTGATTATTAATCTCCAAAAACGCTAGCGTGGTGGGTTGGCTGCTGATTCTACAGCCTTAGCAGTACTTTTTTCAGCTTGTTTAGCCGGTTTGCCAGTCTTTGGAGCGGCTTTCGAAATTTCAGCTAGAATCTCAACCGTTCTTCGTAGCCCTTGGAGTCGAATCACTAAATCAGGTGCAGGATCTAAGCTCACGAGAAATCGTGTTTTCAGATTGATATCATTAGCACGTACAAAGGACCACTGCTCCTCCAGTTCTTTGAGTTTCGGTTGAATCTCTTCAGTAAACTTAGTTTCCGAAAATTTGGGTGACTCCATGCGGATGTACCATGTGTCTGCCATGTCTTTCAGGATTTCCACCCGAAGGTGAAGCATTTCAGTTAGGAAGGTGAGCAATGGTTCAAGGGCTTCCCGCTTCACAATGTCACCATCAGGATCTAAACTGACAAGTCTACGCCTGACATCAACAACAAAAATTCCATGACCGACACCGAAGTACCAGGTGTTGTTGAGTGCATAACCATAAACCGACTGTTTTGTGGATTTTTCCAGATATTCTTTAAACGCTTGGAAGTTAGCGTCGGGATCATCCTTCTTGAACTGGATATACCGAAGGAAGTACTGAAGGGGGTAGCGAGGTTCAAGTGGGTGATCACGGTTGGCTCCAGATTTCAAATAGGATTGGAGCGTCCGGAGGTGCACCTGATAACAAAAGGAGGGTAAATCTGAGGTTTTTGCTCCTAGTGTGATGAGGATATTTAAGAAGACGCGGTCGGGGCACAGGGGTCGAAGGGTGCATCGCATTCGGTCACGTTGGCACTGTTTACAGGTACTTGCCATTTTGGTGAGTACTTCAGAGAGCATGAAGCGACCCATACTGGGGTTTCCTAATTCTTCCAATTGATGGAACCTGTCCCGATACTTCATGTACAATGTCTGTCACCCAGTGACCATAAAGTGCTAAATCTTAGCAGCTAGCCCTTTATTTTCTGATTAGTTCTGTTAAACTGGCTCTACAATCCCCTAAACGTTTCTAAACCTTTCGGTGCTCAAGCTAGCCAGAGATTACAATCACTTCATCATTATCTTAGGAACAAATGGATTTGGATAATGGGATGAATTTTGCGTAAGATGAGCAAAGCATAAAAGACTTGACGCTCTCCTTCGAAGCCAGTGCGATTTAAAATCGTGACTAGTTGGGTGAACATTCCAATGTCAGAACGAATTATTGATCTCCGGTTTCACGGACGTGGAGGTCAAGGCGCTTGGACAGCTTCGATACTCCTCGCTCGGGCTGCTATCACTGAAGGCAAACACGCACAATCATTTCCTTTCTTTGGTCCCGAACGGAGTGGAGCACCGGTTGAGGCCTTTGCCCGAATTAGTGACTACGAGATTGAGTTACATAGTAAAGTTTACGAACCGGAATTTGTCGTGGTCATCGATCCCACCTTACTTGTCCAGGTCCCAGATACTATTATAGCGGGAACCAATGGAAAAACCAAGCTCATTGTCAATACTCGCGAAGATGGTGGAACCATCGCGAAACGTTTAGGATTCAAAGGTGAAGTCTGGACAGTCGCTGCCACGGATTTAGCCCGAGAAATTATTGGGCGCCCAATCGCGAACACTGCAATGTTGGGCGCCTTGGTTCGTGCCACTAAGTTGGTAAAACTGCAAAGCCTCTTCGAAGAAGTCAATAACCAATTTGGAGAACGAATTGGAGGTCGAAATGCAACAGTCATCCAACGAGCTCATGATGAGGTAGAGAAACATGCCTAAGAAACTCCCTGGTTCAAAAGATATCCCCGCCGCTGGCGTCACTTGGAAGAGTGCCACCGAATACAAGACTGGGGACTGGCGGAACAAACGACCAGTTCGTGATAAAGAAAAGTGCACCCGCTGTCTAATTTGTTGGATCTTTTGTCCTGATGCTGCTATAAGCTGGGATGGCAAAGATATTCACTTCAATCTTGATTTTTGTAAAGGCTGTGGCATCTGCGCGGAAGAGTGCCCGGTCAATTGCATCGAAATGGAGGAGGAATAAACCAATGACCGTGAAACAACACTTAATGGGAATCAACGGCGACGAAGCCGTTGCTTATGCTGCCAAACATGCCCTTGTCGACGTCTGTGCAGCTTACCCCATTACACCACAAACAATCATCGTCGAAAAATTCGCTGAATTTGTTGCCAACGGGGAAGTCGAAACTGAGTTTGTCCGGGTCGAATCAGAACACAGTGCCCTAAGTGCCTGTGTTGGAGCCGCTGCCGCTGGTGCCCGTACGTTCACAGCCAGCGCCGCCAACGGCATCGAACTCATGCACGAAGTCATCTTCCTTGCCTCATCCATCCGCATGCCCATCATCATGGCGGTCGCCGACCGTGCACCTAGTGGCCCCATCAACATCCACGGCGACTCCACCGTTTCCTTAGCTCAACGCGACACAGGCTGGATTATGATTTACTGTGAAAACTCGCAAGAAGCCTACGACGCCACGTTACAGGCGTTCCGCATCGGCGAACACCCCGATGTCCAACTCCCCGTCATGACCATGCTCGATGGATTCGTTCTCACCCACACTCTCGAAAATGTCTATCTGCTTGGTGAAAAAGACGCTCACAAATTTGTTGGGCGTCGTGAACCCATGATGATCGAAATCGACGGGAAGCCCGTTCCGTTAAAACTTGATCCTAAAACCCCCATAACCATCGGTCCCCTTCAACTCTTTGACTATTACATGGAGACCAAACTCCAACACTCTGAAGCCATGGAACGCGCCCGCCCAGTCATCACCCAAATCAACAACGAATGGGCTCAACTTACCGGACGTAAATATGGCGACGGATACCTCCAACCTTTCAAGGTTAAAGATGCTGACGCTGTTCTCGTCACAACTGGCAGCTCTGCAGGGACCGCCCGATACGTTGCTCGACAACTTCGTGCCCAAGGCAAGAAGGTCGGGCTCCTCAAAGTCCGCACCTTCCGACCATTCCCATACAAGAAACTCGCAAAAATACTCGCCGATGTACCTGTTGTTGGTGTCTTCGAACGCACTCACATCACAGGAAGTTTTGGAGGACCTCTCTTCACAGAAGTCCGTAGCGCGCTCTACGAACAGAACACCCGTCCAGCGATTCTTGGCTATTATGGTGGTCTCGGCGGAAGGGATGTCACACCTGATGACTTTGAGGCCATGTACAAAGAGCTCCTTAAAGTCAAAACAACCGGAAAAGCACCCCGGGACCTCGTAAAGTATGTTACTGTTAGGAAGTGAATTCAGGAGGAAAAAAGATGACTCAAGAAAAATCTGAATGGCGACCCCGACTCAAAGACATTGCTGATCAGGAAGAACTCTTCACCAGCGGTCAACGCCTCTGTGCAGGTTGCCCCGCTGGCACTGTTGCCCGGATGGCAATGCATGCTCTCCCTCGACCAAAGAACACCATTGTTAGCAATGCCACCGGCTGTCTTGAAGTCGCATCCACAATCTATCCCTACTCTGCTTGGCGTGTCCCCTGGATGCACTCGCTCTTCGAAAATGCCCCCGCCAATGCTAGCGGTATTGAAGCCGCCTACAAAGCCCGTAAACGGCAAGGTCTTGAGAAGGACATCCCCGACCTCCTCGTCATCAGTGGTGACGGCAGTGGATTCGACATAGGCGTCCAAGCCGCTAGTGGCGCTATCGAACGACGACATAACTTCCTCTACATTATCTACGACAACCAAGCGTACCAAAATACTGGAATTCAGCGTTCTGGGGCAACGCCGAAGTATGCTTGGACCACTACCAGTCAGGTAGGTCGTGCAGTGCCTGGAAAGCCAACCTGGAAGAAGCCCATTGCCCTTGTGTATGCAGCGCATGATCCCGCGTATTGTGCTTCGGCATCGGTTTCGCATTGGCGTGACTTTATGGTCAAGGTTCGCAAGGGCATGGAGGTCGACGGTCCAGCCGTGATTCATGTGTTGTCGCCGTGTCATCGGAACTGGCGGTATCCGGAAGAGCTAGGGATGAAGATGGCAAAACTTGCGGTAGAAACCTGTTTCCATCCGCTATGGGAGTATGATGGTGATACCCGAACCTATACGATGTCCTCTCCGAGTATGCGGTACGTAAAGGATCCTGACAAGAAGAAGCCAGTTGTGGAGTGGTTAGAGCCTCAGGGTCGGTTCCGGCACTTATTCCGTCCCAAACGGCGAGATGATTGGATTCAAGACTTCCAAAGACTTGTCGATGAGGACTGGGAGTTCATTCAGAAACTTACGAATATGGGCTAGGTCGATTCAGTCAGCTGTTCTACTGCATATATATGAATTACAAGTGATACTTGTAACTAGGTCGCTGTCTGCAACCGGCTCTAAGCACTTGTTTAAAACATATCCAAATATTATGTCAGGATAGAACTGCAAAATGTCGTGGCAAATTCGCCCGTATGAATTGTCTGATAGACCCGCAATCTTGGAGATTTCCAAGCGTACATGGGGTGGCTATGATCAACTGCCTTCTGAATTGGATAAGTTGATGGCGAATCGGAATTCTTACATGTTTGTTATGGAGTTTAAAGACCGCGTTGTTGCGTTTGCGAATCTGAAGGTCATTGACGAAGGAAAAACGGGGTGGATGGAGTTCATGCGAGTCCACTGGCGATATCGAAAACGAGGCTTTGCCTGGACCATGACTCAGAGACTCATTACTGAAGCGCAAAACTTGGGCGTTAAACGGCTCCGTCTATCAACCACCACTGAAAACGAAGCGACCAAACGAATAACCGACCGCATAGGCATGCATCGACTCCTTCACATGAAGCTGTTTTGGAAAGGAAACTTCCGTAGGATACGGTGGAAAGACGTATCGGTTCCCAATGTTCTAGTCTCAACGGATGAAGCCTTCGTGTTGCTGACGGATTTCCCAAGCCTAGTTCCTAAGGGCATCCTTGTCGATTACTGGCACGCATATGATTTGACCAAAGATTCACTTGAATCGATTAGTGAAAATATAAGATTCTGGAAGGGTGAAAAGAACGGAAAGGATATGGCGCTCTCGTTTGGTTATCTTCGCGTTTTTCGCGGTGAACCAATGTGGTGTTCGACCATTTATGCTGTAGGCGAACATTCATTTTATTCAGCTCTGTCTCAACAGCTTCAAACCGCTGTGGAACATGAGGTGCGAGGGGTGTTGTGTTTTCATCCAGTTCAGTATCAGGTTGGTCATGAAATTCCTGGGCTGAAAAGGAACACGTTTTCTAGCATACTTGTGTTGTATGAAAAACACCCGCCCTTTGATACTCGTTGAGAACTGAGTATCATTCCAATAAATAAAAAGGATGAATTGAATAGGTCTATTTAGCTATCACTTATTGGAGATGTCATGTGAATGGGCGATGAAAATACGGCGTCGACACTTGTGTTGGTCGCTGCAATTCTACAATTAATTCTTAGTTTATTTTCAATGGTTGGAGGTACATTTACTGCACTAATGCTCCTGCCATTCATGTTTGATCCCTTCATGATGATGGTAATGGGCTGGTTGATATTACTTACTGTAATACTCAACATTGTCATAGGTGTTGTTGGGATAATCTTTTCGATTATTTGGTTCAGTTGGCGACATTCACCCAGTGAACATAAAACTGGGCTGATTGCAACTGGAATTCTTGGTTTACTCTTAGCTGGTATCATTCCAGGCCTTTTAGCCCTGATCGGGGGTGTCACTGCTCCATCACCCACCGAGTATCTTGGCTATGAACCCGCGAAAACTGTGTCTTTCAAGACCGAGAGGCGTTGTTCCAGTTGTGGGGCTGAAGCAACAGAGGACGATCAATACTGCTGGAGATGCGGAGCCCGCCTTTAAACACGTTTAATAAGCACTCACACCAACTCTGTCATGCAACCTTTGAACCAGATGGTGTAAGGCGTGGTAGGACTTCGCATCTTTGGATTTGAAAATACACCACCTAATCTCCTGGCTGGAATTAAAAAAACGCTGGATAACCAGTTTTCCCAGCTGTTCAACCCAGTGAGTCTCCATCCCGATTTTTTACCCGTTCCCGAAGATGCCTATGATTCAAAACGCCGCCAATACAGAGCACAATCATTTCTTGATGCCCTCGATAGGGTTGTTCCTCCTACTCTTCATGGTCTCGCCTTGGTGAATTATGATTTATTCGTCCCTCGGCTCAACTTCATCTTCGGTGTAGCCCAGCCAGGTGGTCACGCTCTAGTCGCACTTCCGCGGCTTCGCCCCAGCTTCTACAAACTGCCCACAGACGATATGGCTTACTTTGAACGCGTGACCAAAGAAGTCATCCATGAACTTGGACATGTTTTGGGACTTGACCATTGTACTCAATTTTGCGTGATGCGTTTTTCAAATACACTGGCTGATACAGATCAGAAACCAGGGCAATTTTGTCAAAGTTGTAAGAAAGTCCTTGGGTAACATGGTTCACAGAACCACGAGTACATTGACATGTTAATAACATGTTGATTTTATATAGCAAGACTATGCAAAGGGGGGGTTTACGAGGGACCATAACATGGCAGAAACAAAACGGTCTCGTGGATATTTAGTCTTCCTCGTTCTCTTAATGGGTCTCATTGGACAAATGGATGTCTGGCTCTCTCTCATCGAAACCCCTGCAGCTCCATTTATCCTCGCAGAAGCAGGTTTGGACGCTTCTACCCAATGGCTCTTTGGATTGTGGCAAGGTATCTTTGGAGTCATTGTGTTTCTAGTGTTCTTCATCGGCTATTTCTCTGATGCTTTCGGACGACGAAAAGGTATCTTAGCGCTCATACTAGTAATGGGTGTTCCCGCAGGACTCATCCTCCTTGTTCCCGATATTACCTTCGGTTCTATTGGCTGGTACCTATTCCTACTGTTCTATTCAATCGCCATCATGGGGACAACTTCAAACCTCTGGGAAGTTCCAATCACTGAAGAATCACCAGCGAAACGGCGTGCACTCTATGGAAGCCTTGCCTTCCTCATTAGCGTCATTCCCCTCTACGCACTCCTTGGCCAACGAATCATCGGATTATATGGCTGGAGATGGGGTTACGGTATCATGGCAATCTTCATGTTTGCACTCCTCGTCCTCCTCTTCTTCATGAAGGAAACGAAGCGTTGGACAGATGTGCAAGAGGGACGTGCAGAAAAACGACTCGGTATCATCGAAGCACTCCGATCCTTGGGAAGAAGGGACCTGGCGTATGTCGGTGTCGCTTCACTGGTCTATTTGATGTGGACTATCTCATTCAAACTTGGTACAACCTGGTCTGGAGTATTCTTCCTTGGCACACCATACGCCTCTCAATGGAGCCTGATACTCATAATCGGTGGGCTAATGCTTCCAATTAGCGCTATCATCACAGGAGTCCTCCTAGAAAGAATTGGTCGAAACATCACCTTAATTATAGGAAGTTTCGGTGCGATATTCTCCTTTGTGGGACTTGGACTAGCCGGTTTACCAGCGTTCTTCTGGGGTGTTTACTTCTTCATGGCCATGGTGCTAGCTTGGATCTATGTGTACGTTACTGAAATCTTTCCAACGAAGGTGCGTTCCTCAAGTGTTGGAATCGCCGTCACTGCATCTCGTCTGGGTTACATCCTAGCTCCGCTAATCGCTGCAATGATCTTCCTTTCCCTTCCAGGGAATTGGATGGCTTTTTGGGTAATCGCTGGGGTATTCATGATATTCCCACTGTTATCTTTCTTGACCAAACCCTATGAAACCAAGGGGAAGGAACTCGAGACGATCGACGAAGAAAAGTAGCTAAACTCTTTTTTCATGCCGGTATGGCAGCTTGTTTGTCAGCCGGCTCCCTTTCTATTTAGGATCGTTTATGGCGGAAGAATCCTGAGCAGGCATAAGTCGTGATGCCTTTTTTCTCGAGCTCATCCAAGATGAGGTTCATCCCGATTGAATCGGAGCTATCATGTCCTGCGATGACCACATACATGCCTTCTTTTTCTGTTGCCTCTTTGAGTTTGTCAGTCCAGTGCATTGTCACGATGGTGCTTACGCCAGCTCGAGCGAGTTTCGGAACCGATTCAGGTCCGGGGCTCGTTCCACCAGTGAAGAAGACAAATTTGTCACCAACACTGCCTTCAGGACTTCCTACTAATATTTCGGGACCAGCACCGACTTTCTCAGCCTCTTGATATTCAGGAATCTCTAGTAGTCCATCAACTAAGTCTCCCAGTGTAAGCGGGTCTTTCTCCTTGAGATATTTGGTTAGAAATTGATAGCCTAATGAATCAGCTGGTGTGTGTGCGCACATGAAGGGCATGTCTAATAGTCGTGCGGCATCAGTTGTTTGAGTATGATTTCGTGCTTTGGTCGCCCAATGTACTTCTTTGAGGCGTTTCGCCATAGCAGATTCGGCTT
>JAEOSK010000006.1 GCA_016840405.1 Candidatus Hermodarchaeum yapensis
AGCCATCCTTGTGCATCACCGGTTGCTGTTTCAATTGACATAACTGTCATGAATCCAATCAACAATCCGTAAATCCCTAAAGCCTCAGCCAGCACCACGGAGACCAAGCCTTTACTGAAGGTTTCTGGGCGATCTGCAATTGTCTCGCTCAACGATTCACCGGCATATGCGATACCAAAGCCAGCACCGATGCAAGCAACACCGATTGCAATGCCCGACCCAATTGCTAGCAAGCCTTGGCCTGTTGTAATGGTCGGAGAGTCAGCACTCATGATTAACATGAATGCTAGTAATAGCCCGTAAATACCAAGGGCTTCAGCGAGGACAACACTGACTAAGCCTTTACTGAAGGATTCTGGTGCACGTACGAGTGATTTACTCAATGCAGAGCCAGCTTTGGCGATACCTAATCCTGCTCCGATTCCCGCGAACCCAATAGCGATGGCAGCGCCTATGGCGATCATTCCCTGTCCACTCTCGACACTGATTTCTCCCACTTGCATAAGGAGCATGAAACTGACTAATAATCCGTAAATGCCCAAGGCTTCAGCCAGCACCACAGAGACCAAACCTTTGCTGAAGACCTCGGGTCGTTCGACGAGCGACTCAGATAAAGCAGCTCCCCCTGAGGCAATACCGATCCCCGCACCGAGTGCGGCTAATCCGATTGCGAGACCAGCTGCAATGGCGACCCAGCCAGCTGTGAGCGTAGTGACGGTTTCGATTTCCATAAGCAGCATGAAACTGGCGAGAAGGCCGTAGATGCCTAGGGCTTCAGCGAGAACGACGCTCACGAGCCCTTTACTGAAAGTTTCAGGCGCACGAACGAGAGCTTTACTTAATGCAGAACCAGCTTTAGCAATACCAATCCCTGCTCCAATCGCAGCAAGGCCGATGGCGAGTCCAGCAGCTATGGCGATATAACCGGATGCGATGTTTGTAGCGCTCTCGATATTCATGAGAAGCATGAAGCTGGCAAGTAAACCGTATATGCCAAGAGCCTCAGCGAGAACGACGCTGACGAGACTTTTGCTGAAGGTTTCAGGGGCTTCAGCGATGCTGGTGCACATGCTACTTCCCGCATATGCAATACCAATCCCCGCTCCTATTGCAGCGACACCGATAGCGAGGCCGGCACCGAAGGCAATGAGGCCTTGAGCGGGTTCGGTGATGCTGGGGAGTTGCATAAGGATCATGAATGAAGCTAATAACCCGTAAATTCCAAGGGCCTCTGCCAAGACGACAGCAATCATGCTTTTACTAAAGGTTTCAGGGCGTTCAGCGATAGTACCGATCATGGCGCTTCCACTGAATCCAATGCCGATGGCTGCACCTGTAGCGCCGAGGCCAGCGGCGAGAAGGGCGCCGAATGTGGCGAGGACCTGTCCTAATGATTCAACGGGAATCAGCTGGAGCATGGACTATCACTTCTTTGGAGGAGAGGCAGTTGATGTTGTCGTCCATCGGTCGGGGAAGGCAAAGGGTTCATACTTGTGTCCTGTGCCTGCGTAGAATTTCAGGTAGGCTTCTACCCAGTGGAGACGCAGGGTATGGATGAATGAGAGGAGACCTTCCATGAGAAGGACGAAGATAGTACCCACGATTATCATTATGATAAGCATAATGATAGTGAGTTCGCCACTGCTAAGTTGGGCGAATATGGTCATGATTTCAGCTGCAGCGACACCAGCGATGAAGAGGAAGGTTTTGGCAAAGCCGGCGTGGGCCATGTTAAGAGCGAGTATTCGGGTGTAGCTGATGGTGTTGCTAATACTTTCAATGAGTTTTTCTATGGTTTCCATAAATCCGTCCATAAAGCCAAAGGCCATGATACCGCCGATTAGCATGACGAGGATAGGGGCAATTAGAAAGAGAAGCATATCAGTCATGGGCCAACTCATGAAGTTGATGCCGTAGTTGAAGATCATGTAGGCGAGACCCCAAAGGAAGAGGAGCCAGATGATAGGACCAAAGATTGCGTGAATCCAATCACGGTGACGAAGTTTGTTGATGGCGTCGATTCCAATGGAAATGCTCAGGTGGATAAATCCTATCATGATGCTAAGGACGAATAGTATCCAGGTGGGGCTAGCGATCGTGGGGTCGAGGATTTCAGGCATTTCAAAAGCACTAAACCAGATAGCAGTAGGATGAGCGTGAGGTAATTGGTTAATCCAAGCGTTATAGGGACTGAAGGGGTTGAGGAACCAGTTGAGACCACCTTCGAAATCGAAAAATGCGAAGAGCTGGACGAGAATCTCTTTCATGAATTGCCCAAAGGGGGAATATTTGAGGATTTGATAGGGGTAGACCGCTTCGGTGCCAACGTAAAAGTTGAAGCCTGTGATGTCAATTCCTAAAAATTCGCCATATAAGACACCAAAAAATATTGAAAATATTGCGATGACTGCGATGAGTCCAGAGCCTTGGATGAAGTAGTTGACCATTTCACCCGCGTCAACTTTACGGCGTTTAGCAATCATTCCAAGCATTGCAAAGAAGAGAAGAAGAATACCGTGGCCCACATCTCCGAACATCAACCCGAATATAATTGGAAAGCCGAGAGCCATGAACCAGGTGGGGTCGATTTCGGTGTGGTTGGGGAGCCCAAAAGCGTTGGTAAGGCTTTGGTATGAGAAGAGAGATTTTGGGTTGGTCTGCTTCGTGGGTGGTGCGGCGATTTCTTCAGGTGCAATGGCCCCTTCTAGAGGTCCTGTGTCACCAGGATAGTGATCAGCTTCTGGTTTGTCGATGTGTTTATGGATTTCTAGGGAAATTGCACCGTGGTTGAATTTGGTGAGGGATGTAGCGAATTTTTCGGCTTTTTTTGTAGGAACCCAGCCGTAAAGGAGGTAGGTGCGTTTGGTTTTACCGAAGAGGGTTTTGGTTTCTTCGAGGTGATGTTCGCGTTTGACAACTTCTTCCCAGCCAAGGAGGTCGAAGCGCTCTTCTTTGGCGAGAGTCTCAATTTCTTTTTTTATTGCTTTTGCTGTCTTTTTGGCGGCTTTTCTTTCTTTTTTATCGTGTGAGTCTTGTGCAGTTTCTGCGGCAGCTAGTTTTCGATCGAGTTCTTCAAAATGGGCTTCGATGGTTTTAAGGGATTGTTCAATTGATTGAAAATAAGTGCCATCGGGAACAGTGGGAACTTCGAGTCGGTGCTTCACTTTTCCGCCGCGATAGACCTGTCTATCGCTAATGAGGGTGCTTATGCGGGTGAGAAGGTTTGCGAGATAGTAGTAATGCTCGGAGGCTTCAACGGGTTGTAATTCTATGATGGACTTGTCTCCACTTTGTTTGAAGTCAGTGAAATGGGCGAGCTCGGTGCTTGCGATATGTCGAAGAGCCGCATCTAGTTGGGTGTCTAGTACCACGGCGGTGAAGCTACTCATTTTCGCTGGAAGCATTGGCGACAATTTTCCCACCATTAGCACAGATAGTTACTTATTCAAATGGAGATAAACCAGTAACAGTGTGGGTAGAAAAGGCTTACTCTTATTACGGGTTCTGACCCGTGCTTTGCCCATAAGATTTATTTGGGAACAGTAACTTAGCCAAGTTTGGTGAATACCATGGGGTATTTAGTTTGTTTCGAATAACCCTTCGGTGACACCACACGCCATCTTCTTTTCTGACAGGGTTCCTCTTTTACCGTGGATTTTCCATTTGAGAAGAGATACTCTTTCACTGAAAAACTCTGGAGGATGGTACCGGTGACACCAAGCACACAACGTCGAATGCCTCCTCTTCAACACACTCGTGATGTGGAGGCTCAAAAAGAACTGAAAGTCTATAATTCACTGACGAAACGAAAAGAACTGTTCAAATCACTTGAACCCGAGAAGGTGCGTTTGTATACTTGCGGGCTGACTGTGAATTATTTAATGCATATCGGTCATGCCCGGACCTACATCTTCTGGGATGTAGTTGAGCGAATCCTCAGATACCTGCACTATGAGGTTGTCCATATCTCCAATGTAACTGATATCAGTGTTGATGATAACATCCTGAAACGGGTTCGTGCCAGTGGCGAAGCCTTTCAACAACTCGTAACTCGTCATACTCGAGACTATTATCATGATCGGCGTCTCCTTGGCATCGCAGATCCGTACACGTATACGGTGGCAACGCAATACATCCAAGAAATGATTGAATTGGTTCAACAATTGTTGGAGAAAGGATACGCCTACGAAGCCGAGGATGGCATCTATTTCAGGATAAGTGCCTTTCCTAACTATGGGCGACTTGCAGGAATCAACCCGAAGCAATTGAAGGTTGGGGCGGGTGGTCGAATCGACCAAGATGAATACGACAAAGAATCCGTTGGCGATTTTGTCCTTTGGAAACGGGCCAAACCGGATGAACCCTTCTGGCACAGCCCCTGGGGACCTGGTCGACCTGGATGGCACATTGAATGCAGTGCAATGTCCAAAAAATACCTGGGTGAAACTATTGACATTTCAGGGGGCGGTGAAGATAATCTTTTCCCCCATCATGAAAATTCTATAGCCCAAAGTGAAGCTGCCAGCGGAAAACCCTACGTTCGCTACTGGATGCATGTTCGACACCTACAATTTGCAGGCGAAAAAATGTCAAAGTCCGTTGGGAATATCTTGACAGTTCGTGATGCCGTGAAACAATATGGTGCAGCAACTCTCCGTTTATTCCTCCTCTCAACCCATTATCGGAAATCGCTCACCTTCAAAGAGGAAGATCTTCAACGTACAAATTCGCAATTGGATAGCCTTCGATATGTCCTCACTCGACTTCACACATTCAAAAGCGAACAAAAAAAGTCTTCAACAAGCGATGATGAGTTATTGGCAGAGCTAGAGAAAGCAAGAAGCACAATGGAAACAGCGCTCCTTGATGACTTCAATACTGGTCGAGCAATCAACCAACTCTTTCAGTTTGTCAAACATGTCAATCAGAAACTAGAAGCGTCTCAACTCATCAGTAATGATACGGTGGATAAATTACTTATCTTCTTTCAGGAAATGGGGACCATTCTATTTGGCGACCAATACACCCGCGAAGTAGAACCCAAAACAAATTCTGTCATCGGTCAACTTGTGGAATTGCTTCTTCAGGAACGAGATCGTCTCCGCCAGAATCAGGAATATCAACAGGCGGATGCTATTCGCACAGCGCTCCAAAGGATTGGATTTGAAATCGCAGATACGAAAACCAGTACTCAATGGTGGAGAAAGGGAGCTTACGCTGATTGAAATGAAAAGAATGAGCGCTCAACCAATTCAGCGAGCGCATCGAAGAGCTTAGATTATTGGCATTGTCAGTGCACTTTCAGCCGCTAGCCTTGCTACGTCGAGGAAGAAGGTGGGGAAGATTCCAATGCCAATGATGAACAGTGTCATGACGACAATGACGAAGAGCATGAGGGGATGGGGGTCTTTGGCAGCGGCAGCCTCTGGGCTGGGTTCAGAAAAGACGAGAATTTGAATCATGCGTAAGTAATAGACAACGCTGAAGGCGCTCATGAGAACCAAGATTATTGTCGAAAGGTAAGCTCCGCCGATGATTGAGCCCCAAATGATGTAGAATTTGCTGTAGAACCCAATGAGAGGTGGTACACCTGCAAGGGACAGGGCCGCAATAGTGAAACAGAACATAGTGATTGGCATGCGCCGACCTGCACCGCGAAGTAGATCGAGATCTCTGGTATGAAGCTGATGGATGAAGATGCCTGAAATCAAGAAGAGAGCCCCCTTCGCGAGCATGTGACTTGTGATATGGAAGAGGCTTCCTGTCAGAGCATATTCAACGGCGAATGGAGTTTCTGTTGCAGGGATCCAGTAACTTAGTGGCATCATGGCAATGGTGTATCCAAAGATGATGTACCCGACATTTACGATGGTCGAGTATGCAAGAAGACGTTTTATGTCCTTCTGAGTTAAAGCCATGAGGTTGCCAAATATCAGGGTGAAAATCGCAAACCAGCTCAGAATCATTCCATAGTACGTAAAGATGTAAGTAAGAGTAGTTGTTAGGAGTGCATTCCCATAAAAGTTCAAGAACAATCGAAGGATAGCATAGCTCCCTGTCATAATTACGACACCGCTCAGCATGGCACTAATTCCGCTGGGAGCAGCGGGGTGGGCATCAGGTAACCAAGTGGAGAGGGGAGCAATCGCCGCTTTTACACCGAAGCCGACGATTAATCCTACCATTGTGAAAAGAACCAGACCGTAAAGGGGTGAAGTTGTGGCAGGAAGTGGAGAGAATAAAGCCTCAATAGCAGGACCAATCGCGTAGAGGTTGATTGTGCCAGTTATGCCATAGAGAATGGACATAGTGAAGAGAATCAGGGTAGATCCGACAGCACTCAAAAGTAAGTACTTGATTCCTGCTTCTAGGGGTTCAGCCTCATCTTTGCGGAAGGCGACTAGGACATAACTGCTTATTGACATAACCTCCCAGAGGATGAAGAGCGTGAAGAAGTCGCCAGCCATGACGACACCAATCATACCACCCACGAGTGTGAGGAGGAGGGCATAGAAAAGTGAGAGTCGAGTGTCATGTTCCATGTATTTGATAGAATAGATTGAGACGAAGAATCCGAGAAACGCGAAGACGACAGCCATGTAAACGGTGAGGAAATCGATGTAGAAGAAGGTAGCACCAGTAGTTGCGTCGAATGCGCCTTGAGGCCAATACCAGATGGTGATTGGCCCACCACCGAGGACCTGGTACCAGAGGAGTATAAGGAACACTAATGCAACGAAAAAGAAGAATGCGGAAAGTCCGCCAAGAGCTGCTTTCCCTCGTTCTTTGATTCTCGTTCCAATAAGACCAATGATGAGGGCTCCAATAAATGGAAGCCATAACGGGATGAGCAGAATCCATTGTTCAATTCCTATAGCCATCTTTTTTAACCTCCATTAGGGGATCCAGGTTATCGCTCCGAATAGTGGATTGAGTACGATCCATGGCCAGATTCCAAGGATGATGATGAATAAGGCCAGGAATATCATGGGGATGCGCATCGTCAAGGGACTGTCCGTGACGTTTTCCAGATCATTCGGTGTGGCGCCAAAGAATACGCGTTTGACGAACCATAAGATGTAGCTGGCGGTCAGGGCTGTTGATGCAACGGCAAATATCAATATGTAGAAGGTGGAGGCAAGCGCAGCACCACCGAAGATAATGAATTCTGAGAGGAACCCAGCGAGCGGTGGAGTACCAGCAATGCTGAGACCTGCGATAAGGGCAATAGTAGCCGTCCAAGGCATCTTTCGAGCCAAGCCACCCATGACGTTGATATCACGACCACGCTCATGACCAATCTGGAGGATCAACACACCAGCGACCATAAACAAGAGGCCTTTGCCTAGGGCGTGGGTAAAGATATGGAAGGTGGCACCCACAACCCCTAGAAGGATTGCAGTTCCGAGACCCAGGAAGATGTATCCCATTTGTGAAACCGAGGAATAGGCGAAGAGACGTTTGGTATCCTTTTGAGCGAGCGCCATGAGACCACCATAAATCATGGTGACAAGGCCAAAGCCCATGAGGATGTATACGAAGATACTGTACGCAGGGAGTAGAAATGTCATGAGGATCCGTATCATGGCATAGGCTGCAGTTTCAATCATGACTCCGGATAAGATGACGCTGATGGGTGTAGGGGCTTCAGCGTGGGCGTCGGGAAGCCAGGTGTGTAGTGGGAAGATTGCCATTTTCACTGCAAACCCGATGGTAAAGAGGATAACTAGAATTTTCATAAGTTCAAAGGCAAAGATCTGGGCGAGATTGGCTTGTGGGAATGCCCATGAGAGATTGATGACGGGTGTTGTACCAGTGAAACCGTACATATTCAGAGTTGGTACACTGGAAAGGGCCCACATGCCTGCAATACCAACGATAATGAGGACAGCACCGATGTGGGTGAAGATGAAATATTTCAGGGCGATTCCCGTGGATTTGGGTTTGGTGCCCCATTCGGCAATCAGGAAATAGCTGGGAATAAGCATGAGTTCCCAGAAAATGTAGAACTGGAAGAGGTTCGTAGCCAAGACGACACCGAGAATTCCAGCATTATACATCAGTAAGAGGGCGTAGTATCGGTTTTTCCCATGTTCTTTGGACATATAGGCGAGTGAGAAACAGGTTGCTGCAGTGGTGAGTACTAACACGATTCCACCGACCGTAGCACTCAAGCCATCGAGAAGCCAGCCAAAGAGGAATGGTCCCCAGAAGAAAGCTTCCGTATAATCACCAGCGACCACAAATTCCCACCAGGCTAAGCCAAAGGTGACAAGGCATGTCAACATAATCAGCAGTGCAAAGATTCCAGCGTATCGACCATTTCTTCGACCGATAATCCAAGCAATGGGAGCGCCAATCAGCATGAGTAAAACGGTGAATGTGAGATAGTTAAACAGAGCCATCTTTGTGTCACCTCATGGAAAGGGGAGTGGTATTAGTAAACCTCCATAGAATTGAAAGAGCAGTAGGAGGAGGAGAAAAGCGAGCGCGCCTATGAGCAATAGAATCATGTTCCAGCTGTGCACGCCAGTTTGTAGTCGACGCCAGCCGCGGCTTGCCCCCATAGCAGAGTCAGCCACGACATAATTAAATTTGTCAATGCCCTTGGTTTCGATGTATTTGTACATGCCACGTGCTACTCGGAGCCCACCGTCAACGAAGATCAGGTACATGGCTCCGTTCCAGTACCAGCGGTTGTAGAGGAAGTTGTAGATTCGTCGCGCAAATCCTCGACCAGCAAAGTCTGTGCTCCGGCTTCCTCGAATGTAGAAGATGTAGCCTGGAATACCACCAAGAAGTAAAGCACCAATTGTGATTAGGAAGGTGGGTGAGGTAAAGACATGAATGAAGAATTCAAGATACATCTCCAGAAGGGGAGCAAGGTGTGGAGCGTGGGGAATGAGACTGTACTGTACATCCCAGAACTGATAGAAGAAGTTTTGAAGGAACGGCTCAGTGAAACCGATGATGAGGGTTGCTATGGCTAGGATTGCCAGTGGGACCCACATGATTCCGGGCGCTTCATGCACAGGCGTTCCCGCCGCTTCGAGGTCCTTGACGTTTTTACTGGGATTACCAAGGAAAGTTAAACCAATCAATCGGAAGCTGTAGAAGATTGTAAAGGCGGCAGTAAGGGCACCGAAGAGGAGAAAGATCATGCCCCATAAACTTCCGGTTCCCCATAAGTGCCATGCTGAGGAGAAGATGGCTTCTTTACTCCAGAAGCCACCGAATGGCGGGACTCCACTGAGGGCTAGCGCGCCTATGAGCATCACGGCGAAGGTGATGGGCATAGCCTTTCGGATGCCTCCCATATCAGCTAGGTATTTGCTATGAACCGCATGGAGCACAGCACCAGCAGAAAGGAAGAGCAGGGCTTTGAAGATGGCGTGAGCCGCTAAGTGGAAGGCAGCAGCGGTGTAGCCATAAACACCATCAGCGGTGAAGGCGAAGATGCCAAGGGCCATGAACATGTAGCCTAGTTGGCTTATTGTGCTAAAGGCGAGGACCTTCTTGAGTTCGTTTGCCACTAACGCCATTGTTGCAGCCATGAAGGCAGTAAAGGTGCCGATGATAGCGATGATGAGGAAGAAGTTTAGGAGGGCATTTTGGGCAATGGCGTAGAGTGCGGGAATCATAATAGTACTGAGAGCGAAGTATCCTTGGACTAGAATGGGTGACATTCGGGCAACCAAGTATACACCGGCTTTGACCATGGCGGCAGCGTGGATAAGTGCAGATACAGTAGTGGGCCCAGCCATAGCTTCTGGAAGCCAGAACTGGAGTGGGAATTGGGCACTTTTACCAATGGGACCAAGGAAGAAGAGGAGAAATACCGTTAACAACAGAACACCATTCAGTACAATAGCCATTTGGCCAAGCCATGCATAGTCCGTGAGGAGTGCTTGATAGTTGAGGGTTGGATTTCCTGCGGAGACAGTGAAGAAGAAAATGAAGATAATGGAGATGAGGAGTCCGACATCACCGACGCGGGTGACGATGAAGGCTTTCATACCGCTGTGTGAATTGAGCTCGCCTTCAGTTACATCCCCAAGCTGGTCATCATGAACCATATTGGATCGATTGTACCAGAAACCAATGAGTGCGTAAGAGCATAGGCCAACGATTTCCCAGCCAATGAACGTGAGGAGGAGGTTGTTGGCCATGACCAGGATGACCATTCCACCGATGAAGAATTGCATGAAGAACCAATAGCGCGAGAGGGAAGAATCACCCTTCATGTAACCTAGGCTATAGGCGAGGATTAGGAAGCCGACGCCAGTGGCGACACATGCCATGAAGACAGACAGGGGGTCAATGAGCATCCCCCAATCAATAGTGATCAAACCAGGAACCGAGATCCAAGGTGAAGTAACTTCTAGCCATTGTGTGCCATCCCAAGCCACTCCGGAAAAGATGGCAGAGATCATTGAGAAAGCCATGAGCATGCCGAGGTAGCCAAAGAGGATGGCGCTGTAGTCTCGGGCTTTTGGATGGAATTTCGCTAGAAGTGGAGCAAGGACGGCTCCAAGAATGGGGAATCCCCAGCAAAGCCATGCATTGTAGGGATAGAACATTTGACCAAAGATCACTGCAGCAATCAAGATTATGGCTGCAATTATGACAATGATTAACCCGACGACCCTATTCTGTGAGTTTGACATTTTTCTTTTTCACCTCAGAGTTAATGACGTAGTTTGTTCAGTTTTCGGATGTCGAGGGTTCCGAATTTATTGTATGCTCGAATGATGAAGGCTAGCGCAATGGCAATGACGCCACCACCGATACAGATACTGACGATGACGATTGCTTGAGCTAGTAGGTCAATGTAAAAGCCCTGCCAGGCAACGGCAAAGGTGATGAAGTTCAAGTGAGCTCCGTCAAGAAGTAATTCTAGGGCAATAAGGAACCTGATCATATTTCGCTTCGTCGCCATTCCATAAATTCCAATAGCATACAGGAAGACTGCGACGATGAGGAATACATAGATGGGGACGCCTAACAATTCAAGATATGACATTTTGAATTACTCCTCCTCCATTGCTTCTGTTGACTTTGGTTCAGCCACGTGGAAAAAGATTGAGGCCGCCAGAGCGGCGACAAACAGAAACACGCCTTGTAGAACCATATCGATGCCCCGATAATGCCATAACATTTCACCGAGTGCATGGATCATATCATAAACGTCATCCGGTGAAACAAATCGAGTCAGTGGAATAGGATCCTGAGGAATCAACACTACTCCAGCCATTCCCATTACAATCAGATATGCAAAGAGAAGTCCAAACAACAATGTTAGGATAAAACCTACTGCTTTGATTCTCATGTCACGTCCTCCTCTTCGATTTCACCAGTACCACGACGTGTCGATAACGAAACAGCAGCCACTAACAGAATCGTAACTGCCCCCGCATAAACTGCGAGCTGGAAAAAGGCCACCCACGGGGCAAAAAGCGCCAAGTAAATTAATCCAAGCGCAATAGCGGATCCTGCCAAATAGAGAGCAGAATGTAAGAGATCTTTATCTTCCATTGCTAGAATGGCAAATACCACCACAAGAATAAGCAGCCCATATAAAGAATACACGGAAAATGGTGGACCTAACAGCATAAACAAAGACAATACGATGGCTACGGCTATTATTGCCAGTAGCCCAACGACCACAGTTCGAGATAACGACATCGTTGGAATCTCCATTACGGTAACTGGAGTACTTAGACCCGCCTTTTTCTTGCTTCTGCTTAAAAGTGTAGCTACAAGTTTGACTTTTTTTCATCACATTGAGCAACTTGACACTTTTCACAAAGTATTTTGAAAAGGTGAACTACCCCTGCTTTCATGCAGTGGTTTCCATCGAGTCCTCTACCCGGGGAACATGGGGGAGGGCTGTGTGTCGATGTAAGCCATGCAAGAAAGCTTGTAATGGCTCCCCGTTTACTGGGGGTTGCTGCAATAGGAACCGCACCATAAGGTTTACTGCGGCATTCTGATCTCGATTAAAGGGGGTTCCACAATCGCATTGAATAAGACGTTCCGATAACTGACGATCTCGAACCGTGCCACATACACAGCATCTCTTGGTTGCCTGCGTCTCGTCAATTCTTATCACTCTTTTACCTACTTTCTTGGCTTTGTAGGTCAAGAATTGGACGAATCGCCCCAAGAAGTCGGTGTTCTGGATAGAATGATGTAGTGTTCGAGTTGCTGCATCCTGTCGCCGACACCCCGACACTTGTTTTTTCCGCGCCATCTGTTTCACCACGAGATTCCCAACGATGATCGTGTTAGCCCGAGTATTCATAACCACTGACTTGGAAATTTTATGTTGAAAATCCCGTAACTGGTTAGCCAGTTTCCGTCGCATCTTCAGCAATTTTCGCTGATAGAACCACCATCGATTACTAGATTCTCGACAATGATCGCGTCGCGATTGTACTTCTCGAAGTTTGTCTTTCCAGTACAGGTCCGGACGACGATTGCGAATTTGGACGAACTTTCCCTGTGGGTTCACTGCCGTGACCAAATTGATCACCCCCAAGTCAATGGCTTGATACCGTCCATTGTCTACATATGGGGGAACTGGCACCTCGCAGGTGATGGCGACAAACCATCGACGTCGTTGATCTTGAAAGATTTCCACCTGCTTGATTCTACCGCTTAGAGGTGGTAACTAAGATAACGCAAACTCAAGTTCAACTCCCGAAGGATGACGGTGGGCGAAACGAATCTTCTGGTGATCAACATCAAATACAAATCCGGATTGATTATAGCACAATGTAGTAAAGTAGTGTTTGCCCTTACAGCGGGGAGGTCGGGCTTGGATATCGCCGCGATGCCAGCAGGCGAAGAACGACTTGTAATCGGCATCGAGACGTCGTAACACCATTTGCAGGACCTTTGAATAGACCCAGGCATATTCGGGATATTTTACTTTGAGAACAGGCAGGAAATTTTGTTGTTGTATGTACGTGATGTAGATGCGCTCGGTCTTCGGTTTCGTACGATTGGTTGCCCACCGTTGGCGTCTTTCGGCAAGGGCAAAGTTGTAGAGAAGGCGACATTTTTCGGATAACGCCCACAAGACATGGGCTTGTTCCGGCGTAGGAGCTATGCGGATTTTTCGTGTCAGCAGCATCCGGGTCATGGAACAATAAAAAAGTCATCGGCGTTTTTCAGTCTGTGGGAGAGGTGCTGATAACTATTGGGCGATTCTTCTCCGCCTTGAAAAATGGGGACTTCTTGGCAAATAAATTAAATACGGTGAAAGCGCCCCAACTCCAGATAGGAAGTATTCTTCAAGGAGGATTGCTAACCGTTTCGCTACCCCCCATCATCTCGGTATTTGGGTTTAAAGACTCAGGGAAAACGACAGTGGCTACAGGCATTATTAAGCATCTTAATAGTCTGAACCGTTGTGTTCTTAGTGCGAAACATGTTGGAGAACCTACCTTCTCAATTGATAGCCCAGGAACAGACTCATATCGGCATTTGGAAGCAGGTGCAACAGCAACATTTCTCCACAGTGAAACCTCAACCACACTACTTCTTAGCGAACCAGTCAAAGATTTATGGGCACTTTTAGAATTGGGTGTAAAGGCAGTCCCTGTTGATGTCATCGTTGTCGAAGGCTTTCGCACTTGGACACAACAAAACCAGCAAATTGCAAAAATCATCTGCATCCGAACAATAGAAGAAATCTCTGAGTTTCAAGCCGAAACAGCAAGCCCTATTCTTGGTCAATGCACGCTGAACCCAGAGATCCAATCGGTCATCAATATTCCTGATGAATTGCCCTTCCTCCTCGAAGCTATTGACAAATGGCTTCTTACAGCCCCCTCCATACCTATAGGTGAAAAAAAATGACCAATGATGATAGGAAAACTACACTCATTGTTTTTGATCGTGAAATAGTAATAAACGATTACGTAGATGGTTTGCTCCAAAAGGTTGTGCTCGCTGTCGTCTCCGCACTTCGTGCACCAAAAACCAAGGGCACAGAAAAGGTTCGGATTGAAATATCTGATTAACGCTTCATCAAAGACAATAGCAGGTTCGCAAGGTGAATTGCCCCTAAAGAAAAAATTCTAGTGGGAGCAAGCCTTTTATACAAAGCCAAACCCTTTGACTGCTAACGAGCCAAACCCCGTGGTGAACCCGGAGAATGCAATTTACTTGGTTAGAAAACATCCAAGGATTTGGGTGGTTCCTTGCCGCCTTTGGCGTGATTCTTCTTATTGTTCTACTACTGTATTGGATTGGCAAACGAATCGCCCCGAGTAATCCGAACAAAGAAAAGGAAACAACCTATGCATGTGGTGAAGATATCCCAGGCGTGAAGACCCAATTCCATTCACACCTTCTTCGCTATGCTGTGTATTTTACGATTTTTGATATCATAGCCTTTATACTGGCAACCTCGATGGGCATTTTCGGATGGGTTCCCCTCATCTATCTGGCCGTCGCCTTTGTAGCAATTCTAATCTTACGTAAATAGGAGATTAACAAAATGGGTGTCGTTGATCGTCTTGTCACATGGGCTCGCATTAAATCCCCATGGATACTCCACCTGAACTCAGGGGGATGCAATGGATGCGATATCGAAATCCTTGATGCATTAACACCTCGTTACGACCTTGAACGGTTTGGTGTCCTGTTGAAAGGCAGCCCACGCCATGCTGATGTACTCTTGGTTAGTGGGCCGATTACAAAACAGGTTGCAAAACGGTTTCTACGTATTTACAATCAGACTCCAGATCCCAAATTTGTCGTTGGAATCGGTGCCTGCACAATGTCAGGTGGTGTCTTCCGGGAATGCTATAACGTGATGGGGGGATTAGATGGTGTGATCCCCGTGAATGCTTGGATCCCGGGTTGTCCACCAAAGCCTGAGGCAATTATTTATGGTGTTGCCGCACTACTCGGAAAGTTAGCAGGCGGATAGGGATAAGTTTTGGTTAACGGAGGTAAATGATTATGGCAAAAGAAGAGAAACCCCCAAAGAAGCCGACGAAGAAAGAAGGCGCAATGATGGCTGAAATTGAAAAAGCCATGGGTGATGATTTCATTTCATCCGAGTTCATGCGGGAACACAGTATCTATGTGACCGTAAAAGCTGAAGCGGTTCGTAAAGCGGTTGATTGGATGAAAACAGAGTGGGGTCTTACCCACTTGTCATCGATTACAGGGATGGACCTACGAGGTGAACTAGCCGTGATTTACCACTTCGAAGTGAAAGCCGTCTCCGTGAGCCTTCACATCCAGGTGCCTACTTCACACCCTGAAGTCGATTCAATCACTCCCCTAATTCCTGGTGCTACGTTGTATGAACGAGAGGTTCATGACCTCCTTGGTGTTAAATTCAAGGGCCACCCGAACCTCAAACGATTAATTTTACCTGAGGACTGGCCCAAGGATGTATATCCTCTTCGAAAGGATTGGGAATCACCCCGTCTGGATAAGCCTGATAAATAGTAAGTCACCTAATCTTCTCTAAGTAGTCTCATTATCAAATGATTAATGAGAATGATTACCAAGTGAAAATAGTTTAGAGCTATTTGGGTTTGGCAGGTTTACCTGCGAGTTTTGTTTTACCACCTACGGTGCCATCATCAAAGTGGGGTGACCGATGAAGGCTATCACCATATTTTTCAATTTCTCTGGCTTCGTCTGCAAGAAGAGCAGCAGTTCGCATCATCTCATGCGCAGAAGCTACTGTGGGGATGTATTTTTCGTGCTCTTTTTGCTTGAAACAACCCTTGATGGCAATGGGTGCGACGGCGGTGGCGATTTCGTAGGCGGCCATCGCTTTGGCACGAGCATAGGGATTTGTGAATTTACCTGCGCTGACAGCTCGTGAAGCATTAATCACTAAGGTAGGGACTTTCGGTTCTTTACCTGCAACAATATTAGCAATGGCTTCGTCTAATGCTTGTAGTACTCGACGAAGAGCTCCAGTAGCTGCTAATACACGGATGACATCAGCATTGAAGAGCACCATTTCTGTCGGATCCAAGAATTCCCGACGCGCTCCAATCATGGAATCAGCAGGGATCAGGATGTAACCATAACCTTCAGCGGCTAGGGCTTCCCGTTGATCTTTGGGTAAGAGATCTGATAGAATAATGACAGGTATACCAGCTTTCTTGATCACTTCTCGGGCTTTGGCTGGACCTTTAAGTGCGGCATTCGGGCTGGGGATTAATACAAGCTGAGGTTTCTGTTCAATAAGCTGTTGTGCGCTACGTTCGGCCACTTCCTCGTTCATCTTGGCACCGGAGCCAACAAGAACGACATCGAAGTTTTCGCGTTCAGCGCGTTCATCGAATAAGAGTTCGAGGAGGGGAGATGTTCCGATATTACCTAATTTCAATACACCAAGGAGAAAGGGAGTTGAACTCAAACTAAGACCACCACAAAGTGTGTTGTATATGTAGCTGGTTCTGTCGTGGTTACATGACAAAAGTGTTTAGTTTCAAGTGAGAAAAACAAATGTAAGGGGTTCGGGGTGATTATGGGTTGACTTTGGGAGCAGCGATTCGTCGGAGGCGGTCAAGGTTTTCTGCTTCGATTTCTTCATGAAGGAATAATTTGGCGGCAATCATTTCTTCGATGAGGCTTTCACCTTGTTCGCTTCGAGCAAGGACGGTTGACCATTTTCCAGGAGTTCCAGCTCCACCTACAGAAACGTCGGCAAAGTCCGAAGAAAAATCGCGGCAATGATGACAGCCAGGATCCACCCAATCTTGGGCTTCTTTCAAGGGAATCTTCAACGATTCTTTAACACCCCGAGGGTAGACGAGAAGCTTTCCTTTGATGTCGAGTTTTCGGAGATTCTTCAGAGGAACACCTAGATCGTCGACGATTTTTTGTTGCATGAGTTCATCGAATTTGAAAGTCTCACTGCAAAAGAGTCCGATGGTAAACACGACCGTTCGATCAATTCGTTTCAGTGGGGCTAGTCGCATACGTTGTATTGCTTGGATATGACACGGTGTACCAACCAGTGCAATCTGTTTCAGTTTACGATCTTTGATTGCCTCCTTTAGTGCCACGAGATTCGGTGAGCGAGTGTAGCGGGATTTCGAAGCTGCAACGATTTCCTTTCTTGTTGTTGCCACTTGGGGCAAAGGATGCCATGGGTTATCCGGGTCAACTCCAGAGAGGACGGCACCTTCAATCTTACCCGTTTCTAAAAGATGGACAAGCATGCCAGTAACAATTCCACCGTCTTGCGCACGTTTGCGAATTGACTCGTCAGCATTTCGAAGTGCGTATGCTTGACGGTAAACACCGAGTGCTGGATCACGTGTGGCATCCTCTCCAAAGACTTCGGTATAGAGGGGTCCATAATCATCAATCATCCTTGGACATGACTTCCAACAGAACTCACACTTATTGCACTCCTTCACCAACGTTGGTCGAAGGTTTTGCAGTTCTATTGCTCCGATGGGACATGCTGCTTCACAGCCACCACAGCTGCAGCATTTGCCAGCATCAATGACATTTGCTTCTAAGTGCTCAAATCCAAGTTTCTCAGGCTTTTCCTTACTCAACGGAATCACCAAATTTCAAGAACATATTTTTGTAGACAAAGAGGTGTTCTGTCTACTTAAACCTGCCATCCACACCAGCCATTGATGAATAGTGCGCTTGAGGTTAGTCCAGTTGGGTTATCTTAGGTTCCACATGAACCTTACAGACAATTGAACGGGTAATATGACAGTATTTTTCTGTTAGCGTGATAGCTCGTTTAACCTGAGAAAGCTTGGCGTTTTTGGGTACCGTGATCACCATGGTGATGTAGATCTCTGTGAACTGCCAGCCACCTTCAGGATGTCTTTGGAGTACACCGTGTCCAGTAGCTTGATGAGCCACTAGTGGTTGTTTCATCCGATTCATCATACTGGCAAAGGTGGTGATATAACAGCCCGTCACTGCTGACATGAAGAGATCATGGGGGGAGTATGCGTTTGGTTTACCTTCCCATTGAAGGGGGGAGGTGAGTGGAAGAGATGGTTTATCTTCAGGAGTAATAGTACCTTCTTTTCCACTTATCCAAGTGCTACTTGCATTGAACTCGTGAAATTCGACAGGTTTGTCACTCATCTTGGACCCTCGGGCAGCCCTGAATTGAATTAGACTTTTAGCTGTTCGGGAGATTCAACACTTCACCAAGATGCAACAGCGAAAAAAGTATTAGGGCGCCTGTTGGACACAATCATATCTTCCTAGATGCTTCAGGTGAATCATGCATGACTAGCAGTTTCGCAAATATGGATCCATTACAAGTGCAAAAAGGCTATCGAGATCCGAAACTCGCCCAACAAGCTGCACAAAAAATTAAAGAACTCGCTAAAGACGAAACTTACAAATTCATGCACTTGTGCGGCACTCACGAATATACCATTACGCACTCAGGAATTCGTCAGCTTCTCCCAAAAAATGTCGAACTAATCGCAGGACCTGGTTGTCCTGTTTGTATTTGCCCACCAGAAGATGTAGCGTTGGCAATTGAAGTGGCACAGCAACCAAACGCGCTTTTGACGACTTATGGCGATATGATGCGTGTACCTGCAGGAGATCTGGGTTCTCTGAATTTAGTTCGAAGTAAGGGTGCTAAGGTCCAAGTCGTGTATAGTATGATGGATGCGATTATTGCTGCAAAGGAAAATCCTGACAAGGAGGTTGTGCACTTTGCCATTGGTTTTGAAACCACTACGCCACCAACTGCCGCAGAAATCTTAGGTGATCCTCCGGAAAATTTCAGTGTTCTGGTTAGCCATCGACTCATTCCACCTGCAGAGGTATTTCTCCTCGAACAAGGTGAAGTGGGACTTCATGGATTCTTACTGCCTGGTCACGTTTCTGTGATAATTGGAGTTCAGGGCTATGTTTCGATTTCAGAGCAATATGGAGTTCCTCAAGTGGTGGCCGGTTTTGAACCCTTGGACGTGTTATTAGGGCTGGTTATGCTCTTACGCCAAGTAAAGGAGGGACGGGGAGAAGTTGAGAACCAGTATACACGAGCCGTTACCTATGAAGGTAATGTGAAAGCTCGAGAGATGATTGACCAGGTTTTCCAGCCAGTTGATGCTCGATGGAGAGGAATCGGACTAATTCCTGAATCGGGACTTGCATTACATGAGAAGTACATGAATTTTGATGTCCGGACCCGATTCGATATTAAAATTGAGCCACAGAAATTTGAGATGCCACCAGGATGTAAGTGTGGTGAGGTATTGCGGGGGATTTTGCGTCCAGAAGAGTGCCCGTTGTTCGGTTCAGGGTGTACACCAGAGAATCCGATTGGTCCATGCATGGTGTCTACGGAGGGGACTTGCAGTGTGGTGTATGGGGCTCAGCCGATTCCTTAACTTTGGCTAGCTTTTTTGCAAGAACTGCTTCGTGGAATCCTGGGCTTTCCAACCATTGGGCAGCTATTGTTTCAACTTCATCGACTTTAGCTCTAAGATAGCGGTCAATAAGGATTTCTCGATGAATGTTAGGAATGCCTTTGTCGCGCCAAAAACCCTCAGATTGTTCAGATGAGAGTTTTCGTGGATTTCCTCGAGCAATGGGTTGGTCGATCACATATCGGGCGAGCTGGGCTGCGAGAAGTTTAGAGTCTGTGCAAAGGAGGCGACCACGAATCCATAACCGACAATTGGTGCGACCTTGACAGGGACCTCGGGCGATGGAACAAAAAACCACTACAACTCACCTTTGTATAGTATCTCGTCGCAGGATTCAAAATGGCATAAACCTTTTGGTGCTACAGATAACTCGGATTAGCCAATGGGCCAGTAAAGATCTTCAGTAGCTGTGGTGGCTTCGGCAATATCCCGCATCAGAGTGAGTAGAGCAAAGACATCAAAATTGGTGCCTTCACCAATGGTCACAAATCGCTGATTTTCACTAGTAAAGGCATTTTCAGGATTCCAGTCAGTGGGCCAGGCAGGTACGGTTTCTAGTTGAATCATGGTTTGATTATCCCCAGTCACTTGGGTCACAATTAAGGGTACAGTGGGAAGACGGAGGAGAAAGGTTTCAGGGCGGAGAATATCGTCACTACCGCTACGCACGACTTGTAGGGGAGGGAAGAAGCGTGTGCCAACTTCACGTTCCAAGGGATAAGTGATGAGTTGACGAAGTGTGGCTTCGTCTTTAGGGTGGAGCGCCCGCGTCTCCAAGGATTCTCGAAGGAGTACAGCCGTTGTGATAAGATCATTGGGCTTCGTTACATTGGCAGGGAGTTTCGGAGCAGGACCACGATGAATATCAAATGCGCCGTTTGGATTGAAGCCTTCAGGCGTGATTCCTGGATGACTCGGGTTGAGTGTGAGCCAAAGAGCAAAGGGGAAAATGGGAGGCTCTTTGGAAAGCGCGGTAATTTTGAGTTTGTTCGAAAATGGACGAGTAAGGTATAGTGTATCAAAATGGTCCTTCGAGGAAAGCTGTACAACCAGGGTGAATCCTCCGAAATCGATTGGCTCAGGAGTTTTCCCACGCATTTCCATGTCGACTGCTGCTTCAGAAGATTCTTTGACACGACTAAACGCATTAGGCATGAGAAGAAGTTCAGGTTCCCCCGAGGAATAGGGTTCAAGTTGGTCAAGGAGTGAAGTAAGGAGTTCGGTATGTTGAGTAGTTGCAACTCGATCTAGAAGTGTGAATAATTCAGTGTTTTGTTTTCGAAGACTTTCCATTGCACCAGCCAACTCAAAGATGAACAAACCATTACTTATCTAAATCTGCGAGTCCCACTTTTTTAAGGGCAGCGGCTGATGGAAGCCCAGTTTTTCGATCCCAGTCTCGATAAGCGTAGTAGTCATTAAGTTGTTTTTCGAGATTGGGAACCATACCATTTGTACCTCCATCAGGAAGTGGTTGAAGGAGTAGTGAAGGAAGACTATCATCTTCAGATTTAAACCCAAGATTCAGATTAATGAGTCGTTTTAAAGTGATGATGCGGTCCCCAATGTGCATTAACTCTTGTGGGGTTGTATTACGACCAACCACTAAATTGAAGAATTGGGTGATTTCATCAACTGAATAGGTTGGGAATTGACACATTATCAATGAGTTGGACACTTGTCGCCAACTTTGCGATTTAGCGGCGACTTCACCCATCCCCTCGTCGGTTTGAGGGTCATCAGCGTCAATTCCTAGTTCCATTATGACCTGTCCCTGTAGGACCATATACATATCGCCATCGAGATGAGTACCACCACGAGGACTTGTAGCATAGCTTGTTGCCATACCGAAAAGAGCACGCGGGTCCCAACAGGACACTTCTAAGCCTTTCACATGAACGGCTAAATCCGCTGCATCATATCGTTCACCCATTGACCGCGTTCCCTCAGCTAAAATAGCGCCGAATCCCTCACGGTATGCGATTTTGGGTATTAATTTAATAACAGGCTCAGGGTCACCCCAAACAAGGTTCATTCCTACCTCTTTGAAAGTGAGTTTATTTTGGTCCATGAGATAGTAGGCAAAACCGATGCTATTACCTGTACTGATCGTGTCTAATCCAAGATCATCACAAAGGTAACCGGCTTTAATCACAGCATCCAAGTCGTCTATGAGCATCATCGAACCGAGAGCACCAATAGTTTCGTACTCAGGTCCATTTACTCGTGGTAACTTAAATTTCCCTTCGGAGACTTTGACTATCCGTCCACATTGGATTGGACACCGATGACACCCATCAAAGCCGACCAAACGTGTTTCTGACATAGTTGCTCCGCTGATATTGTCATGAGTAGGAAATTCACCCTGGGTGAAGTATTTGTTGGGCATGGCTCCAATTTCCTGCGCAGGACCCACAGCAGTAGCAGTACCCATTATTCGATAACAGTCGGGCATGAAGTCTTTCATCATTATCTTATTTACAGGCCGCGCGAGTTCTACAATTGCATCATGATTCGCCACAGGAACCGGCTGATCTCCCACAACAATCATTGCTTTCAGATTCTTACTACCCATGACTGCTCCTAGCCCCATCCGTCCGGCAGCTCGTGCACCTTCTGACATAATATTAGCGTATTTGACTAGATTTTCACCAGCAGGTCCGATGCTAAGGGTAAAAAAACGCTTTTCATCGATATCTTTTCGTAAAAGCCGTTGTGTAGCAGAAATAGTGTGTGACCAGATGTGATTAGCATCCTTCAATTCAGCCTTACCAAAAAGCAGAGAAAGGTAAATGGGCTTCTCTGCTCGTCCTTTTATGAAAATTCCATCGTATCCAGCTTGTCGCATTTCAGCACCAAAATATCCACCAATATCGCTTTCACCCCAGAGTCGAGTGAGAGGTGAACGTGTACAGATAGCCATTCGACCAGAACTAGGTACAGCCGTTCCAACAAATGGCCCCGCCATTAAAAGCAGTGGATTGTCAGGTCCTAGCGGCTCGATTTTTTCTGTTAATAGTGGATAGAGCATCCTAGCAGCCAGTCCAGCTCCACCAATATATTGTCGTGCCCAATCAAGTGGTGTTGGTGAATCCTTGAGGGTTCCCGTTGTAAGGTCAACGTTGAGAATTTTTCCCGTGTAACCGTAGCTATCCTTTTTTGCCATATTCATAACCTCAAGAAGTAGAATCCGTTCAGGTGGTTTAGAAGTCGATGGATTTTCCGTCGTACATGTAATGCCAGAAGCGTTTCATATCTTCAGTTGTGGGTTCTCGGCAATTGAATATGTTCACAGCGGATTCCGATGTCAGGCGGACTAAATCATCAAAGTTCTTTTCGAATTTTGCTTTTGGTATTCCATATTCTTTGAGACTACGAGGAACCTCTAATTCCTTCATTATCTTTACAATCTTATCGCGTAACTTGATGGTGGCGACTTTATCATCATCGCTTGACTCCGCCACGCCAACGGCTCGTGCAAGTTCTCCATAGAGATCCGAGTGAGTCTTCATGGCATATTCAATAGAATACGGAAGAACCAACCCGACCGTAATTCCATGGGGCATCTTAAAGATAGCTCCCATGGCATGACCAAATGAATGGGTGATGCCCAAGAAGGAGTTACTCCAGGCAAGCCCACTAATAGATGCAGCATTATGGAGCTTTTCACGTGCCTCTGAATCCTCAGGATTTTCATACACCCGAGGGAGGTATTCTAAGATCATTCGAGTACTGTGAATGCTTAATCCATTGCTGAAATCGTTACGCCATTGAACCGTATATCCATCAATTGCTTGAGCTAGCGCATCCATTCCGGAGGAGGCAATGACCTTAGGAGGCAAGGATTTCGTGAGTAGAGGGTCCAAAATGGATACATGTGGTATCAAAACCGGGTGGTTGAGTTCCATTTTGTACTTTTCCTTACTGTTCGTAATGACCGCGGATGCAGTTGCATCAGAACCCGTTCCGGATGTCGTGGGGATGGCAATCAGAGTTGTTTTCTTGATAGTTATTGGTGTTAGCGGCATAATTTCCAGCATTGGGAGATCAGGGTGTTCGAATAGGACTTGGGTTACTTTGGCCACATCCAAAACTGAACCGCCACCTAATCCTATGATAAGGTCAGGCTTGAACTTCTGAGCTAGTTTTAGACTCTCATGCACCACTTCTTCGGGTGGTTCAGGAGTCACCCCATCAAAGCTTGCCACATCTTTTCCGCTTTCCTTGAGTTTCTCCATCACCAATTCCAAGAAGCCCAGTTTGACAATTGTTTTGTCTGTCACAACGAAGGCACGGTTTCCTTCAACCTCTTTCAGATAATCTAAAGCACCTTCACCAAAAGCGAAAACCCGTGGAGAACGAAAATACCACACTTTACAACTACCTCAAAGTTATTTAGTCAACGATGAACTCTTCTACTGAACCTTAGCCCAAGTTCACCGTGCAACCAATAATCGGTTCACATAGAAAAGTAATAGGGATAGGGGACGAAATACAATCCCGAATTGTAACTATGGAAATTCTGTTTTAATCATCTGAGCGGTTCGTACTAGCTCCTTAGCGGCACGGGTTGCCCGCATAACCTTTGCCCGGTCACCAATTAGTTTCATCCTACGGGTCAGTAATGCTTTGATAGGATCTAAGCGACCTTCAATGATTTCTTTCCAATTTGCATATTCTCCTTCATAAACGAAAGCGGTCTCTTTTGCATCACGGTTGGGTAGCATTTCATAACCACGACATTTTCCATGCCACAGGTCCATATACATCACAACTTCTTCATTGATTCCTTTTTCTTTGTCGGGCCATACGATGAAAAGAAAGTCGCCTTCCCATGTTGCGGCAGCGTCTTCATATGCTTCATTTTCATTTAGGGTTTTAACGAAGGATTCAAGCCAATCTGGTGTGCCAAATTCCATTTTTTTCACCGGAGTGTTTTGATAACAAGTGAGGGTTATTGATTTATATCTGGTCTTGACGTTCAAAGAATTTTCATCCAAATTTCTTAATACTAAGTCATTGAAGATATTAGTTGTAATGTGAGATGAAACAAAATGGCTAAGTATACGATCGTCCAAATTTCTGATCTTCATGTCGGTGAAGCTGGTTATCGGCGTGACATGGTTGTTGCAGCAATCGAAGAAATAAACAAAATCAAACCAAATCTCGTCGTGGTGGCCGGTGACTTGACATGGAATGCAGTGCGTGAACAATTCATAGAAGCCCGTGATTTACTGCAGAATTTAAACTGCCCACAAATCGTAACGATGGGAAATCATGACGGGTTTAATGTAGGATATCTGATGTTTGAAGAACTGTTCGGCCCTAGATATGCTGAATATCAGGATGAAAGCGTCTTTGTAATGGCAGTAGATAGCTCCGAGCCAGACTTAAACACGGGACATGTGGGCAGAGATGGGCGTGGGTTTATTGATAAAGCGTTTTCAAAGGTTGATGATGATCTATTGAAGATATTTACTTTACACCATCATCTTGTTCCGGTGCCTCGTTCTGGTCGAGAGAGAGATAGTATGGTGGATGCAGGGGACTTGCTAGAATTGCTAATGCATAAAGGGGTGAGTCTAGTGTTAAGTGGACACCGACATTATCCCTGGGTATGGCGTCTTGAGAATATGGTGCTATCTTATTCAGGGACAAGTGGCAGTCCAAGATTACGAGGAAGCCCTTGTCAGAATTATAACATTATTAAAATCGATAAGAAAACTGTGGAAATTTCGACGAAGTTAATTGGTGGACCTCATCGTCGTCGAGGCAAATACCGATGGGGTAAACGCGGCATTACTTGGTGGAGCGAGATTAAGACTTGAGAAGTTAGTGGATAGTCTCTTCTGCGTTCAGTTAAGTCTGCATTATACTGCGTAAGAGATCGATATCAATATTGCTTCCACTGGCAACAATTACAACGTTTTCGTCCGTATCGAGCTGAATTTTTTTCTCAAGAAGAGCCGCGATTCCCACGACACCAGCGGGTTCAAGAACACGACGTTCGTTTTCTAAGGTCCAACGAATCGCTTGACGCAACCCGGATTCTTCTACTAGCACAACGTCATCGACATACTGCAATCCAAAATCAAGATTCAGTTGTTCTGTGTTTCCAGCTAGCCCATCGGCAATGGTTGGCTCTACGGGTACATAAAAAAGCCGTTTTGCTTTGAAATTTTCATAGAATGCACGAGTCGCAGTGGTTTGCACCCCCACTATCCGGATGTGGGGATTCACCGTTTTAACCCAAAAAGAGATGCCAGAAATTAATCCCCCGCCACCAATGGGAACCACAACCACATTGACCTCCGGGTAATCCTCAAGAATTTCATAGCCCACTGTTCCCTGTCCAGCTATGACTAAAGGATCCGCATATGCGTGTATTATGGTCGCTCCAGTTTCTTTAGCGAATTCCACACTATGAGCTGCAGCAACATCATAGTTGGCACCATGTTGAAGGATGGTCGCACCATATTGTTTGATTTTGTTCATTTTCAGCTGGGAAGCTTCTTCAGGAACAACGACAGTCGCAGGAAAGTCTAGTTGTTGGGCAGCATAGGCCACTGCTAGTCCATGATTACCCGATGAGGCTGTAACAACACCTGGACCAGCCGTTTCCGGGGGAAGAGAAGCAGCTTTATTGTAGGCACCTCGAAGCTTGAAAACGCCAGTGCGTTGGAGACATTCCCATTTCACAGATACCGATGCTCCACTAATACCAGAAAGGTTTGGTGAAAATTCAAGAGGGGTATGCAAAACAATTCCCTCAAGCCGTTTCCGAGCTTGCATGATCATAGCAGGTGTAAGAGGCAGCGATTTTTTTGTAGTCTGACCCATAGCATCAATCTCCTTAAACCGAGATATTCAGCGTTCTTAGATAACGATTTCTCAGCGATTAATTCCAGTTTAGCGGGTGGTGCGATTGTTTATAAGCATGCTTTTTCGATAATGGAACCCAGAGCGTGACATTCATGTCCTTAGATGAATTTCAAGAGAAAATGAGTTGTCGACGATGTGGTCGACCACGAATCATAACGCGTGTTAGTAAACCGAAAACTGATCTGGTTAAGCTGTATATGCGTTGCCCAGTACACACTTCAGAAGTCGTCTATCGGATGCCTTTGAGTCTATATGATGCAGCCAGTGGAATAATCCGAGAACATGTGCTTTTGTGTCGAAAGTGTGGGCAACCTGTTGAAATTACCGGACAGCATGCAGGCAAATTATCGACAAAAGTTCGGATTCTATGCCCCGAGCATGGTGATGGAGAACGGTTGGTGAATAATTCACTTTTTGATCCCATCCTTGCGGCTGTCCCTGCCAAAGCAGCACCAGAAGCCGCAGTGCCTACTGGTACCTCAAAGTTTTGTTCCAGTTGTGGTTCACCAGTTCCGGCCCCTGAAGCCCAGTTTTGTCATAATTGTGGGGCTTCGATAGATTAGGATCATTCAGTTCAACCTATCTGAGAGGGAAGAGGTCCAATCAAACGTCCCTCTCATTCAGGTTTATTTGATTTGGGTGGATACACCTTCCGTGCTGAGGTCACATATCCTGTATGACCGATCATGCGAGTTTCTGGACGTGTTTTCCCTTTTCGAACCATGATTTCTCTTTCAATAAGCTCTCGAGTAACGATTTCAGTGAAATGAGAGGTGTATAAGGCGTCAACGGTTTTCTGCGTTTGTTCAATAGTGGGTGAAAAAGAGACAAAGACACCACCACCTTTCAATACAGTATAAGCTAAGGGGACGACCTCCCACGGCACAGCTAAGTCTAACACAATGGTATCAACATTCGTCTCCGTAATCCCTTCAAGAATATCCTGCTGTTTAATGGTCACAAATTCTTGAAGCCCAGCTTTCTTCAGATTCTTTGCTGCAGCCTTGGCGAAATCTTCACGAATTTCATATGAAAAGACATGACCAGCAGGAGCAACGTGATATCCAAGCAAGGAGGCGAGAGCCCCACTACCAGTCCCTGCTTCTACCACCACTGAGCCAGGTCCTATACCAGCCAACAATAGAATTAATCCAGCATCCTTCGGGTACACAATATTGGTTTGCCGCCCCATCTTCACCGCACGATCACGAGGTAGTGGAGGCAATGCAGCAACTTTTACTCCTAAACTCGTTGAAATCAGACTGCCATACTCTTGACCGATAACATCATCATATTGTAGAATTCCTCGATGGAGATGAAAAGAAGACCCTGCATCAACTCGGCGTAACCAATTTCTCCGGGCATCCAAATAGAAGAGAACTTGGTCACCATCTTTTATTTCAGTCATAACGCCTTCACCAATGTGATTTTATTCAATGCCCTTTTTCAGCCTTCTGTACATGAGAGAAAGGACGAGTAATAGACCCCAAAGGCTCAAATTCTCCTTTGTGAACTAATCTCATAGAATGAACCTGCAAAATCCAAATCCTTGCCAACGCCCTGCCCTCCATTATGAACAGCTTGCTTCAGACAAAGTTCAGTGTGGTGTGTGTGAACGCCGATGCACAATAGCTCCAGGGAACCGGGGAGTGTGTGGAGCTCGAAAAAACCTTGATGGCAAATTAATTGTCCTTACCTATGGTGACATCAGTTCAATTAGTGCTAATCCCATCGAAAAAAAACCACTTTTCCATTTTTATCCAGGATCCCGAGCACTCACTATAGGCAGCTGGGGATGCAATTTTGCTTGTCCCTGGTGTCAGAACTGGAGTATTAGCAAACGTCACGCAAATCCTAGTCAGTGTAACCACCTCTCACCTCAGGATTTCATTGAGGAAGTTCACCGAACCGGTTGTCAGGGGACAAGCTTTTCCTTCAATGAGCCTACAACCGCTTTTTTCGAATACGCTCTTGATGTTATGCCAATCGCTCATAACGCGGGATTGTATAACACATTCGTGTCCAATGGTTACATGACAGCTTCAACGCTACGTCGATTAGCAGAAGCAGGATTGGATGCTATGAACATAGACATCAAGGGCTGCCGAACGGCGGTGCAGAAGTTATGCAAAATTGATACGGAAAAAGTGTGGAGCACGGCTCAATTGGCACGTGACCTGGGTATTTGGATAGAAGTTACTACTTTGGTAATCCCGGGGTTCAATGATTCGAATCGATGTTTAGCACAAATAGCACATCGTATTCATGATGAACTGGGAGAAGAAGTCCCGTGGCATGTGAGCGCGTTCTATCCCGCATACAAAGCCCGAGAACATGGCCTGAATACTCCCACCCCAACCTCAACCCTTGAACATGCCTACGCCCTAGGAAAAAAGGCAGAACTCTTCCATGTCTATTTAGGAAATGTGCCTGGTAACACCTCAGAAAACAGCTACTGTCGACAATGTAATGCATTACTCATCAAGCGGCGAACTTACGATATCACACTTGTACATCTTGATAGGCAAGGCGCGTGTAAGAAATGTGGATCGTCGAACCATTTCATTTTCTCTTAGGGGCTTTAGAAGAGTCGACAGAGTAGAGGAAACAGTTAAGGGCATTCTTTGTAATGTTGGAGTTAAGGAGGAAGCAGAGAAGTTTGGGGATTTATAATGCTTATTCAAAAGTAAAGTAGTGAAATGCCATCTAAGAGGGCCAATCATCAACTCTCCTTAAGTTATCCTTGTGAATCAACCTATCATCCCGGTTGTATTGAGGAGTATCAATCTTCAATTGCAATTACCATCCCTGGCTATCTCTGTGATCTTACCATTGCTCAGGAAAAAGCATTAACAGATCTAATGCGACAATTCTGTATTGCACGTCGTTTAGCCTTTACTTTGTGTAATAAGGGAATTCCATATTCATTGATTGAGAAGCACCTTCAAGAAAAAACAGGTTTAAATTCCCGTTATATTAAGGATGCCATCTACTCAGTGAAGAATCTCCCTTCAACAGGTGTTACTTTTGGTGGCAAGAATAATCAATTTAGTAGAATGACAGGAAAAATTTCTCAGGAGGAATACACGAAGCGGAGAAACTCAATCCTCATATCACGCGGGGACAAAACGAAGAAAGGCAATCTCAATCTTCGAGTTATTAATGAAAATACTAGTATCAAACTTGCATTAATATTGGCAGAAGGTTCTGGATTGTTACGACGCTATTCATTCCAGACAAATACTATGCTGAATTTAAGGAAATATTAGATGGACAAAAACCATATCAAGTTATAATAAAGCGCCGTGAAAACGATAAAAGGTTTGATGTTCGAATTACGGTTACAATAACGCCAAAGATTATTAGCAGAAGTCGTGTAATGGCACTTGATATAAATTCAGGGCATGTTGACTTTGCTATTCTTGATGATAATCTGCAATTGATTCAATTGGGACGAATTAATTGTTTCACCCTTTTGTTTGCGTCAGCAAAAAAACGTGCACACTATCTTTTCAAATTTGTTAATCTTATAACAAGAATTGCACAACATTTTGATGCAATGGTCATAGTAGGGAAGTTAAACACAGGAAGATTTCGTTCTCGGAACAGGCATGCAAATCGACGAATAAAGCAGATGCCTCAATATAATCTTCGACAGATTCTCAAATATAAGCTATTACTCGAAGGCATTCCAGTTGAAGAACGTTCAGAAGCATATACTTCAAAAATTGGAAAAGACTTAGCAGCATTGATTGGAGTAGATACTCATAAAGCGGCGGCAATTCTTTTTGCCCTCAAATTTCTTGATTATCCGAAATTCATGACATTACGCTCATCAACCCAAGATGAGAAACATCTCCCACTCCGTGTTCAAGCATATAATGAAGGCAATGGAAGTCGGAGTACAACAGAGCTAAGAGTGGGAAGCGGACTTACTGTCCTATCCAAGACTTACCGTCTAGGATACTATGACACCACAGATGGTGGAGGCTACCCGGCAATACCAAGTAGCTGGGGGCTCTCCAATTTTGCTGAGAGCCTGAAGCCAAATTTAGTCCAAAGAATCGTTAAAATTGTTTTAGACTAAGTTTTCGGTAACTTGGAAGCAGTGTGGAAGCATCCTCAAGGAACCCTAATAAACTAAGTGTAACCTAGGAAAAGTCATGGAATCCACAACTAAGCCTATTGAAACCATGACAGCATTGAAGTGCCAATCTTGCAATGCTCCTCTCACCGTCTCACCAGATGACGTGGTTATTGTTTGTGGTTACTGTGGATACACAACTACAATTGAAGGAGATAAAATTGATAATCACTTCGTGTTGGAACCCACCGTTGACGCTTCAGATGTTAGAGAGAAAGTCACTGACTGGGTAGGACGAGGTGGTAAAGCTCAAGTGACAGAAGCAATTCTTCGATTCGTACCCTTTTGGGTTGAAGAAATGCACGCACACTCGACATATCAAGGATACAAAAAACATCAAGAAACCGAATACTATACGGATTCACAGGGTAAACGCCGCTCACGGACCAAAATCGAATACGAACCGATTCAAGGAACTTTTGATGAGAATCGCTCCATCAATGTGCTATGCCGACGTGGCGCCACATTCTATAGCCAAGGTGAGCTGGATAAGGCACTTCAAGTAACGAAGAGGGAGGTTAAACCTTTCAATTATAATTCGATCACTGCAGCTGAAAAGAATCCCCTCTTTTTGAATAGCGAATTAACCGACGCCGATGCGTATGAAATTGCTGAAACCTATGTTGAAGATGACCATCGAAGCCGGGCTGATTCGAGGGCAACGGAGATTTGGGATTGTCATACGAGAATCCAAAAAACCGGTTCCTACCTTCTCCACGTCCCTCATTGGCTCGTTCGATATCGATTTGGTACTGAAACCTATCGAGTTGGAATTGATGGTTATACAAAGAAGGTGCTGAAAGGCGAAGTCCCCGTTACCACCGCCTTTCGCGCAGCAATGTATTTTGTCAGCATCCTCTTTCTGTTCATCGGTACGGTGGGAACCTACTTCGTAGCTGAATTTCTTAGACCGCAAGGGCTAGAAATGCTATCCTTTGCCGTAGTTATCCTTAGCCTTATCATTGCAGCCTTTGCAATTAGGCAAACGTTCAAGATAAGCTCAGAGAAGCGTGAATAAATCCAAAATGGAGAAAATGGGTGATTAAAAAATGGCAAAGAAACATTGTCCGAATTGCGGTGGAGCACTGGATATCCATCCAACTGATGCAATCATTACCTGTTCATATTGCGGGACATCCTTCACACCTGATGGTACAAAAATGAAGGAACATTTTGCTCTCCAAGTTAATTACTCAGAGAGTGACGCACTGGACACACTCAAAGCCTATCTTGTCAAGGTGCCTGGCGTAGCTAATGACCTCGCACAGCAAATTTCCTTGAAAGAGATCTCCATGACGTACTATCCATATTGGGTCTATACCGTGCAAGGTGACGTTTCCTATCGGGGCATCGATAAGAAGGCAAGTTTCCGTGGTCAGTCAGGAGGACGATATTCAAGCATTCACTGGGAGTGGGTTGCAGAATCGGGTCATCAAGAACAAACCCGACAAATTCGTCTCTATGCTGGCCCCAAGGTTCGAGGAGAAATTGTGAACTATCCTATCGCAACCCGATCTCGTCGTTACTTCAATTTCGAAGAAGCCAAACAACATACCGCCAACGTGCTATTTTCGAAAGTATCAGAGGAAGCAGCAAAACAACAAGCAATAGGAACTACAAAGAACATCATCTATTCACGGATTAACCGGGAAACGGAACGAGTTGAAGAAGCCAAGGAGAACTTCGTTGTTACAGATCATGCCTACATACATGTACCCATCTACCACATTCAATTTACTGTGGGTGGAGGTAAAACATACGAGGCTGCACTCGATGCTTCAAATGGCCGGGTAATCTACACAGAGATTCCGCGGACTACAGGGTTCAAACTGAAGGCTCTAGGCTCTGCAGCCTTTTGGTTTATACTCACAATAATTGGCGCGGCTGTTGCCTTCTTGTCATACCAAGGGATTCATCTGATATCAGGATTGGATCTCTTTTATCCAGCAATTGGCTTAACGACAATTTCAGGCATCCTTGGAATACTCACGCTCTACTATGTTACCCGAGGAGTAACCGCGGAAAGAGCACGCTAGACTCTAGCCCTCCAAACCATTACAGGTTCGATTCACTACACACTAATAGAGGATACTATCAACAAAGTGGTCCACAACGAGTCCCAGCAAGCGATTCAGTGAGACTAACAAGATTTTGTGAACTACCCCGCCCTGAAGCTTGGGGCTTCCTGCTTCGACGCTTCAGCCAGTGCTGACAGCTCCACAGGCTCTTCCCGAGGTTCCCTCGGTGCCATGATGGATCGTAATCCTATCATCTTGATGTTTTGGGCAGCGTTAGAGTCCCGATCATGCTGCTTATGACACTTAGGACAGGTCCATTCTTTTTCTGAGAGAGTTAACGCGTTATACTTGAAGCCACAGGCTGAGCAGAGCTGGCTCGTTGCCTCGAACCGCCCTAACGTTATGAATGTCACGCCATACCACTCAGCCTTATATTTTAACATCCTGTGAAAGCTAGCCCACGCCGCGTCTGAGATATGTCGTGCTAGTCTACGGTTTCGGATTAAACCTTGTACATTCAGGCTCTCCATTATGATCGCTTGGTTCTCGCGTATCAGTCGTGTTGAGAGCTTCTGTTGAAAATCCACACGCTGGTTAGTGACGCGCTCATAGCATCGTGCAAGCCTCAGTCTAGCTTTCGTTCGATTTTTTGATCCCTTTTTCTTTCTACTCAGTCTTTTGTGAAGACACCGTAATCTCATGAGCGCGCACCGAAGGTGCCTGTGATTATCGATTTTCTCACCACCCGACAAGGTGGCATATGTGGTGATACCGACATCAATTCCAATCGAACTCTTTGTAGTGACTCTTCTCTTCCTGGGAGGAGATTTTCCATCCTCGACCACAATAGAGATGAAGATCTTGCCAGTGTTGGTTGAGACAACGGTGCACGTTTTTGGAATGCCCTCAAATCTTCGATGAAAGACGGTTTTTACTTGACCAATCTTTGGTAGTCGCACTCTTCGGGTATCAAAGTCGACTGTAAAGAATTGTGGGATATCAAAGGACTGTCTGTGTTGTTTTCTACTCTTGAATTTAGGATATCCGTACCTTTTTTCATCGTGATTGGCGCGTTGAAAGAAATGTTTGAAAGCTAGGTGGAGCCGCTTGACTGCCTGTTGGAGGGACTGGGAATTGACATGCTTAAGAAATGGATGGTCCTGTTTAAGTTGTATGAGGAGGTGGTTCAGGTCGTACCAGCTCAGACTCTTGCCGTCCTCATCATACACACGCATCTTTGTTTCTAGTGCCCAGTTATAAACGAACCGACAGGCATCCGTGTTTTTCCGAATTCGTTCGCGCTGAATCTTGTTTGGATACAAACGATACCTGTAGGTTCGCAGTATATGATTAGGTTTCTCAACGGGCTATTCGAAGATCTTGATTCACTCCCCACCAGAAAGAAGGGTTCTTCACGAGATTTTATAAGCCCTTAGCACAATGCCTAGATAGTGATTGTCGAGGTGACTCCCGTTGGGAGATGATGATAAACCCTCTATTATGGAAAAAGTCGATGACGAACGCACCCTTACACAAAAAATTATGAAATTGATCCCAGGATGGCGGGGATACCGGATTAAGGAAGAACGGCGCAACGCTGATCGAATCCTTCGTGACCAAATAGTTAACCGTCTTCGTAGCTGTCAAGATACCATTCAAGACATCCGAGTAGCTGTCGTTGATGCAGAAATTGAATATGCCTACCGTACTGTTGATTCTCTAATGAGTCGGACTGAAAAAATCATCAGTCAAATTGAACATGCAGATTATGGATACAGACCCTTTTTCGATGCTATCAAAATTAAAGAAGATGACCTCATGAACATGCTCAGATTTGACACATGGTTCACTGAACAGGTTCAAGAGTTTGACCGGCGTTGTAGTGACACTCTAACGCTTGTTGAAGATGCACCTGATGAAGCCGTTGGACACATCAAAGATCTTCGGAAAATGGTTTCAGAAATGAGCCGAAAGTGGAAAGATCGAGAGCAAGTGATAATGGGTGTTGAAGTAGTCTAAATGGATCTGGGTCCTTTTTTGGACCCTGATTTTCTTTTCTTTACTAACCAAAAACAACCAAGTTCCTTAAGCGGAAAATCGGTTGGGCCATTTGCTGATATCATGAATGGTGGCTATGGTTAATCTTTATACGTCAGCGGGATTTCACAAGTGTGATTTCTTCGAAATATTGTGGTGTAAATTTTTTGCATTCGTTTAAAATTAATTTGAGTGATGTAGTAAAGTTGAAAAGGCTGGGCACGAAAGACACCTCAAACCTTCTATAACCCCCAACTGGATTTCCAGGGGGAGAAAGAATCATGCCAGAGATTATTGAATGGAAGAAAATGCGTAAGGACGATATGGTCTATCGTTGGCCTAATGATCTCGTGAAATGGGGCAGTCAGTGTCTCGTTCGCGAAAACCAAGCAGCCGTCTTTTATCGTGATGGAAAAGCCCTTGATGTAATGGGTGTTGGCCGTCACACACTCACCACAGCTAATGTACCTATTCTCACAGGAATTCTTCGAAGGATTGCCGGCTTTGACAAGTCACCCTTTACTGCTGAAGTCATCTTTATCAACATGACCAAATTCCAAGGGAAGTTTGGCGGTCGAGGGCAGACACGTGATTTAGCACCCCTCATGTTTCATGGAGAATTCTGGTACGAAATCGACGACGCTCAAATCTTCGTCAACGAAGTCGTAGCAGGAGAGAACTATACAACCCAAGACGCCACGACCTTTATTCGATCCAAATTCGTCGAATTGGCGATGGACGAATTGTCAGGTTATTCACTTCAAAATGCCATGACCAGGCTTGATGAGACCAGCATGAAGGCAAAGACTCGATTAGCTGATAAATTCGAAGAATACGGTTTGAAATTGTTAGACATGGCCTTTGCCGGCATGGATACTGAACCCGAATACCGTGAACGGCTCTTCTTCGCTGCTCAAGGTGTCACTGGTCAGCAGGTCCTCACCGCTGAGACAATGCGTCGAAGTGCCGAAGCCCTAGGTCAAGGTGGAGGAGCAGCCGCTGCCGGTTCAGGAATAGTGCTCATACCACAACTCGCCGATATGATGCGCCAGTCACAGAAACCACAAGATGCAGGGGTCACTGCTGTAATGTGTCCCTATTGTGGTGAAGCAGCTCCACTCCACAAGAACAAGGCGCCCAAGTTCTGTCCGAACTGTGGAAAGGTTCTCCGGAAACAAGTCGAAGCACAAGCGAAGGCGAAGAAGTTCTGTCCGAACTGTGGTGCCCCTGCAAAGGGTAAGTTCTGCGCTGAATGTGGCGAAAAGCTTTAGGTGGACACTGGGGCTTTCGCCCCTCCTTCTTTCTTTTTTCCATCAGTTGTAGTTTTTGCCAACTAGAATTATCTAGGTTGTAAGTTATACTTTTCAGCTTGTTTAAATACAGCTAATCAGCTGGTAGTAATGAACACGTGTTTCCTACTTAGTGGTCCCAATCATGAAAGGATACGCTAAAAACCTATCATTTGCCCTCTTCGGATTTTTGCTACTCTTCCTTCTTGTTCCTGGTCAATCTCAGGCACTTCCTCCTCAATACTGGACACCAGGAATTGAACAACAATTCTTTGGTCACACCTTTGCGGAGCATATGTGGACCAACGATTCCATCGTCTTCGAGTCGGAGAACAACGACACCGTTCAGTTCATAGCGAGCTACTTGAATTACGAAGATGCAGGAAAAAGCTTTCAGGCGATGCTCATCGCCTTGGGTGTTGTAGAAAACGAAAATGGCACCCAATCAACTCTTCCATACCAGCTTTTTGGTCTCCATTTCACGACCAAAGATAACAAGGATGTCTTCGCTGGATCCTTGCTGGCCTTCCTCTTCGGGTTCAACGACACAGACCACAACGGTGTGCCAAGTCCCGGGGAAAACCGGTTCTTCATCATTCCATATGGTTTCAACGAAGGCAATTCTACAGCCCCTCTGAGCATCGAAGCGATTCCTGTAACGAAACTATCTGAAGACCACTACCAGTTTGGCATTCGTTATCAAAATCTGTATGGACGACTGATTTCGGCCAACGATGCTGGGGAATTTTTACTAACTTTGCTCATGCCGTTATTTGAAATCACATTCAGTGAATTAACAGTAATCTATGATATTCAGATTGATCGTGAAACAGGAGAAATTACCACGGAGACATATTATACGATTGGACAGGTCACTGAATTTCTATTTCTAGGGACATCAGTTCCCAACTTTCATGAAGCCTTAGGTGATATTGGAATTGGTGTCGCACATCTTGGCATCGTATTAACTCCGAGATACTACGTCCGTACAGCAGGTGGACTTCCAGTCAGTGGAACCGACCAATCCTTAGCCAACATCACAACGGATTTGCGAGGACGACAACGAGCCTTTGCTCTGACAACACGAGGAACCTACGATGTCATCAATGAAACTACTGATCCTGATACAACAATTCAATCGAATCTTCCCGCGTACAGTTGGATTCTCTCTCCAGAGCCAATTGACCTAATCCTAATGCTATGGCAATTACCAATTTCAGCGACTATCTTCAGTATTTTTGCATATGCTATGAGTGATTATCTACAAAATCTCTTCAGTGGTCCACTCGATGTGTTGAATCATGCAGATACGATTTTCAATACGGCCGCCTTTTGGTTTGGCATCACATTTCCCGAATCCAATGGCTATCGTGTTGAACACGACCCTGTGTATACTGCATTTTCGAATATAGGACAATTCGCCAGTCCCCTTGGGTTAGTTATCTTGGGATGCATCGCGTTAATCGCCCTCATCATTGTAGTTCTTCAAGTCATCCGAGCGAATGGGCGAACGAAAAACAACCACACCAATCAAAAATGAATCTAATTCTATGGAGTGCTCTCCAATGCGATTTCCCCGTCCTTTGTTTACCGAAACCCTCAACGACCCTCAGATTTGTGACGATATGTATAAAGGCGTATCATCTTCAGGGAATATAGAACCAGGATAGTATCGGTAGCTAGCTACCAAATCATGATTTGACGGGGATGAGCTGACCAATGACAGACCTTGACGAATTCCTCACAGCCATTGGACATCCATTACGCCGTCAAATCCTCGAAACCGTTTATTCTCATCCCGATATCTCGTATTCACAAATCCTAACTCGAGTAAATATTTCAAGTGGAAAACTGAATTTCCATTTACAGAAATTGGAACCTTTTCTAGCCCAAGTGGAAGGGCAATATCGCATTTCAAAAGAAGGATTGAAACTTTATCGCACGTGGCAACAGCTTGAAGGTCGATTAAGTGGTACTAAAACTCCAAAAAGTGAAAGACCAGGATTCTTCGCATTTCGTCGGACAATAGCGTTTTTCATTGATATTGCATTGATTCTGTCCCTTTTATTCATCGCAGCAGATGTATCTTCGCTAATTTTTGAACCCGCTTGGTGGCTCTGGAGTATACCAGTACCTGTTTTTTTAACGCGAATTATTGAGATGATGGTGTTATACCCTCCCGATTTGACTGTAGTGTTAATCCGAGCTTTTGTACTAGCGATTTTGTGGATGTATTTTACAATTATGGAAGGGTATCGAGGGCAAACAATTGGTAAGATGATGCTTGGTGTTCAAATTATCCAAGTTGGTGGGGCTCGCATGATACCCCATGCTGCAGCCATTCGCGCCTTGACAAAAGTACTCATTCTTCCTTTTGATCTTCTTGTTGGTCTGATAAAATCGCGTAAAGCGGGTTTTCTCCGGTTCTTTGGCCAATATACTAGATCTTGGGTTATTCGAGCATAAGTGGTCGAGGACTACTACACGAATTTTTTACCGATTTCTTAGTTAACCGCAGTTTTCTAGATAGAAAACTAAACTTATCAGCTTCTTTAAATTCGCATTTTGAGAGGGAAAACTAACGAGCTTTATCAAACCCAAAGCGGTTTGGGTGAGCTAAAAAATGAAACTAAAATGGAAAATTCTTCCCGCAGTGTTTCTAATGTTTGCATTCGTACTTCTCTCTCCAGCGACAACCCAAGCACTCCCCCCAGAAACTTATAATCCAGGCGATGAAGCAGCCATCTTTGACGGCCACACTTTCACTGAGGATTATTGGACCGTTGAGAAAACATTCACGGATGATGCAACTAATGATAGTGCAGAGATCATCATGAGCTACGTCAATTATGGTGGAACGGGCGGATTTCATGCAGCCCTATTAGCTCTTGGTGATGTTTATGACTACTCAGAAGACACCAACTCAACACTTCCTTACCAGTTGTTTGCGATGCACTTCACGACTCCGTCCGGTAAAGAAATCTTTGCTGGGGCAGTCTTTGCCTTCCTCTACGCTTTCAATGACAGTAACTTGAATTATGTTGTTGATGGCGCTGAAGAAAGATGGTTCCTTGTTCCCTTCGGTTGGAATGGTGGTAACCGCACAGCTGATCCTGTTGCTAGTGCCGTTGAAGTGACCAATCCTGAACCAGGACATTACCGATTTGGTGTGACTTACGAGAATCTGTACTGCCGAATCGTCATCCCCATCGAAACGGGGCTTGTCGAATTCTTAGCTTCTCTCCATCTTCCACTCTTCGAAGTGCAAATCAGTGAACTGACTTTCACCTACGACATTGAAGTTGACACAGACACGGGTGAGATTACCGCAGAAACCTTCTACACTATTGGTCAAGTCCAAGCATTTTATGCCTTGGGTCAGACCTTCAGTGACTTTGCGGAAATCAACGCAGCTCTCACAAACGTCACCGTGGGGGCCGCTCACTTTGTGACGGTCTTTGGCTCCAACTATTGGGTCGAAGAAGGAACAACCACTCCTATGCCAGCAGCGGATTGGATTACTGCCAACGTTACCACAGATCCTGCAGGCAATGAACGTGCATTTGCTGTAGGAGTTCGAGGTACATACGACCTCATCAACGAGACAGATTCCACCACTGTTGAATCAGGTCTACCTGCTATCAGTTGGATCTTCTCGCCAGTACTTAGTGACCTCCTCTTTCTTGCCTGGCAACTACCAATTTCTGCGGACTTTCTCTCCGTCTTCGCTTATGCAGTAAGTCCTACCCTACAGCTGTTCTATGACGGCCCACGCGATGTCTACGACAATGCTAATACACTCTATGGAGCTCAAGCATTCTGGTACGCAATTGCCTTCCCACGTTTCGGCGGGTATCGAATCGAACACGACCCAGTGTACACCGCCTATTCAAACATTGGCCAAGCAGCACCGCCTGGTATCCCTGGATTTCCATGGGAAGCCGTAATTATCGGTGTGGTTGCCTGTTTAACAGCGGTCTTCCTCGTGCGTCGCCGTAAAAAAGCTTAAACCACATAGTGGTGATCCGGTTCCAAGCATCCGTTCGTCCAGCGGGGTCGGGCGGATCTCTTCTCTTTTTTTCTTTTGTTGAGTGCGAGAACTGTTGATTTTCAATATGATTGGTAATTCGGAACGAATTAAAAGTAGATAAAATTAACAGTGTTAACATGCCTGTTCGTGAAATTATCGAAATAGATGAAGAGCTGTGCAACGGCTGTGGGGAATGTATTCCCAATTGTGAAGAGGGGGCCCTGCAAATAGTCGACGGGAAGGCTCGATTAATTCGAGATGACTTATGCGACGGGCTAGGAGCTTGTTTAGGTCATTGCCCAACAGGAGCGCTCAAAATTATCCACCGTGAAGCACCAGATTTTGACCATGCAGCAGTTGAGGAACATTTGGGGAAAATGAAAACCACCGACTGTGCCTCCTGTGACGTGGTTGTGGATGCTTCTGCAGCCGAAACAGCAACTCGGATAGAAGGAAAAGTTGTGCCTATTGGACAACGCCAATGGCCCATTGCATTGCGATTGGTGTCAATCAAAGCACCCTTCTTCAAAGATGCTAGTCTGTTGTTGACAGCCGATTGTGTACCCTTTGCGTACCCAGAGTTTCAACAGAAATATTTGCCTGGGAAAGTGTTAGTTTTTGGATGCCCGAAATTTGATGATGCTCAAGGATATGTAAATAAATTGACACAGATTTTTCAGCAGAATGCGATTCAGAATGTAACTGTCGTGAAGATGGAAGTCCCGTGCTGTTCTGGGCTTCAGCGAATTGTGGAAATCGCCATTAATCAATCTGGAAAAAAGATCCCAGTCGAAAACGTTACGATTGGATTATCAGGTTCCGAAAAAGCCTAGATAACGAAAATTAGAATAGTCGACTATTCTGATTCTGCTCGTGTGCGTCCGAGGTCATCTACTGCGTGTTGGATCTCACCATAGGGTGGTTCTACCAAGGGATTATTCGTTATCCATTTCCATCGAATGAACCCTTCTGGACTGATTACGAATACTGCTCGTTTAGCTGCTGTGTAGTCTTTGAGTTTTCCTAATCCATCCTGGACGACATCATAGGCACGGACGACTACTCGGTTGTAGTCACTAAGGATTGGGAACATGAGCCGGTTTTGTTCCTTGAAGGCGCGATTAGTGAAAGGATCATTTACACTGATAGCTAGAATCTGTGCATTCATGGATTCGAAGTTGGCTAGGGAGTCTCTGAAATGACATAACTCTCGTGTGCAGACTTCAGTAAAAGCGCCTGGAAAGAATGCAAGGACAACAATTTGTCCTTTGAATTCTTTGAGTGTTCGTTGTTCGATGTCTGTATCATAGAGTTTGATTGGTGGGGCGGATTGACCAATTTGTAATCGTGAAGACACAAGTTTTCCTCCTAAACGGGATAATGCGCGTGTTTTGTCAAAAGCCTTTTCATAAGGAAACGGAAATACTCCACGGTCTTACTACGGGGTCTTTGCCTAAACGCTTTTGAACGGGCAACCCCGCATCTAGGCGTAGTCATTGGAGTTCTTGGAGGTAAATGGCATGCCACAACCAAAGCTAGGATTAATCACACCAAACGAGCTGGCTCTGTTTTTAGATTATTATGAGTTAACCAGTGCGAAAACCGACTTCGATTATGACAATCATGCCGTCGTCACGCAAGAATATTTTGTCAGACGGTTACCCTTTGGAAGCTACCTTGTTGCTACTGGCCTTGAACAAGTCATCGCCTTTATCATGAATCTGCGATTTGAAGAGAAAGATTTGGGATGGCTGGAAGCAACTTCAGGTCCGGATTTCAGAAATGGGTTCTTAGACTACCTCATGAACTTCAAATTTAGTGGAGACATTCATGCGGTGCCTGAGGGAACGATTGTCTTTCCAAATGAGCCAATCATCAATGTCACCGGCCCCACAATTGAAGTCCAAATTCTTGAAACGTATTTGCTTAACGTTATGAACTTCCAGTCACTTGTGGCTACGAAAACTGCAAGGATGGTTGACATTGCAGACCAGCGAACCATAGTGGATTTTGGCGCCCGACGCGCTCACGGTCGTGATGCCGCCATTCTTGCAGCCCGGGCAGCCTATTTAGCAGGTGCGACTGGTACATCGCTAGTATTGGCTGGTAAGAAATGGGGTATTCCGTATATTGGCACGATGCCCCATGCCTTTATCATGAATCGTCCAACCGAACTTGAGGCATTTCGTGAATATAGTAAATCTTTCCCACATAACACCATTCTTCTGGTCGACACTTACGACTCGCTAGAAGGAGTGCGAAATGCCATCATTATTGGTAAAGAACTCCGAGACCAGGGATACAGATTGCAAGGAATACGATTAGATAGTGGAGATTTAGTGCCCCTTAGTTTTGAAGCCCGAAAGATATTGGACAAGGCTGGATTTGAAGATGTGAAGATTTTCGTAAGTAGTGATCTTGATGAATATCGAATCGAGGAGATGATTCGGGAAAAGGCCCCGATTGATGGATTTGGTGTCGGAACCCGGCTAGTTACAGGTGCTAACTTCAATCCCATTACCCGAGAGGGAGGAGTTTCAGCGCTACCAGGCGTGTATAAACTCGTCGAACGCATCGGAAAAGACGGTCATGCTATTCCAAAGACTAAACTCAGTGCAGATAAGATTCTGGTACCTTATCGCAAGCAGATTAATCGCCTTTTAGACGACGATAGCCTGTTTAATCGTGATGTAATTTCAAGATGGGATGAGCCGATTGCTGATGCAGAACCCATATTGATCCCCATCATTGAACAAGGACGTCTAACATATAACTTCCCGACCCTAAAAGAAAGTCGAGCATACTGTACACAACAAATCAACCGATTACCTAAACCCTATCGATTACTCTCCGATTCCCCAATCTACCCTGTTAAACTCAGCCCTAAACTAGAACAAGCTAGTGCCTCCCTTCACAGTGAATAATGTGTGAATTCTTCTAATGCTTCATAGCCTTATTTCGAGGCTTATTTGAGGACGGATTTTGCGTCAGTAATTTTGGCACCATAATATTCTTTGAGATACGCTAATCCGGATTCATGATCTTCAGCTGTAAACGAGTCCACGCCATCTTCAGGAATGAGGATTTTGTAACCTCGAAAGAATGCATCAGCGGCCGTGTGCCGTACGCATAAATGGGTGTGGAGACCGGTCAGGACAACCGTGTCAACTTTTCGACTTCGTAATACTGAATCCAATGGAGTTTCGAAGAAGCTACTGTATACGTGTTTTCCGATTACAATATCCTCTTCTTCAGGGGTAAGCTCGGGAATAACTTCGGCACCTTCTGTGCCTTCAATGGCATGGGGTCCCCACTTAGCCATTTCAAAATCAGTATCCAGATGGCTGTCATTGGCAAAGATCACTGGAAGTGCCTTTTTATGGAAACTGTCGATGAGCGTACGAATATTGGGGATAATTCGTTGGGCTCGGTCGCATTTGAGTGAACCCGTGACAAAGTCATTTAACATATCGATGATAATTAGGGCTTTCATTGTGCTCAACACTGTTTAGATTTCTCTGTGTTAAAAGAGTATTGAACTAATTAAAAAAAATCGGAGTCAGAAAACAAGGAGGATGGTGTGCGAAGTTCACTACAAATATAAAGCAGAAGTATTATCGCTTGCATCAATTTATCAAAATTATAGAAGTGATGATACATGGAAATTAGCAAAGAGCTTCAAGAAGCAATTAATGATCAACTTAACTTTGAACTTTACTCAGGCTACATCTACCTTTCGATGGCAGCCTATTTCGAATCCATTAATTTGAATGGCATGGCTCACTGGATGAAAATCCAAGCTAGTGAAGAATACGAACACGCCATGCGTTTCTGGGAACATATTTCGGATCGTGCAGGACTTGTGATTCTTAAAACCATTGAAGGTCCAACCAGGGAATGGGATTCGCCCTTGGCTGCATGGGAAAATGCCTACGAGCATGAGAAGATTGTAACGGAACGTATCTTCAAGATAGGAAAACTCGCAGAGAAGTTGGGTGATAAATCAGCTATTCCATTGCTCAATTGGTTCTATGAAGAGCAGGTTGAAGAAGAAGAACAAACCCAAAAAGTAGCCGATCTTCTTCGCATGATTGGTGATAATCAAGGCGCTTTATTCATGCTTGATGGTCGGCTTGGAAGCCGAGAAAAATAATCCCTGCATTTCTTCATTCACCAATAATCCCACAGTAATTCGAAAGCCTTTATAGAAAAGGCATCCCTATCGTTTTCCAATCACTTGACTTGAGGTGATAGGACAATGGCGAGTAAAAAGCTCATAGATATGTTAAACCAAGCAATCTCAATGGAGCTTCAAGTTAGTATCCAATACATGTGGCAACACGTTCGGATATATGGAATGCATTCAGAATCAGTAGGTGGCATCCTCAAAGAAGTTGCAATAACCGAGATGAAACATGCCGAGGAAATCGCAGAACGCGTAGACTACCTCGGTGGAGAGCCCACAACGAAACCAGCCCCCATCACTGTTGGAAAGACACCTGAAGAAATGCTCAGCCTTAATAAGAAAGCAGAAGAGGGGGCAATCGCCTTCTACCGAGAAATCATCAAAACCGCATCCGATGAAGGTGACATCGTCACACGAAAACTCTTCGAAGACATCTTGGCAGATGAAGAAGACCATCACAACACTTTCAGTGGACTCTTAGAAAAATAACATGATGGAGCACGGATCAAAATGGCTAGCAGGAAGCTACTTGACCTCTTAAATAAAGGAATCGCCCGGGAATTACGAGTGTCAGTTGAGTACATGTGGAACCACGTAAAGATAGCTGGAATGGAATCAGAATCACATGGAGATATATTCAAAAAAATCGCGATAACCGAGATGAAACATGCCGAGGAAATCGCAGAACGCGTAGACTACCTCGGTGGAGAGCCCACAACTGAACCAGATCCAATTACAGTTGGAAAGACTCCACGTGAAATGTTTCAAATCGCTCTCGAAGCAGAGGAAGGAGCGATTAAACTCTATCGAACCATAATCAAACAGGCTGATGAAGAGCAAGACTTTGTCACCCGTCGCTTGTTTGAAGGAATTTTAGCTGATGAAGAAGACCATCACAACGTGTTTCTCAAACATTTGAAGAAGTGATCCACCATTGCAGTTGATGGTGAAATCCCACTCAACTGCCATTCCTCTTTTTCTTCCACTCCAACTAGCATGATGTTTATTGACACCATTCCTGTGAATTGGTCAACGATTTCTAAAATCCGAGGATTACAAGCCAAATTCCTAGCACAGTAAACAGTGTTCCCAAGAGAATCAGTGGCGTAATTTTTTCTTTCAAATAGAAGATCGCCAAGGGAAGGGCAAATAAAGGAGCTGAAGCAGCAACAACTGAAGTAACAGCCGCTCCCGTAATTGCCACCGTGGAAACATACAAAAGTGAACCTATACCCATTCCGAAAAACCCAGCAACCAGTACGATTTTTGATGCCCGTTTAGTCGGCTTTGGCATTCCACGCTTACGAGCAATGAGAAATATCGGAAGAAGAAAAAGCGAACCAACCGTGATTCGAATCAGGTTGGCATCGATTGGATCCACTCCAATTAGACCGATTTGCAGAATCACAGTTGCCGTCGCCCAACAGAACGCCGCGAGTACCGCGAGGGCTATACCGATTTTATCCCAACTTTTCTGAACCTCAGATTCCAAACTTTGTGACGCTGCTTCTTGTTTTGCCTGTTCTCTCGTGATGAGGCTCACTCCTACTACCGCAAGAAGAGCCCCTGCAAGTCGGATAATTCGTAAGGCTTCACCGAGAAAGATGATAGAGAACAAATAGGTGACAAGGGGAAAAATCATGGCAATTGGAAATGCTCGCGAAACGCCAATACGCGACTGGCTTGTTAGATACATCAAGTCACCAAGTCCCGCTCCAAATATGATTGACCCAGCCAGAAAAGGAATTGAAGTGAGGGGAACGTTGAACCCCGTTGGGTAGAGCAGAAGAAATACAGTAACAAATATGACTGGAAGCGCAATCCACATTTTGAATGCATTGATTGCTGTCGGTTGGATTTCAGCACTCTGTGATTTATAGACAACATTAGAGATACCGAATAGCGCCGCTGCTGTGATTCCCATGAAGACACCAGCAAGAAAAAGCTCGGGAGGCACTGCCATAATGAACTACCAACACTTTCACAATAATTCCTATAGAGACTCTGATGTGTGGTTTTAGACTAAAAGTTGTGTCCATGTTGCAGAGAGGCAAGTTTTTTGAAGAGGATGTGAACAAGGTGGGTACACTTTGGAACTGGAGGTGCCCTCCAATGTACCCAATTGACATCCTACTTGAAGAACACAAATTGGTTGACAGAGTTTTCGAAATTATTGAGAAGGTCCGCGATAAGCTTGAGGATAAAGAAGAAGTACCTGCCACCGTTTTCTGGAAGATCGTTGATTTCATTCGCGGTTACGCTGATGTGATACATCATAGCAAAGAGGAAGACATCTTATTTGATCAAATGCGTGAGCACGATGAGGAACTGTCAGACGATGTACAAGATAACATCGCTGTCCTCATTGAAGAGCACATTGAAGGTCTTGACTACGCCAATGAGATGCACAAAGGCATCCGAGCCTATCGGCGTGGAGATCCCGATGCTCGGGAAGAAATACTAGATGCAGTGAATAATTATCTCAAGATTATGAAACCTCACTTTAAGATGGAAGAAGACGACGTCTTTCCAGCAATGGTGGGTGTTCTTAGTAAAGAAGAGAAAGACAAGATGAAAGCTGATTTCGAGCGATTCGACGAGATCTTGGGTGGTAAGGAAGTTCATAAACGCTACGCCAAAATTGTTGATGAGCTGGAAAAAGCGTTTTAACCAGTTCTAATTCCAGGAACCATACGAAAGGAAGACTTGATTCTAGAACCAAGTGATAATGACATGTGTGCCTTGTTTTTTCTTTTCTGGAAGGCGGCTAGGAGCTTTTTATTCATTCTATAAGAGAAAAGCAAATCTTTTTCGACCAAACCGCAGTTAGTAGTGGATTAACACTTCAACACTGTGATAATTATGACTACAACGAAAGAGGAAAAGCGTTCATTTGACTGGGATCGCGTCTTCGGTGGAATTGGATCGATAACCTTCGGTTTGCAACTTCTCTCGTTTCTGATACTTCTAGGAGCGGGTATTGTATTTTTGCTCATGCTATCTGGCATCTGGGGATACCTAGTAGCCAATGAAGACATCTTTATATTCGTCTTATTACTCGCAGGTGGCTTTGCATTTCTTGTCTTCGTTTGGTTGCTCGGAATCTTCCTTCGCTTCCATCGGGGAGTAAGAAAATTCATTGTTGGGCAAGGCGTCGGTGATATCGATGCTGACGATTCAGCGACAAAAACCATTCTTGCACTCTTTGCGATTTCTGTGCTATTTGTGTTAGTTGCAGGAATCTATGGATATTATCTGTTTTGGAAATACATCCTAGATTCATGGGGTGTCGCCTGGCTAGCCTCAATGGGATTGACTGGAGTGTTCTTCTACGAGATTGGATTACTAACCGTTTGGATTGCTCTCGGAGTGATTATCATCACTTTCATCATGCAGATTCTAACACTCGCCATTAATCGGTATGCGGGAAGGCTCGTCGCTTCTGTTGACAGTGAAGCTGAACACCCGGGATCATGACAAAGAGTCTAGACGTCACAGTCTAATAGATCGTTATCCACAAAACTGGAATATGACCACCAATCTTCGGAGTCAATGGCAGGCTAATGCGAGGGCTTATTCCAAGTTAATCGCGGAGAAAGGCACCCCACATCATCGTGAGATTCTCAACCCATGCATTGAACGGCTAATGGGAGATGTGCTAGGAAAATACATTCTGGATGCTGGTTGTGGAGAAGGCTACCTTTCGCGTTTGTATGCACAAAAAGGCGCAAAAGTTACTGGGGTTGATTTTTCTCCTAGCCTGATTTCAGAATCCAAACAACGCTCCCAAAACTTCGATATTACATATCTTGTCGGAGACATTTGCCAGTTAGAAGATATACAGGCAAACCAGTTTGACATTGTTCTCTGCAATCTTGTACTTCTCAATGTGAATTGCTTAGAAAGCAGCCTTCAAGAATTTCATCGTGTGTTACGGTCAGGAGGTTTTCTCATCTTTTCAGTTGTCCATCCTGCATTCAACGTGTATGGACCTGGCCAATGGGAACTTGGAGAAAAAGATCCTACAACAGGTCGGCGAAAAGGGCAATATTTTAAAACTGATAATTATCACACTGAAAAAGAGTTCCAGATAAGATGGAATAGTCGGACAGGAGAGGGATTTCCAAAGAAGTTCAGTTTCTTCCATCGAACAATAAGTACCTATGTTAATACGGTTATCGAATCAGGGTTTCAGTTAGTAGCTTTCGAGGAACCGCTTCCATCAACGGACGCACCGTTTTTTGAACGCGAAAGACGTGTGCCATTCTTCCTTGTAATTAAAGCTGAAAAATCTTGAACCACGCTCAGGTACGAATCTTCTGAGGAAGAAGTAGCGAAACTTCAGTAAACCGGTGAGGCCGCTTTAGCAAACGGGAGATAAAGCGCGTGAAAAGACGTTTATCTTCACCACATGCTGCAGCGAAACCTACGGGTGAGAGGCCCACTAAGATGAAACGAGTCGTTGCATTTAGAAGAGATGATTCAGTATACGGAGCTTTGGCGGTTTGTGATTCACTGTTTTCGAGCCCAGAGTCTTCGGTGATAAAAAGCGCTCCAGCTGATAGTCCACGAGGATGACTTTTTGTAAGTATTACGAATAATGGTGTATCCAGGGTGAGAGTAATTTCCTGAGGAGTTCTCACTTCTTCGATGACAGTTTTAATGGCCCATTCATCGTTTTGGCGAATTAATTCTAACAGTTGATTAAGAAAGGATTCACCTACGACCACCGTAGATGGAGAAAGGAGGGATTCTGCATCCTGAAAATCGAGTGCCACCCGAATCTCTTGTCCTTCGGCCTCGCCTCGAATTATAACAACCCAGTTACTAGGTTCCTCCACCTTATTACACCTGAATGATTTAGAGAACTTGTAGATTGATGAAGGCACAAGAAGAAATAACTCTTCGTACTTATGGCGTGATGAACGGAAAACCACGAGCATACACGGTTACTGTGCCTTCTAGACTTCCTAGAGCACAGACAATCGTAATGGTGTAGGTACCAGTAATATCGAGCCATGGAGTCGTAACGGTTGTTGTTGATGTATCAATAGAAAGTGAAGCATTGAGCACGGTATTCGATGCATCTCGAATTTCATAGCCCCAGACGGCAGTAACGGACGTGAGTGTTATAATAACCTGCATCTGAGAATTTGGCCAATTGATTGCTCCTGGAATATTCGTTGAAGAAAGAACCCCAGTAAGACTAACTGGCGTCGATTGTACCGCAGAGGGGAATGCTAATCCGAGGTAAATTCCAGCGGAGATTATTACTATGATGATGATCCCAATGGCAACCTTTTTTCCTGTTTTCATTATCTACTCACCTTCAGAATTTTCTTCTATTAGGTCCATGTTCTATTTATCATTCTTGCATGCTATGAGTAACTTTGTTATTCGTCCGAATAAAATATGAAAAAGATCTGAACCATAAGAGGCGCAAGGAGTCAGAATAACTTGCCATTTCAGATTGATCTCATTATTCATAATGTTAACATCATCACCATGGATCCTGCTATGCCTAGAGCTGAAGCGATGGCGGTTACGAATGGACGGATTATCGCGCTTGGCTCAGAGGAGGAATTGAAACCGCTTTTTGAGAATGCCAAAGATATCATTGATGGAAAAGGCCATACGGTGCTTCCGGGATTCATTGACACTCATGCCCATTTGGCTGGACTTGGTCGCAAATTATTTCACCTGGATCTTGGCGACACTACATCCGCAGAAGAAGCTATTCAATTAGTTGGAGAACGGGTGAAAAAGAGTCCACCTGGTAAGCTCATATTAGGTTACAGCTGGGATGAAAGCAAATGGACAACTCCTCGTTACATAACAAAAGATGACCTAGACCTGATTGCTCCTGATAATCCAATCGTGTTGATTCGAGTTTGTGGTCATCTAGTAAGCACAAATTCAGCAGCGCTTAGGCAATTAGACATTGATGCAACGCATCCAGGAGTTGACAAAGACAATGACACTGGTGAACCAACAGGAGTTCTCCGGGATATTCCCATTGATACTAGGAAATTAGAAACCGATGAGGAAGATTTGGCTCAATCTATTATTGCTGCATGTCACTTCGCAAACAGCGTTGGTGTCACATCCGTACATGAGAATCTATACCGCCAACAGTTACAAACCGTTGCAGCGTTCATTAAAGTCCGACAAGCACAACAACTTACCGTGAGAGTGTATGCCAATCTTGAAACTCAACTATTGGATAAGCTTGCAGGGCTAGGCTTACCTACCGGACTAGGAGACGAATACTTCAGGTTAGGCGGTGTGAAGGTTTTCATAGATGGATCCTTCGGAGCCCAAACCGCAGCACTTTCTCAACCTTACCAAGACCACTCAGAATCTGATGGCCTCCTACTCTTCGATGAAGAGGATTATCGATTTCTTCTCAAAACTGCCAACCAATTGGGGCTCCAAGTGAGTACTCATGCTATCGGTGACCGGGGGATTGACATGGTTTTGAGAGCGCATGAACAAGTGAGCAAAGCTAAGTTCGTGAAAGAACTTCGGCACAATATCATTCATGCTGAATTTCTTACACAACCGTTAATCGACCGAGTGAAAAAGTTGGATATACTTTTACTCCAACAACCGAATTTTGTGCATCGATGGGGACTCCCCGGAGAGATGTATTATTCCCGTCTGGGCCCGGAACGTGCTCAGCAATTAAACAATTTCCGGAAAATTTTAGATGCCGGTATCAAAATCGCGTTTGGATCTGATTGTATGCCGATGGACCCGATTTATGGAATCTATTCGGCTGTGACACACCCTAACCCTGCGACGCGAATTACTGTGGAGGAGGCAATTCGACTCTATACTGCTGATGCAGCATATGCCAGTTTTGAAGAACAAGATAAAGGAACGCTTGCCCTCGGAAAACTAGCTGATTTCATACGCATTTCCGGAGATCCCTTCACCCTGAAACCTGAGAACTTACGGAATTTGAAAGTACTTGAAACCTATGTTGGTGGACGTCAGGTCTTTTCAAGTCTCTAATGGCCGCTTCCGCATCAAAAATGCAGTCGTTTCTTGAAGGTTAGGAAATAGCGTTTGGCCAGGCTGTCGGGATACTCGTAAAGCAGCTACCGCATTGGCGAAGACTGCAGCCCGACCCATAGTGGCTCCAGAAATCATACTCACAGCAAAGCCAGCATCAAAGGCATCACCGGCCGCTGTAGTATCCTGAACCTCAACATCGAAGGCAGGTATATGATGTTGATCACGTTTTGTTGCTAACAAACAGCCTTTCTTGCCTAGTTTTACTACGAGAGCAGGAGCTCCAGCTTCGATGAGTAGTTGAGCTCCTTTCCGTGGACTACGCTCACCTGTTAGCGCCTTGACTTCATCACCATTTGGAAAAAACACATCAACAAATTGAAGAATTTCTTTTACCTCTTCAACAGTATCGTCTGACCAGTCAGCAGGATCCCAGCCTGTGTCGAAAGATGTTGTTGCTCCCCGTGATTTTGCTAGTTTTAATAATTCTACTAAAGGTCGACCTTGAAGAGCATCTAGAAGGTGATACCCAGCTAAATGAACCCATCGCGGTGGTGGATCTTGTTTGAGACATACTTCAAGGTCATCCAGTTGGAGTTGGGCGTTCGTTCCTTTGAAGGTGACAAAAGCCCGTTCACCATCTTCGCGTATCATGGCAATTGTGACTCCTGTCGAGGAATCCTCGGCGAGTCGTAAGCATTGAGTATCGACATCAACCTCTCGAAAAGCTTTCAACACGACTTCGCCAAATTGGTCAACCGCTAGACGACCTGCAAATCCTGTTTTGACACCAAGGCTAGCCGCACAAAGGGCAAAATTCGCCGCAGATCCTGCAGCCCGAGTCAGCATTTCAGGCACAACAACTTCGCGACCAAAACCTGGCATCTTTTCCAATTGTGGAAATACAAATTCAGCATTTGCATCCCCAATTGCCAATATTTGTACTACCGTCGGGATGACCACTCTTTTTTGCTGATTCATTTTTCTGACCCCGTAACCAACTCTAAATGTTGAGTGGACTAAGTATTGACATTCTCCACGATTGAAATCGGGAGATTTGTGGATTTATGATACTCCAAAGGGTATGCCACCACCCTGTTACCCAGTTCCACCTCATGACCGTGCTAGCTGATTCGCCACCGAATCCGTGAGCGCAGTCATCACGGGTGCAAGCCCTATTCTAGCGAGGGGTCGTTGCTTTGCGGTGAAGAATAGTCCGCTGCCTGTTAAGAGGGGTTGCCGTGGTGTTGAAAGACACGCCAGGTGGGATAAGGTTTATTATGTTCCCTTGGAGACTGCCAAATCTTCAGCGGCTCACCGCACTAGCTTTTTAGCGTGAATCTATATAAACGCCGCGGCGATAAATCAACCCGAATAAATGCGATGCCCTGATCGCTAAAGTTAGCCTAATATTAATATTGGGAATATCCGCTCCGCTTACTCGGCTAAAAGAAGAAGGGGATGAACGCTCTTGCCTGTTGGCAATGAGGCGTTCTCACCTGCCGGATTGGCTTTCAAGCGATATCTGATTGTTTGGTTGATTCGTTGTTCGTAGATGGCACTTAGACCTGTTTCTACCCGCGAACCAATGTGATTTCCATAGCTGAGACGTTTGCGACGTTACCCTCTGCAGTTTTGACTTGTTCAGTGGAGATCTCAATTTCGCTGACGACAAGATCAGTCATGAAGCGATTTCGGAGAACTTCAGCTACGTCCACAGCACGACTGATGGCTCGACCACGCGCTTTAATGACTAGTTCCTCTGGATTTCGATTGAGTTGAGTAACACAAGCAGTAATGTAGCTCATTAGCGGTTTACTGCCCACGAATACGACGCTTTCATCACGCCGGGTCTTTGGTGCTTCAGCCTTTTTCTCCTCTTTCTTCGGAGCTTTTTCGGCCTTTGGTTCTTCAGCTTTCACTTTTTCAGCTTTGGGTTCTTTTGCTTTGGGTTCTTTTGCTTTTTTAGTCTCAGCAGACTTGGATTCTTTAGACATTTTGGATATTTCCTCCATCTCTGGTTGTATTGTATTCTAGTTTCACCAGATTGTCTTGTGACCTATTGCAGAAGGAGTTAGAAACCTCCTCCGCAATATTGGTGAGTGGAATCGATACTCTGGCTATAACTTTAAAATGTTTGGTTTAACCCCGATTTTCGTGACTTCAAGGAGAGAGCCAATTTGATTAATCAAAACTTTGACGTTTTCGCCAAAGAACTAATAGAATCAGCACAATTACAACTATAACAAGAATCATTAATGCAAAAATGAGGGGTAAAAACCACGGATCCGTTACTCGGAAAATGGTGGGGGCAACCAGTTGTTTTTGTACGAAAGCTTCAACGACTCGTCCTACGGCTTCTAAGGATTCAGGTGAGCACTTATCGGGCGTATCCTCTAAAGTGTGCCATGGAGGATAATCAAAGTCAATAATATCAATAGCGGGAATTCCTGCCCTCAAGAATGGGCGATGATCATCACCGATGTTATAGCCAGGAACATCGAGAAACACATCATCATATTGAAGATCTGCCGCAATTTGCCAAATGGCATTGACGAGGGAGGGGGTAGAACTGAGCTCGTGTTTCAATTGTAAATCTGCATCACCCATCATATCAAGAAGGACTGCTGCCTGGATGTTGTTTTTCTGATACTCCGTTAGACTGTTCACGTAATAGGTTGATCCAACAATATAGTCCCATCCATTCCAATTTCCTGAATCCTCGGCATCAACAAAGAGAAGAGTGACTGCGTTTTGTGCCCCCTCAGGAAGAACACAGGCTAGCTCAAGAAGTGCAGCGACACCACTGGCGCCGTCGTTAGCCCCTAGAATTGGTTGTGCCCGATTTTCCAAGTTTGAATCCATATCAGCTATGGGTCGAGTATCGTAATGAGCAATTAATACATAACGTGGTGAGCTACTCGCACCTGCGATAATATTACGAAGCGGCGTATCCAAGTGTGTCCAAGTTTGCCTTTGTATGTTCCAACCTTGGTTTTCCAGTGATGCAATAATGTAATCGCCACAAGCCGTAAGGTTGCTTGAACCCGGCGGACGTGGACCAAAGGCACATTGATCTTCTAAATATGTGAAGGCGCGAGTGCCGTTAAATTCCAAACAACATTGTTGCGGAAGAATTGAATATTCATTAACGGCTGTGAATTCTTTTGATGAATTCACTGGAAGTGGGAGAAGCAAGAGTGTCAGTAATACAACCATTGTGAAGACAATAATCACCGAGTGAGATTTTGAATGACGGTTCATAGATGCACCCGAATTGATGACTACGCCCTTAGAAAGGAATTGAGCAAACCCGAAACCTATAAAAGTAGTGGACTGATGCCAACCGTCACAGCCTGGTGCTCTAGTATGTCGAAAGAATCTGATGAACTCAAACGCATCCGTGAACGGAAAATGCAAGCGTTAATCAAAGAGCAAGAGCGCCGTGAAGCCGTCGAATCATTAGTAGCTGATCGTGAAAAAGAAAGGGAACAACTGATTCAACAGTTATTCCTGCCGGATGCCGTGTCATATCTGGAAGAACTCAAGAAAACGAAACCGAAGATTGCAAATCGCATTGAAGATCTAGCCATTGCACTCTATTTGCGACAGCAACTGATTAACCGCATCCCCAAAACTGGCGTTATTATGGTTCAACGCAAATTAGAAGGAGTCGAACCAAAAATCACCGTTAAACGCCGCGGAGAAGATGAAGTAAGCTTTTATGAAGCTGTAAAAAAGGACCTTGCGGATAAGCACTGAAACCCAAGAAATCCACTATGATTTCTTAGAAAATTTCCGTTGGTTCAGGGGTACATTTATTGTTCTTAATAAGCTGCCGAGGGTACGGTCCCAGCGGAGGTTTCTTTTAAAACCCGACCTTGTTGATTCTGGAGAGCAACTCGAATCACACTTACTGCATTTGCACCCCAGACAGTTCGTTTGATATCTCGCTCCAGCATTTTCACTGCAGCACCATTGGTTAGCTCCTGAAACGCCGTTGGACCCATGTGGAGTAATAGATGAAGAACTGTACCTGATTCGTGGAACAAGGGATCAGGGGGGAGGTCAATTTCAGGGGTTTCAATGGATGAGGCAATGGTTGATGGTTTCCAATGGAAATAGCGTTTACGGGCTTCTCTTCGAATATCCACGAGCCCTGCGCAACATAACACTTCAATGACATCGTAAAGACGTCGTTTTTCTTTAAGTGGCAATCCTAGATGCATGAGGAGTGTATTGGCCGTGTATTCCTGCTGAGGATGTTCCCGCAAAAAACTGATTACATGGCTAGCAATTTCGCCTAATTTCATGGTGATATCCTCGCCCAGTCCAAAGAATTTCAAGGGTTCGTGAGGGCCCACTCAGAGGAAGATGATAAGCCAACCTCATCACCTTTGGACCCAGTACTCACTTCCCTCGAAATCTAAGTGATGTTCCTATCTCTTCTCCCTTCTTGTTAAAAAGTGCTGGTAATACGTTTCGTGCCATTCGTCCAAATTGCAGTAACATTAGGAGTTCATTATAAATCAGGAAAAGGACAGAGCTTAAATCAGTAAATTCCCAGCTATTGGGTGGGGTTCTTCAGTCGGAATGAGGAAATATCGTTTGTGGCAAATAGCAGTGTTTCTCCTCTTGATTTTCCTCGTAGCACTGCCTCCCCACCGAGTTAATGCCTTTCAATATTTTCATTATTGGCGAGTAACCTTTTCTGGCTCGATAGAAGTCCATGGGAATGAATCGCTCCCAATTTCTTCTTACTGGAATTATATTGGAAATCGATCATGGCAAACCTGCGAACAACTTTCTTTCAATATAGTTCATAACTCTGAAACTATCGTGCCCTCAGAGCTTGGCGAAGATATCGATGGCAACCCTAGGCTTAGTTTGGACATTGGACCTCTTTTAGAGCCAAATGACACCCTGCAATGGGAGGAGGAATGGCTATTTACTGTCTCAGATAGGCGACCTAGTCTCCCTCAAATTAGTATCGAACAGTCAGGGACCCTTGAAGAAGTTGAATCTCTATTAGGAACAGAAGATTACCTGCGTTATACTTCTGGGACAATGTTATGGAAGACTTGGAACCAGTCCTTGCTCGATCTTGCACAAGTTATCCAAGAGGGAATTCCAGAAGAGTCTCAAAATAATATTCTCGCCTTGGTTCATGCGTCGATTGCGTGGATTCAAGCAAATATCACAAGATCGACTGGGATAACTGAACCCCAATATCCTGAGGAGACCGTAGATAGTCAAATGGGCGATTGTGACGATCAGTCTAATTTGCTTATTACACTTCTGCGGATTCACAATATACCCTGCTATCTCTTGACTGGTCACTGGTTTCAGAATGCTGCCCGAACGCATGGATATCTTTGGGGGTCCGTCGAAGAAGATGCCTATCTTTATGTTGATTGGCAGAATTCAAATGGTCATGGTTGGGCAATGGTTTATGTTCCACCCTGGGGATGGCTTCCGTTTGATTTAATTGCAGCCGGACCAGGGAGTGACCCGATTGATACATACTACAATTCACTGTATGCTACTGGAGGACCATTTGTAACCTTATGGCAAATTTTAGCCAGCGATTATATTGCCGAACGGCGAACAGAAAAAGTTGAACTCTTTGCTCATCAACTCCATCGAGTGGAAGAAGAAGTATGGCATAGCTTTGGCTCACTGCCAATTATTGACAATCAGTACCTAACAACAAATGTTGCCACAATACTTGCCCTCACTACTACTCTAATATTATTAACCAGCCTTGTTGTAGTTGCGTATCGACGCCAACCGGAGGAGGACCCGGAACAGTGACCCCACCGGTAATGCCGAGTAAGCTGTATTCAGAGTACGTATTCGATGGTCATGAGGTTGCCCCCCGATTTTGGGGACCAATCCCTCTTAATATGAAGGAAGCCGTGACCATCAGTCGTCCTCTAATCAAAGGATATCGCACCAATCAACAACCCCTCTTTTCCCCAGAGCGATTTAGCCGATTTTGTGATGCATTACGAAATATTCATCGAGAATATCAAGGACTAACTCCGAAGGTGAAGAAGAACTTAGACCTCCTAGAAGAACAGATAGCAGTTGTAGAGGCAGGACACCAACCAGCTTTGTTTGGTGGCCCCGGCTTTGTAATTAATAAACTCACCACCATTGCCCGACTCGCAACTTTACAGAACACCGCTCCCATCATGTTTGTGGGCGACCACGACCATGAACAAAAGGAATTAACCGTAATTCATTTGCCTAGCCCAGGACCCCGAGGAATCACATTCTCGATGCCTGTCCCCCGTGAATACAAACAATCACCTATGCATGTGTTACCACTCCCCACACAAACCTGGTTTAGCCAAGCACTAACGAAGATTTCGTCAACCTATCATGAACTAATTGCAGGAATGCCCAAGAAACAAAAAAGCCAATACGAGAATCGAATCCAGACGCTTACCAGCATCCTTGAATCAACATTCACCCAGGCAAGCACTATTTCGGAGTGGAGTATACTCCTATGGATGCAGATCGTTAATCTCTCGCAGGATAGTGGAATCTTATTCCAAATTTTTTCGAATTCGAGCATACGCCAACTCATGCTCCCAGCTTTTGAGTATCTATTGAAATCCCAAACCCGCTCTCGCCTCATCCAAGCCCTAAATCATAGTGGAAGCCAACTCAAAGAATTTGGCTATACTCCAGGCATTGGTGTTCGCGCTGAAGATTACGTACCCTTTCATCTTGAATGTCCAACAAAGGGCTGCCACCGAACCCGTTTGGATCCTACTCTCACTCACCCATCGACTAACAGCAAGGTTGAGATAAGCACCCGTTGTCCTAAATGTAGAACCGAGCATTCAATCCTGATAAAAGAAAAATCCCCGGACCTCAGCCCTTGGGCTGACTTTCTTTCACCCCGAGTTGATACACGTGCGTTTCTCGTACAAAGCTATACACCCGTGATTCTACATGTGGGAGGCGCTGGCGAAACGGATTATCACGCCCAAGTGTCCCCCGCACTCGAAGCAATTCAAAGCATATCTCCAATCTTCTTTCGATATAATCGTCTTTATTATGGAAATCCTTGGACTCGACGCCAAGCACAGAAACTCTCGAGTGAAAACCTCAATTCACTTCAACCGAGTGAACTTCATTTCCATACCTCTGCAATAACAACTGGATATAATGAAGACAATCCCGGAGTAACTCGTTCTCTCTTTGCAGCAAGTGGAGAATATATTCTAGAAACCGCAGCACAACTCATCTCAGATGAATCCCGACTTGAGAGGGAACGAATGGATACAATCATACAACAACGTGAAGCTACAGACCCAACATCCAAAGAAGAGCTGCAATCAAAGGTAGGTGTTCTAACACGTAGACGCCAACTAGTCCAAACCTATCTTTCACAAATGTTCGGTCGATATTCTCCCGAACGATTGGGACAAGAATCAAGTTTTGTATGGATAGACAGCGCCATTTCCCTTGGTCCCAATGAACTCTTCAATCGTCTTTCAGCGCATTATCAGCCGCTGACACCACCGGCTGCCACACACTATCTCTTTGATGAACCTAATGAATAGTAGGACATTGAAAGTATATTTTTACTAGACAAGAACATGGAGTGCCGAACAACCATGAATTTGCTTGATATCATTAAAGGTCGACGTAGCATTCGCAAGTACCAATCCCGGGAAGTAGAACAAGAGAAGATTGAAAAAATTCTCGAAGCTGCACAATGGGCACCTTCAGCGTCGAACCGCCAACCCTGGCATTTTATTGTAATTCGGGACCCTGAGACACGCAAGAAGCTCGGTGCTATTCATTCACATGGCAGATTCATGAAAGAATCTCCAGTGGTAATTGCCGTGCTTGGAGACCCTGAAGCTCACGAAAAATATTTTCTATGCGACCCTCATCAAGCGATCCAGAATCTCATGCTTATGGCACATTGGCTTGAATTAGGAACTTGCTGGATGGGTGTTCGGGGAACTTCATTTGAACCAAAAATGAAAACACTCCTAGGTGTCCCAGATTCACTCCACCTAATTTGTACGATTTCTCTTGGATATCCGAATGAGGAACGAACGAAAACACGCAAAGCATTATCAGAGATTGTATCCTGGGAACGCTACGGACAAAGAAAATGAATTGTTAGTCTAGGTTTGAAGCACTTTTTTGTAGATAGCTTCGTATTGTGGCACAACTTTGTCAACCGTATGGCGTTCAATAATGGTTTGACGGGCCTTCGTCCCAAGGTTGTTTGCTAGCGTTTGATCTGTGAGTATCGCATACAATTTGTCTGCCAACGCATCGATATCCCCAAAGGGCACCAGAAGCCCATTTTCCCCATTATCAATTATTTCTGGAATGCCACCCACTGCTGTTGAAACGACGGGTAATCCAGCACTCATTGCTTCTAAGAGTGATAATGGGGCGCCTTCGAGTTCGGAGGTTAAGGCAAAAGCGTAGCCACAGCGTAGATATTGATAGATGTCCCGTTTAAAACCGGGACATTTGACCCTGTCATTCAATTCGAACTCGCGAATCAAGCGGTCGACCTCTGGTCGTGTTGGACCATCACCAAGCAGAAGTAATTCGACATCATCCAGCTTATCAACAATCTGTGCAAATGCGGTTACTAAGTCTTGAACGCGCTTAACGGGACGAAAATTGGACACATGTATCACTTGGCGTTTTCCATCATTTGTGGTAAATTCACACGCGTTTGGTTTGTATAATTCAGTGTCAGTAAAATTCGTGATTGGTTCAACCACACATCGTATTCCCAAAGTTTGTTCAGCAGTTTGACAGATATGTTTAGTAACGCATGTAACTGCATTGGCACTCTCCACTGAATAGCGCGTAGCAAGTTGATAGGAAGGGTCTGCGCCCAGAGTATGCACATCAGAACCATGTAATGTTACAACATAGGGAATGCCCGTCATCTGCTGAGCCATATTAGCAGATACGGCATGCGGGATAGCATAGTGAACATGTAACAGGTCCAATTCATATTTTTGTGCGACTTGAACCATTCGAGATGCAAGAGCAACAGTGTAAGGAGGATATCGAAAGAGGGGGTATTCTAGCACATCAACGAGATTTACAGTGACGTTCTCGTATTGACCTTCTTGGAGCTCGAATGGCACTTCGTAAGTGATAAAGTGCACTTCATGTCCTCGTTTACCAAGTTCGACCCCTAACCTTGTGGCCAGAAGTCCAGAACCTCCGACTCCAGGGTAACATGTAATTCCAATTCGCATTGTCTGTCGAAAGGCATCCTGTCTTTCCTACCCTTATGTGTTGCTCTATACGTCTGTTAACACTCCACCCTAAGACGAGGAAACCTTTAGGGAGAGAAACAGCGTAATATTCAGTATGTCCGATTCCTCGTCTCACCACCTTCTAGTCGTGGCAGCCCACCCCGATGATGAAACATTCGGATGCGGAGGCACCATTGCCCTTGAAAGGGCAAACGGAAACCCAGTTACAGTGTGCTGTCTTACAGGCACCGTCGCCCGACACCGAGAATTAGAAGCTGCCTGCGAAACGCTAGGTGCAAAAGTTATTGCACTGAAAGCCAAAGATATGACGCTAACAATTTCGGATGTAACTAAAACCCTCATTCCGATTATTCATGAGAAACGTCCAGAAGTCATCATTTCCCACAGTGCCGAGGATTACCATCCAGATCATCGCATCGTCCATGAAGCAGTTCTCCGTGCAGCAGAATGGGCAGGTCATTCGACACAATATAAGAGTAAAGCTTGGCGCCCGAAGCGCCTTCTCTTCATGGAAATCAACAACCTTCTCTCCATGCCTACGGTGCTAGTCGATATTTCTGATTATATTGAGCTGAAAACTGATGCGATTTATGAATATGCGAGTCAAATGAAAAAAACCGAGGAATACTATCTCTTCTTCAATTTACAGAAAGGACGATTACGGGGTCTGCAAGCAGGAACTGAATATGCTGAAGCCTTCCAAGAAATCCTCATGCCCATTCATGGACCTTTCTATTCCCCGACACCAACTGTCAAAACAATATTTTCCTAATCTGAGCCCTTCAACCAAATGATTAGTCAAGAGGCGGCGGAATTTCAATCCGAGACCCCCGAATTTTTTTTACCCAGTCCTCAAACGCTGGACCCGTTGGCTTCTGTTGATAGAGATCTGCCCGATTTGCTTCAAGGAGATTTTCGGATAAACCTAACACCTCAGCTATTGTAAGAATCTGATGCCCCCGATTACTCGCTAACCTCTGAATAGGATTCAACCAATTCAACCAGTTTTGATCTCGAAGCAAATGATGGTCAACAACGATCATAGGGATCTTGTCAGCAAGCAGCCCTAAGTTTTCAGTAGCGTTTACTAAAATTTCAGGCCTGACCTTCTCCGGTGAAAGATATGTGGGAGGACCCGCCAGAACCAGCACATCGGGGTTTTGCCCTATAATCCATTCTGCGGTGGATTTCACCATTGGACCTTGGACATCTGAAGCATGAACCAGCGTAAAATCTCCACATCGGATGGTCGTCATAATTACCCATCCGAGTTTCGTTCTATCTTCACCATGAGGAACAGCAGGCGAAAACCGAATCACCGTTTGTCCAATCTTTAAGGCTCTACCATCAGCGTACACAACTTCTTCAGCGACTTTCCTGACACTCCTAACGAAATTATATCCTCGCCGTTGTTGAGAGTAATTAATGTGGAGACGAATATCCTTACAATAAATTCGATGGTCTTGATACAGGCTAGAAGCCTCGTCACGTGACGACCAGAAATAGGCGAAATTTTGGAAGAAAGGCATGAAATGATCATGGTGAAAATGAGAAACCACAATCAAATCTGTTGATTGAGCCACTGAATCAATTTTCTTCCTAATAGATTTCAGTAACCGATATTCCTCAGGATGAGGGTGATAACTATCTCGAAACCCAAGAGCTGCACTAGGATCGATGAGTATGGATGTATCATCGGTTTGAACATGAACCGCTAGACTTCGAACACCAAGACTTTCTGCTGCTAATGGCGTAATCACCATATCCTTACTAAGTTGGATATTTCCAGAGGTAACTGATGGTGATTCGCCCATTGTAACTGACTCCAAATACGGAAGATTGTGATAATCTACCTACTAATTCAATCACTTGCGCATATATGCTCCCCATCCTTTACTTGGGAAAAAAATGAAAAAGAGTATTGGAGTTCGGAACTTGATCTTTATCCCGAACCCTTGAGTTTTAGTCTATACGTTTTACTAATTCGTCAGGATTTGGTAGCTTTTTAACCTGCTCAGGTTCTTTTCGGAAGCGAACACCAGATTCGGCTTCTATGCTTTCTGTGTAGAGGACTTCACCTTCTATGGTCACATCTCGTTCAATGTAAATTACACGACCATAGAGGTTTTTCACCCGAGCACGTTCTTCAACCCGAATCGTATCACCATAAAAGGACTCCCCACGGACCCGTTCCGAAACCGTGATGTCAGGACTTTCAACAAAGCCAGACACCTCACCCCGACGCCCGATTCGAAATTCCTTTACTGCTTTGATGCGAGTACCCTTAATCGATCCACCAATATCAATGATAGGAGATTCGATAAGATTCCCTGCTCTGAGCGATCCACCTACCTCAATTTCCCTTGCTACGATGAGATCTGTATTCACAACAACCGATCCACCAACATCTAAATTCTCAGCTAGAACTAGTGATGCTTCAGCTTTTACGGACCCACCTACATCAACAATTCTACCCGTGGCTTTCCCCCCGAGTTTCGCTGCACCACCACAATCCAGCATTTCAAATGTCAGGTCACCTTCGCTCTTGAAAGAGCCCCCAACATCAATATTAAGTACTTTGGAGCCAGGACCAACAACCACAGCCCCACCGACATCGATGTCTCCAATCTCGACAGCCCCTTCAGCTTTGAATGCCCCGCCAACGTTTACTTTCCCAATGGTGCCTGTATTGCATTTTACGGCGCCACCAACATTAATGGTCTTTGAATCAACTTTCCCCTCGATTTTCACTGCACCACCAACGTTAATGTCCTCAACGGTAGCATCGCCTTTGACAGATAGTGCACCTCCAATCGATACTTTTGAGGCCTGCAAATCCTTACCGACAGAAAGAGCAGCCCCAACATCAAATTTATTCGCGGTCGCCGAACCCTCAATTTCAAGCTTCCCATTTTTGACACGAACCGACCGGGTGACGACTAGATCCCCGTGGATTTCTGTGGTGTTGCGGCCATCAATTTCAAGATACTCAGCTTTCAAGGATCCCTCAATCACAGTATCTTCGCGAATAAACAGTTCACCATCGATGACGATTTCCTTCCCTTTTTCTGGGACGATCGTTCGACAGTTCTCAACTTTCACATCACCTTTGATGTGACCCAATTTGAGTTCATGTTCATTTTTGAACTGTAGTTTTTCACCCATTTTACATGTCTCCAGACATTTCGCTAATGAAACCAAGGTATTAGTTATTTAAAAGGCGGACTCACAATTTGGGGTCACATAATGTTACTTTACTCACATTTTGTAAAATAGTACCAATTGAATGATTTGATAGCCTAGGAGTTCTCCCTTTACCAGCACGGTTTACTGTTGGTTGACCTTTTTTGATTTCCGTTTAGAACCCAGTTGACAATATGAACCGACAATCACTAGAAGCAAGCTGCCTCCCACGATAGCTACAATGATGCCAATAATCATAAACGGAATGTAGATAAGTGTGGCTTTTCGTTTTTCTTTCTTCGTTTGTGGTGGAACATGCTCAGTGATTTCAGGAGGATAATCACTCATCGCCCACACACGGGGGCTAAACCCGATCATTACTGCAAGTAAATACAATGTGAAAACAATTGCGAAGATGGAACCATGAACGACGATATACAAAAAGAGACTCATTGTCGAATTCTACCGATTTTAAAATTATGTTTTTGTTTCCTACTTGAGAATTAAAAAGGTGTTACTGGTTCGGGCATAGGCATTCCCACAAACCCAATCATTCGTTTATACATCTCTAGATATTGACGCCCACGAACTGTTACCCGGAAGAGCCGACGTCTTTCCTCTTCTACTAATTCGACAAGCCCACGTTCCTTAAGAAAATCTAGCGTCGTTTTTGCACGATCAACAGGAAGATTAGTAGATCGAGCAGCCCGAGTTAATGGACAATAACCATGAATGATAATGATACGAATAAGCATGGCATAGATATCGTAACGAGTGCGTTTATGAACGGGGGCTTCAATTGAAATTGTCATCACCTTCTCTAAGAAGTCTTGTCTATAGTGCGTCGTATATTCCTTTTAAAGAAAAGCTCTGGATTATGTTTTTTGTAGTAAAGAAGACTGTTAAGCCAAGTATCGAAAAGGTTTTTCTAGGGTGGCTCGGAAAGGGTCGAACACTCCCACAGGCACAAAACAATATTGAGGCAATAAACATGGGAAAACGAATTGAAGAAATCACTCGACTACTTGACGAACTCGAAGTTAGATTTGAACTCAAAGAGGAAACCATTGTTGCCCTCTGGAAAACTGAAAAATGGGAAAACCTCGTTGTCAACTTCATCTTCTCGCCAAACGAAATCTGGCTCACTATTGTTGGCTGGCAAAAATTCCCAGAACTCTCAGAAACAGATGCGGCCGAATTCTACAAGAAACTTCTTGCTGAAAGTTGGAACTATAATGGGGTCAAATATTGTCTGGATCCTGATGGAGATCTTGCTGTTGTCGTTGAAACGGCAGATATGGAGATTAGCAAGGAAGAGCTTTCGCGTTACATTCGTCAAGTTTTGAATGCCGCCGATGAGATGTATGATTGGGTTCCAATAGAAGCTTGGACGGAATGAGTTTTTCTATCAGAAATTTAATCTCAAACATGCTTTCGCTAACTGGTTAGAGACGAAAAGTTGGTAAAAAACAAGGAGAAGTATGGCAGTAAATTAGAGTTTCTTTGTTGTATTGCGATCAAGATTGATTCCTAAGACTTTCAGGACATCAGCAATTTTGACGAGTGTATTGACACAGCCGTCTCGGAAAAGGAGAATTCCGCGACCAACGAGACCGAGTTTTTTTAGGAGGAGGCCACCGAGAAGGGCTTCCTTTTCACAGGCAATCCCAAGGATTGCATGTGGTTGGCTGAAATCGATGATTTTCTGAGCCATACTTCCACCCGGGAGAATGTAAACCCCTTTGTAGTTGAGTTTTTTTGCCGCTGCAGAAATTTGGTGGACTTGGCATTCAGGATTACAGTGTTGACAGACATATCCATGTTCTCCCAGGGGTGCTTTGCAATCTGATTCACGAAGACATTGGGGAACAAAAACAATCCGTTCTTCAGGAGGTGTTTTTTGGAATTCCTCTTGGTGTTCACCGTTCATTTTTTGGATATAGCCTTGCATGACTTCTTTCTCAGTGCAGCCATTCTTTGTTGCTTCATCTTTGATTTTAGTCAAGACTTCTAATTCAATGGTGGAATCAGACATTTACAGGAACTCCAAGGGGAGGACATCAGGAGCTGAGTGAAATTACTCATTAGGGGCACACCATATATATGTATCAGAAGCGCCAGTGGATTTTCTTGCAGAAAGTGTGTGCCATGGACACTGAGAAGTCGGGTACAATCTTCATACTCATTGGTCTGACAGTGTATGGAATTCATCCAATCATAGTCGAATTTGGAGGGATGGTTGTTGCTCCCCTTATCTTTGCATCAACAGCAGCGCTAATTGCAGGATGTGTTGCACTTATTTTGGCAAGAAGGACAACACCCCCGATAAATAGGGACATTTCACGATCTGATATGAAACGACTGGTGACGGCAGGTGTTCTGGGAACATTCCTTGCCTTTGCTTGCTTCTTTGTTGGATTACAATTGACAAGTAGTAATAATGCGGCGGTTATTCTTCGATCCGAGTTGGTGTTTGCCTTATTGTTTGGTTATCTCTTTCTTGACGAAACGATCTCCAAGCGCCAAGCCGCGTTGATGACATTAATGCTTGGAGGAGTATTGCTCGTTTTGGCGACGACACAATTATCAACAATAGGTTTTGGAGATATTCTCATCCTTATCACTCCCCTTGCATGGGCTGCAGGACACACCTTTGCAAAACCAACCTTGCAACGAGTTGCCACGTGGACTGTAGTAACTTATCGGAATCTTGTTGGGGGAACTTTGCTTCTCCTTCTCGCAGGAATCTTACTTTGGCTCGGAGCGCCCATAATCCTTGTTCCTAATTTATGGCTAGTTGTTTGTGTGATTCTCGTTGAAGCCATTGTAATTCTTTTAGCCCATGGTCTTTGGTATGAAGGCATTAGTCGTATCAACCTCGGAAAGGCAACGGCTTTGATTGCTCCAGCACCTTTGGTAACATTCCTGTTATCTATCTTGATTTTTCAAATTCCTCCGACGATATGGCAACTTCTCGGAGCATTGATTGTGATTATATCAACAATCCTCCTCAGTCGAGAGGTCAGCTTACGTCGTAATAGCGACTCGCTTTGAATTAGAGAAAACAAAGATCTATTTAGAAAGATAGAAAACTGTCTACTAATTTTACTCTGAAATATTTAATGTGATAGAGCTTAGAGAAGCATGATGTTGTTCAAGTCATCTACCCGGAGCTTTCCAATCCGTCCCGCCGTTTCGATAACTTGCTTCAGCTCCTTTTGATCTACATCTAATGTAAAGTATTTCTTGAGCCCTTGAGTGATGTCTTTGATGCTGAGTGAACGGTTTTTATCACCATCAAAGAGTTTGATGGTAAGATTGCGAAGGTCTTCGAAGCGGTTCCAAAACCAAATGAACCAAATCCAGTCGCTTTCTTTCACTGTATAGTAGTCGGGTTCGATTTCAGAGACTGTTAGATAGAGCATGACAGCGAGTTTGGCTTCTTTAGCTCCCAAATCATTGACATACTTTAGAGTTTGAACAGCTGAACGCCCTGTGTCGACAATATCATCGATAACGAGTACGCGCTGCCCTTTTACGGGGAGGGGAGAGCGAACTGGTATGACTGCGTCTTCCTGATGTTCGGCTGTGGTGTCTAGCCAGTGTTCGACTTTGAGGGCATATAGGTTGGGGTTCCCCATGAAGTCTGACATTAAGCGTCCGGGAACAAAACCACTTCGAGCAATTGCCAAGAGAAGGTCCGGTTCGTATCCTGAATCGGTTACCTTGAAGGCAAGCTTTTTCGAATAATCATAGATTTCGTCATAACTGACGAATTGACATTTTATTGCTTCAACCATGAGACACAGCTCCTACTGAGCGTGCACGAGCCAAAAAGGTGGCACTTCCATAAAAGTGTCTAGCCCATCTACTTGGTGCATTCAATCCTTCAGGTAGGAACGTAATACACGAAGGGCTCGAAGTGTTATCCATTTGGAGGGTTTTCCCTTCTTCTCAATGTCATGCCAGAATTTTCCGTTGAATGTGTGTTTGAGTAACCATTTGCCATCAGATTGTTGTGTTTTCAAGACGATGTTAATTGATTCGTCCATTCGGGGATCTTTGACACCTAGACGGGTGAGTGTGTCAAGGACTTCGAGGATATCTGAGTTATAGAAAAGTGGGAACCCAAACCGTTTCCAACCCGCCTTCTCCTTACGAGTGCCATCGGGATGTCTGAGATATTTGAAAATTTGATTTTCAAAGATGAGTTCAACAATTTGATCGATAATTGCATTGATCCGTTTTGAACGGTATTGATTGGGAAAAGTGGAGAATGCTTTCAGCACTTTGCACAGCCCCATGTAGCATAACTGTGGGAAAACTGTCTCAGCATTTATGGGATAAGCGCGACACTTCCATCCAACTTGTGTATCATCATAGTGATCGAGAAGGAAGTGGACTGTCTTTTGTGTTCGGGGGTCATCCAGATAACCAAAATGTGTTAGGTAGTAGAGGATGTTTGCATCAAGGCAACATGTATCACTGACTGTGCTAGCATATCCCCGGTCGGTTTTGGGGCGTACAGTAGTAAAGTGACCTGAATTGAGTTGGAAGGTGAAGAGCTGCTCAATTCCACGTTCAATAGCTGGTAATCGTTTTATTCCGAATTCAGCCAGAATAAGAAGAGAGTGAGTCGTAGCAGTGTATTTATTCGCGTAGATATGTTCTGGCTTCGCCCAATACCCTTCGGGATATTGGGCATTAAGAATGGCCTGAACCTCAGGAGATTGAGGGATAGCATCCTGAGCAGTCAGAACTTCAGAATCCGTAGGAGACAAATTCTTGAGATGTTGTAAGGCCCAAAACCGAACGCTAGGGGTTTCTGAATCTAGAAGCCACTCGATTACTTCGGGACGGGCTATGTCGTGATAAATCATAGTTTTAAAATCATGTCCAAGAGGATAAAAAGGTGTGAGAAGGGGAATTACGGAGTCAGTATACTTGAGGACAAACATTCCAGGCAGTGACGGAATAAGGTATAGATGAGCTAGACCGCGCCCTCTAAAGCCTTGTCACAATTGCACTTGTCCTGGGTTTCAGACATATTGGGAATGACTTCGTTGAGGAGTTTTTTGACTTTGCCGAGATTTTCACCCATGGTTTTTTGGACTTCCTCGTGGCTGACTGGTTTCTCAGCATACACGTCATAGTCGGTGATCATGGAAACATTGGTGAAGCAGAGTTGAGCCTCACGTGCAAGGTACACTTCGGGGTGTAGAGTCATACCAATGATATGGAAACCTTGAGATCGGTAGAATCGTGACTCCGCCTTCGTTGAGAATTGGGGTCCTTCAATCGTGATGAGTGTGCCTTTATGGTGATAAGGTAGTTTGAGGGCTTTGGCTTTGCTGGCGATGAAATTTGAGAGGTCAGGACAGAAGGGTTCGGCAACAGACACATGAGCGACTGTACCTTCTTCAAAGAAAGTACGTTTGCGGCTTCGGGTCCAATCAAAAGCTTGGTCAGGAATAAAGAGGTCACCCGGTTTGATTTCGTCTTGAAGGCTGCCAACGGCTGAAACCGTGATAAGACGTTTGACACCGAGTGATTTGAGAGCCCAAATGTTAGCTCGATAGTTAACTAGGTGTGGAGGGTAGGAGTGGGCGCGACCGTGACGAGGGATGAAGGCGACACGTCGGTTTTTGAGTGTCCCAATCATAACTTTGTCAGAGGGAGCTCCGAAAGGTGTGTAAATCTTGAATTCCTTAATTTCGGTGAACACTTCAGGGTCATAAACACCAGTACCACCGATCATACCAATGGTGACTTTTTCAGGTGATTTGACAAGCATTTCTCTCACTTATATTGTTGAATGATTTCGTAAACGTGAAAGGGGTATCGGGTTCTGCTCTTAAGTCTGTATGGTTGGCTTCAAGTGGTTAAGCGCAGAGTATTAAGAGACTTTTTCGAGTTGTACTTCACCATAAAGTTTGAAGTCCTCTCCCTTCTTTGCCTGTTCCAACCCTTCTAAAATCTGAGTGGGAGAAACTTTGGTAATAAATGAGCACCAGCGCGTTCCTTTAAATTGTGTAGGAAGAGGTTCGAACGTTATATCGAAGCGGAGTGCAGTAGAAGAGTGTTCATAGGAGACTTCATTGGTAACGAACCCATATGAGAAGAATGATTTTCTTCGAAACACCTTGTTGAGAACATCAAAGAAGAGTACAGAAATTTCTTGATTGATAATTTTGTCATTCTGTTTGGTTTCATATATTCCCATGATGGCCCTCCTACCTAATTCCAGAGTAAGCTTAATGATGCTTTCTAATTCGCCTGTTTCACCAAACTGATCTGTTGATCTGCCCTTCCATTGTCCAATCAAGAAGTGCCAGTCCTCAAGAGGGGAATCTGTTGTCATGATTTGCCACCGGACAGTTCTATCGTTATTGGCAGGCACACTGCATGGCAAACGATAAAGGTCTTTGGAAATGCCGAAACCTACCCAATTAATAACCATTAGATTGTCTAAGGAGTCAAGCACTGCTGTGAATCCTGAGTTGGTGGTTTTTTATGTCGCGTGACCGTGAACTTGAATTGGAATCCGAACTGCGTGGACGAACCCTTCGAGTTTATTTTGAAATGTTATCTGTACGGGGAGCAATCGGACCGCGTGAATTACAACGGAAGCTAAGTTTGTCTTCTCCCAGCCTGGCAGCGTATCATCTGGATAAATTAGTTGAGTTGGGTCTCGTTCAACGAGAGCGGGGAGAGTATTCCGTTGAGGAAGTGGTTCAGGTTGGAGTCTTAAAGCAGTTCATTTGGATAGGTCGACGGGGATTACCACGTCACCTCTTCTATGCGGCGTTCTTCACGGGAGCATTGATCACCTATATGGTGCTATACCCACAATACCTGACTTTCGCGAATGTGGCTGCATGGCTCTTCGGATTTAGCGCTATGGGGTTGTTGTGGTATGAAACATGGCGATCCCTTCGAGATGTACCGAAATGAGGTGTTCTAAAACGTAGTCTAATAACCTACACCTACCACATTATAGGTGAACAATCGTGTCGACACAAACATCAAAAAAACGGAACCGGCGACGTGAACTTTACTTAATTGCTGGATTAGTGGTCGGTATATGTCTCATGATTACACCAGTTCTTTTTCATGCAACAATGGGTTCCCTATCCCCATTCACACGGGTTTACTCGGAAGGCGAATTCTGGGCTTCCGGGACAATTGTCACTCCTTTAGATGTGATCATCGAGCTGTTTTGGTTAGTTGTCCCGATAATTTTTCTGATTATTGTTCTCTATGTTTTAGGCGGACGCCGGACGCGTTGGGCGGGATATGATGAAGCCGTCAAATTGACCCGTCGTTAAAAGCGTCTTATGGTAGAGCCAGTGCTTAAGAGCATTTAAGAGGCATAAATTGGTCAGAGCAGTACTAAGGCAAAAACACGTGATTATGAAAATATCCAAGAGATATCGTGATATCTAGTTTAGTGAGAGTATGGGTTATGCGAATGACAGCATCTGAACTTCGGAAGCGCTACATTCAGTTCTTCAAAGAAAAGGACCATGCTGTTATTCCTTCAGCCTCACTAATTCCACAACTGGACCCAACTGTTCTATTCATGAGTGCGGGCATGCAACCACTTGTGCCTTTCCTCCTTGGTCAACCCCATCCCCAAGGCACTCGATTAGTCAATGTGCAAAAGTGTATTCGAACAGATGATATTGATGAAGTAGGAGATACTTTCCATCTCACCTTTTTTGAAATGCTGGGCAATTGGTCATTGGGTGATTATTGGAAACGTGAAGCTATCGAAATGGCAATGGAATTTCTCACAAACCCAAAAACCGGGCTAGGATTGAAGAAACAGATTTTACACATTACTGTCTTTGAAGGTGATGATCAGGTCCCTTTCGACGAAGAAGCCGCCAGTGTGTGGGAAGAGCTTGGAATTTCTCGTGATCAAATTCACCCACTCCCATACAAAGATAATTGGTGGGCTCTCGGGGATACAGGACCACAGGGACCTGACACCGAGATTTTCGTTGATATTGGTACACCACTATGTTCTGATGAGTGCCGTCCAGGTTGCGGATGCGAGAAGTTTGTTGAAATCTGGAATCTCGTCTTTATGAGTTATGATCGATCTGAAGATGGAACACTTACACCACTGGAAAAGAAGAATATCGATACGGGCATGGGGCTAGAACGTGCCCTCCAAGTCCTCAACAAACTACCCAGCGTATTTGAGACCGGTGTGTTCAAGCCGATAATGGATAAAATTCGTGAAATCACAAAGATTTCTGATTCTACACCAGAACAGATGCGATCAATGCGTATTATTGCTGATCACATCCGTTCAGCAGTGATGGCACTAGCAGATGACCAAGGACTTGTCCCATCGAATGTGGAACGGGGATATGTCATACGCCGCTTACTTCGAGTTGCCATTCGGCAAGGTCTCCAGCTTGGCATCGAAGACTATTTTCTCAAGCAAATCGTTCCAGAAGTCTTTGACATACTAGGAAAGGAATACGATGAGCTCCTGAGAAACAAGACACATGTTCTTAATGAAATTGAAAAGGAAGAGAAACGATTCCGTACGACGGTTCGTCGAGGTCTCCGGATTGCAGAGCGGACGCTGAAAGAAAAAGGCATTCTAACCGGAAAAGATGCGTTCATGTTATTTGCGACCTATGGCTTCCCCATCGAAATGACCGTTCAGATTGCTGAAGAGAATGGCCAGAAAGTCGACTTGGATGAATTTCGAAAGGAGTTTGAAAAGCATCAACAAATTTCCCGTGATGCAACGCAACACCGTTTTACGAGCGGATTGGCGGATCATTCAGAAGAAGTTATCCAGCTTCATACGGCAACCCATTTACTTCATACTGCGCTACATCGTTTCATTGGATCTTCTGTTTATCAGAAGGGCAGCAATATTACCAAAGAACGATTGCGATTGGATGTTCAGTTAAATCGCAAATTAACTCCTGAGGAATTACAGCAAATTGAAGAATGGGTTAACAAGATAATTCAACGTGATTTACCCGTTACTTTTGAAACCATGACTCCAGAAGAAGCCCAAAAACAAGGCGCTTTAGGTTTCTTCGGGGAAAAATATGGAGAACATGTCAAGGTCTATTCAGTGGGGGATGTCTCTAAAGAAATCTGTAGTGGACCTCATGTTGAAAATACTGGTCTTCTAGGCACGTTTCGTGTCGTAAAACAGAAACGAATCGGTGCTGATACGCTTCGCTTACGAGCCGTACTAGAACAGAAAGACTAGCACATGGTTAACATGTTGTGAGTGATTTTCAAGATAAAGCGTCTTTCTTTTCTAAGGGAAGCGGCATAATGTACATTTGGGAGATATACTGGGAACCTCCACAGGCACAAGTTCCTGCTTTCTTGAAAACAAAATCGTCCTTTTCCCAAATCCGTTCACTAGTGCGGCCACACTCATCACATTGAAGCTTAACTACGACTCCAATTTTCCTGTATTCAAGAATATAGCGGTTGAGACGAGCATTAACAGTTCCCGCAATGCCATAGATAACCATGGATAAAACAAAAGTGAGCATCAGTAGATAGTAAAACCATTGAGGTAAAGGAAAGCCAGAACCTGTTAGGATCAGGGGAATATATGTCATATACATAAGAATACCTAATTCAATCATGAGTGAAACAAGTAGTGCTGAAGAGATGAGCCCCATGATTCGACTTGTTCGTGCATACGATTGGATACGCTGAACTAGCCTACGAACATGATCAATGGTGGGTTTGGGTTCTTGCCATGGTTCTACTGTCATTCTTCGTCATGGGGGCAAAGTAAACGAAGGCTTAAAAGACTTCCGAAGCTGCACCTAGTCCAAGGAGCCCTACTTTGTGATGAATCCACAGAAGAGAGTAAATATTGACGAAAAAGCTATGAAATCTGATTCTCCTGTTTTAGCAGTTGATGCCGTTATTCAATTGGAGGATGGAAACATCATTTTCATTCAACGACAGAACCCCCCGTTTCAAGGACAATGGGCACTACCTGGAGGACAAGTGGAAGTCGGCGAATCTGTGGAAGAAGCAATTATCCGAGAAGTCAAAGAAGAAACAGGATTGAAAGTTAAGATTGATCGTCTTATTGGCGTCTTCTCAGATCCTCAGCGAGACCCACGCGGTCACACAGTGAGTATTGCTTATTTTGTCTATCCTATAGGCGGAGAACTATCAGCAGGAAGCGATGCATCACGGGTAGCATCTTTTCGTGAACCACCTGACAACCTTGCTTTTGATCATGAAAGTATACTCCAAGCAGCAGGCATTGTGAAGGGTGGAGAGGACCGCAAAACTGGTTGAGTAGGCGAGTAGAGCTCAACAAAGTTTATATGTAAGCCGATTACACTCTAGCTTGCAGAACCCCATCTGCTACGGATGGCGGGGTGTAGCAAGAATGTCAGGCACAGACAAAGAAGCCATTCTGATTCGTGTTTCTGAATTCCTTTCAAAATCAGTAAACGAGTTAGCTGACGCACTCAACGAAATTGCCAAACAGGTTACAGAATTTCAATCGAGCCTGAAGAAAATTCGGAGTGACCTAAAGACTGCTGAAGTCACCCCAATGGCTGCGGCTAGTACACCATTGCTAGCCGTGGAAGCACCTACGGCTGGTCCGACAACCGACAGCCTTTTTGATTTCTTAGAAGGTGATACCGCCGCCATGGCCACAGCAGAATCAGGTGATGTTGCCGAATCGATTCTTCTCGGTGAACCAACACCTCCAGCTGCAACTGCCCCACCAGCTGCTCCAACAACAGCACCACCTAAAGGCCCTCCAACGGGTCCACCATCAGCACCTCCCAAGGCGCCTCCAACAGGACCTCCAAAAGCCCCACCCAGTGCGCCGCCATCAGCTGCACCTAGTGCTCCGCCTGCAGCTCCACCTGCAGCTCCAACAACCGCGCCTTCAGCAGGACCCCCACCAGCTGCTGCCCCTGCTGCTGCCGCACCGGCCAGTGGCATAGCTGGTCTAAGAAACGAAATGATGGCAGAGATCAAGCGCATCAAAGAAATCTTCGAGACCTAAGCGCTTACTCATTCAGAATTTTCTATTAATTTTTACCAATTAGAGTAGATTCTCTATCCAAGAAATGTATTTTGACCTCTATTATCACTTGTTGGATGCGAGGAATAGAAGACGGAAAAATGGAGAAGCAGGGTTAGCACAAAAAAATGAACCCTATGTGGACAAGCGCCAAATTGTATCATTGGCAATGATGAAGAATGTTTCATCCTTATAGATTACAAGGGCGTGGTGATATTTCGCCACTGCCAGAAAGGTCTTAATCTTCGTCTCCTCGCCATCGCGATATTTCATATCAACTGTTCCGCCAACAGAGCCCTTGTTGATTCCGAGCCTGTCAATTGCACGCTCATCCACAATGGGGATCTTGAGGGTTTTGGCCTCGTTGTAAACAGCTTGGCGGAAGGCACTTACTGTGGATTTTGACATGATTCTCTTCTCTCCGTAATCCGAAGTACAGGGACTAACCTGACTGTATGGATTTGGGCATATATAGGTTACGTCTTGACGGTGGAAAAGAGGAACTGATTAATATGCTCTCATTTTGGTGGAGAAGCAAGGTATTGAAGCCGCTCGAGCACCAGTTGGGGTTCTGTGAAAGCAAAAAACGCAGATATTCGGGGGCCTCGATCCCGACCGAAAAAAGCCTGATACATAAAGCGAAAGAAAGCCTGCTGTGTGCGTTTACTCAGTGTTTGAGTTATGGTTTTTGTCACGTCAGTGATTGCTTGTTCTGTCCATTGCTGTCGGTTAAGCGTCGAGTGAAGCTGTTGATAAAGAGCGCGAAGTTCAGAGGGAATATTTCGGTTGAGATTTTTTGGAGGGGCAGAAAGTATAACGATTCGATAAGATTCCGGAGCATAATTCCGAACCCAAGTATTTGCCTGGTTTAGGCGTTCTTTGAGATAACTCTGCTGTTCATCTGTAAGGGAAGGAGGAAGAATACCGCTGGAAGTCAGTTTCTCAATCGCGACCCTAGTATGATTCTCAGGGGGAATAACTTGCGAGAGAAGGACCGCATGAAGATAGGGGACTTGGAGAGGTGCATTATCAGAAATTGGTTCCAGATTCGCAAGTTCATAACTCCGTCGAATATCAGCGATTTCCTGTTCAGTGGCTTTGGGTGAATCGATGTTGTAATAGACGCGTTCAGCACGTTCGTATTGACCGATGTAATTGGGAACATATTCGAGCCCCAATGTGATACGTTTCATAGGCTTATTTTTCAAAAACAGGTAACGAAGGGGCTCACCAGGAGCTACAGAAAGCCACGTTTTCGGAGTAAAGCCAAGAAAGTCAGAGCTTCCCATGTCGCCACTATCGACACCATTTTCGATAAGCCCAACCCATTCATAAGCGAAGGGAACCGGCGATTTGAAGTTAAAGAAGTTCTCCGCAAGTTCTTTGGCACTGTCCCTTGATCCACCAGGCGTCGCATGATCTTTCCCGAAGGGCTCAAAGCCAACATTAAGCACCTTCCAGAGGGCAGCCCATTCAAGGCGCCAAGAGAGTTTACCATTCTCAATACTTGCTGTGTCCTTGTCCCCGCAGTGGTCACACTGATACTGAGCGGTGTAGGCATCAGGATCAACGGAGATCACCGTCGTCGTATCAATCCGCTGACATTGTTGACACACAACAAGAACCGGAATCCAGTCCTTTGGGTAGGGATTTCGGGCACGATATTTGTTAATGATTGTACGTGCTTTATCACGATGTTCAATAGCGAAACGTACTAGCTCGTGCATTTCTGGCCAGGAGTAAATTTCGTGAGTGCTAAAGATTTTAGCATCACGACTGAAATGGTCCAGATATCCGCCAAAATCTAGCCAATAGCGATTCACCCAGCTGGAAAGTTCTCCCTTAGGGTCTGGGACATCGATTAATCGTTGCCCAATGTACCCCTCCGCTTCTTTCTTCTCGCGAAATTGGGCTAATTGTCCAGGTTTCCCTTTCCATTGATCACTGGTGTACCGAACAATGGCATGACGGGTTTGAATCCCCTTCTGTCGAAGCTGATGCATGACGGTATTCGTAAGCGTCACTTCACCCCGTAACCGCCCCACATGCTGCAAACCTGAAACAGAAAGACCACAACTACAGTTTATCTGCGTAGTGTCTTCCCCCCAGTAGCTTACAATCTCCGCAACTAGGGCATCAATCCAATGTTGATAGGTTGTAGAAGTGGTCAATGTGTTCACCAGACAGTACAAGGTCCAACTAAGAGATAACCCTTTATCAAGAATTCGGAATCAATCTCAAGGAGCAGGGGGCGAGAGAGCTCCCATTTGACTATACAGTCCTCGAATCTGTTCAGTGAGCAAATCAAGATTCCATTCCGTTTTCGCCGAAACCTTCACAGTAGGGAGCCCAAACCGCTCATTGACTAAGGAGGTTACCTCCTCAAGGTGTTCAGCATCCACTGAATCAACTTTATTCAACACAACGATAATCCGCGCTTCATCAATTCCAGTCGCCCGTAAAATATCGAGAGAACTCTCCAGTTTCATTTTCAATAACTGAAGCAGATCTGTCGCATCCACCACAAGCAAGACAACATCTGACGCCCGCATATCATCTAAATTCAATTGGAAGGCAGAAATCAACTCTGGGTCAAGATCCAGAGCAAATCCAATCGTATCGGCGAAGAAAATCTCAGGATTTACTGTCATCGACCATTTTGAGGCTAACGTCGTAAACGGCCGATCACTCACTTCTTTTTCCGCCCCAGTCAATGCATTGAACAGACTTGTTTTCCCCGCATTGTAGCACCCCACAAGGCACACCATAGGAACTCCCAATTCATACCGCTTTCGCATCCGTTGCCGATGTTCCCGGCGATGTCGCGCAAGCTCCTTCGTCACCTTAGCAATCCGTTTCCGGACCTGCTGTAACTGAGCGTGATACGCATACTCACCCGGTCCTCGTCCCCCTCGACGAGCAGGCCGCTCTTTTAACAGCCGCTCACTCTCTGACACCTTAATATACGGAAAGCTCTTCTGCAATCGTGCTAAATCCAACTGTAGTTGGGAAACACGGTCCCGAGCCTCTTGCTCAAACACCCGTAAGACCACCTCATAACGGTCTAAAACGGGTACACCGAATTGCTGTTGCAGATTATACTTCTGCATTGAGGTTAACACGTTGTAGATCGCCACAACGTCAATCTTCTCCATAGCAACTAGGGTGGCAATCTCTGCTACTTTCCCACGACCAAACACCATACCGCCATGCGTGCGTATCCGGGTCTGTAGAACGGTTTCAATAACCTCAAATCCCGCTGCTTCCACTAGCTGTAGGAACGCTTCCAATCGAAGCGGCCATTCCACATGATCATGAACGTTCTTCTGGAGCATTGCAATGAGTACGCGATTCAGGGATAATCCACCTGCCAAACCAAACTGTAGAGCGTTCTAACTTTGTCTATAAAGAATCGTGCCTTAAAAAGAGAGAGAAAGAGGGAATTTGAACCGATAAAGATGGTGATTTGGCGCACCTTTTTCCTCAACTGTAAAATAAGTGACCAGAACTGACCTTTTAAAAGCACAACCTCAGAAAAGGCTCCAAATACGCTGAAAATAGACTAGGACGCTGAAAACGGAAACCCCAAGCGCCTAAGCGTATTGATAGATTCTACGAGCCGACTTAAATCGCGAATTTCAACATGCGGAAACACTTGGAAACCCTGAAACGTAATCATTATAAGGCGCCACCACGTACAATGTAAACAGCGAGAAAGGTGGCAGTAGTCACCTCCCTCGGGAGGCAACCCCGGGAACAAGCATACTTGGCTTCAACGAGGAAAAGCCGCAATGCAAGCCTAGAATTTTAAAACCTCGATATCCCCGCTGGAAATCTGTAGCCACACCTTTCTCCCAGGCGAGTGTGCTTCCCTTTGGGGCGGCGTCGAGGCGCCGGGAGGCGGGATCGAGGCAGCGGCTTAGACTATACCATAGTAGTTTTGAGTAGGTTAATGAAGAGTAAGGAAGCCTACGATGAACCCCCCTGCCCACGTTTTAGACGCATTTGGTGTTCATGGAAACCCTGTACGCATGCCAAGTGGGCAAGGGATAACCTTTCGAGTCGGCGAGAGCGTCCTCAAACCCTCATACAATGAAGTAGAAGCGATCTGGATTATTGAAATATTGAGTGGCCTTGAAGAACGGGGTTTTCGTGTCCCCCAGTATCTCACAGCTACTGATGGAGATGTGTTAGTGGATAGCTGGATGGCCTATGAGTTTCTCCCAGGAACCATGTTGGAGGGCCACTGGGCGGCGAAACGGGAAGCCCTAGTACTATTTCACATTGCCTTGAAAGGTATACCGCCACCTCCATTTTTTGCGAATCGGGATGATCCCTGGGCGCTAGCTGATTTTATGGCCTGGGGAGAGTTGCCAATTACTTGTCATGAGCGTCTGAAACCAGCGATCGGAAAATTAGTGCATTGTTTGAGGCCGATTAGGGTCACGAATCAAATTATTCAGGGAGATCCGAGCAATATTCTCTTTGAGGAAGGGCTTCCGCCAGCGATAATTGATTTTTGTCCATATTGGCGTCCATCAGCTTTTGCATTAGCAGTTTTGGTGGTGGATGCTTTAGTGTGGAAGAATGCCGAACCCCCTATTTTGCAGTGGTTTGAGAATATTCGCGACTTCGATCAGCTTCTAGTTAGAGCCGAGTTACGGCGCCTCTTAGAACTGGATGGGCATTACCGGCAATTTGGAAAAGACTGTCTCGATGAAGTAGATGCCCATTTGACAACAGTCGATTTCATCTGTTCCCAAGTTGTTAGTTAAGCGAGTGTGCTTCCCTTTTGGCTTTTATGTTGCAAGGGATGCTTTGCGCGGAGAGAATGAGGTTAGGTGGTTGCGGGTTATCATTTATTTTTCTTTTTTTGGAAGAAAATTATTTTTTCGATTCGTTATTGCTAAATAGCATCTTCAACTATTGATATTGTTGAGTAAATTTTGGGGTCAAAGATGTGGAAAGCGATGTAGATCGCTGGCTCAAGGATTTAGCAGTTCCATTCCTCAAACGGGTAGGTATCCAGCCGAAGCAGAGGATCCTCGATTTCGGGTGTGGTCCTGGGTTTTACACTGTTCCTGCGGCACGAATTGTGGGAAAGAGGGGAAGGGTCTTTGCTTTAGATAAGAGTGCTAAGGTGCTACGAGAACTTGAACAACGTGCTAAGATAGAGAGTCTATCTAATATCGAAATTCTCCTGACGTCTGGTCAGTTAGTTATACCGTTAGATGATGATTCGGTTAATGTCTGCCTCCTCTATGATGTCATCCATTCCCATTATTTCACGCACCAACGACGAATTACTATTTTAAGAGAGATTCAACGTGTTTTGAAGTCTGGTGGTTTACTCTCATTCTATCCAAGTCATATGAATTTTGACACCAGTAAAGAATTGCTTGAAAGTATAGGATTTGAATGCATTGGAACAATGCAGGCAACTCTTCTACACTATTATAGCTTGAAAGAGGATCGAATCCTCAATTTTGTATCTTCTTGAGACCTACTTTGTAAAAGGCAGTTTAGTATAGGACGTTAATCTTCTGGAGTATTGTTGGTTCCTAAAAGAGAGGAATTATTACCTAGATATTAGTTGTAAATTGTCAACCGAATTCTTCGCTTTTTTCATAGGCAAGTGTGCTTCCCTTTGGGACGGCGTCGAGGCGCCGGGAGGCGGGATCGATGTAGTGGCTTAGATCATACTGTAATAGTTTTGAGTAGGTGGTAGCGGAAAGTATAGGATTTTTATGATGACCCTTGCCTTAGCTCGCTAATATTGAGATAAACAAAGATGCCGGGTGTTATTTCGAAATTCTTGGTGCTTGCTATGAATCAATCAAATAATGTTTCTCTGCAGAAAGCAGATGTTGAAGATGTTAAGGTCCTTACAGACACGTGTAGAAGGGCATTTGATTCAGACTTGGAGTTTGATGCTCCCGGTCCTGGTGGCCCACCAGGGTATGACTCCATCGAATGGAACACCAAAGCAATTCAGAATAAGTGGCTGCAATATCGAAAGATTCTGTTTGGTTCAGAAACTGTTGGAGGATTCATTGTGGGGAATAGAGGTCCAGGGTATCAAGTCTGTGAGAGAATCTGGGTCGACCCTGATTTCATGAGAAAGGGTATCGCTACGAAAGCCTTCGAACTCATCTGGGAAAAATACCCTTCCGCAGATCTTTGGGTAGTGGGCACTCCGGAGTGGAATGTAAGAACGAAGCCTTTCTATGAGAGTCTTGGATTTGTTCAGATTGGTACCACCCATGACTATCCAACGTGGACAGGCAACTACTATGAAAAAAGAATTTCAGATAAATTTCCACGAGCCATGTCAAAGATTACGGATATTCAGAATGGTCAGCAGAGAGTTTTGCTGGAGGGAAGGGTGAATCAAATCTCAAGTCCTCGCACAGCGACTTCTAGGAAGACGGGTGAGGAACTCAAGGTAGCCGATGTACAACTTTCAGATGATACTGGTTCAATCAAACTCGTGCTCTGGAATGAGCAGATTAGGCAAGTAAAAGAGAACACGTCGATTCGAATCGAAGAAGGGTACGTCAAAGAATACAGAGATGAACTCCAGCTGAGTGTCGGCCAATGGGGAATGATAATCACATTACTATAACCCAATTTTCTGATTGATACTTAGATTCAGAGGAAGCAATTTTCACCGATTTTTAATACTTTTGAGAGTTGATTAGATTGATTAGTTTCGACAGCCGAAGCGATAAGCCATGGGGGTTGTGCCTTTTGATTTGGTATTGATGCCTTGGAATATAGCAAGGAGCATGAGGGTGGTGAGGTTGAAGAAATAGTTCGTGTCAAGAAGTACATAGGGTCCCAAGTTACCACTTAGGCTTGGACTTATAAGAAGCCATAATTGCCATCGGATTGGGAACGGGAGGAGAAACGCACCTATCCCCGCTCCGATTAACACCCCGAGAAGTAGACACCGGAGTTGAAGATGTTGCGGGCGTTCAGGTAGGCGAGTTAAAACAACAGCGGATGGAATACCCAGAAGTGCGCCTCGAAACGCTCCGGATAATGTAAGAAGGAATAATTGGCTATCTAGAGTATGGTAAACCATTGCGATTTGTCTGATGTCAGGACAAGGATAAAAATTACAATATACAAAGAGTGGAAAGGGAATGAGGACAGTGAGTAAATGGTATATGAAGGATAGGATGATGAAGGCAGTAAGGGTTTTCATGAGAAAAATGAAGGAACTATTCCGGAATGTCCTCATGGTGTCTAGTACCATCTAGTGGGAAATAATTCTACATTTTAGAACAGCTCATGGATTAATCTGTAAAAAGAGTATCAGGTGCTATCAGGCGAGTGGGCTTCTGGAGTTTCATTCATTACATATTTCGGTAGGATCGGGAGCGACGGCGCTGATTGAGAGGGCGACAGGTTGTGTAAGAGGTTGTTTCCAATCCCGTGGTTTTTTTGATGGTCGAGTGTCGAACTCGGTTAAGAAGCCATTTAGGGCGGTTAGGAGTTCGTGGAAATCGTCAACGTCCTCAAGTCGGAAGGCCATCATTTTGATGATTTTTTGACATTCTGTAGCTAGCCCTTTAGAAGCCGGATGTCGCATCGACAGCATGAGTTTGGATGTGAGTTGGTTAAGGGCTAGGGGGAGATTTTCAAGAGCGAAGACCCAATCTTGGAACGTCTCGGTTCTTCCTGAGACCACAGCGTGTTCTCGAAGTTCTGACGTGGATAGGGTTTTACTGAGTTCGAGGATGTTTTGTTTGATGTAGTAGTGCAAGCGATAGCGTTTGTCAGCAACCGTGGAATCTTCCTCTTTTTCAACCAATCCAGCTTGCAGTAAGAGTGCAAGATTTCGGAAGGTGGTGGCTTTACTTAATCCAGTTTGTTCTCGCAGTTTAGCGGGAGTAGTTTTGCCATGCAGATTGAGGTATGAAAAGATGAGAAGACTTGACTCAGAATTGCTGATCTGGGTCAGCAGCTGCATTCTCTTCAGTTGTGTGTCTAAAACAGCAGAGGACGGAATTGGAATTTCACCCCAATTGATAGGTTGGTCGCGAATAGAAGAGACCGTTAGTCACTTTATTCACGAATCATAACCTATCTCTCTCGTGAGACGCTATAAATGATTCACTCACAGCAGCGGGAGGTTCCTACAGAATCAATTGTAGTGTGCCCATGGTCAATGAAAGCGAATTTCTCGTGGGGATAATCTATCACAAACTCAAATTGCTGTAAGAAGGGATAGCCGAGGATCCCATCTGGAATTAGATGACATTTGGGTGATATTTTTTCCATGTTGATTACAATTACGGGATGTTCTTCTACATTCACCCCGCCAACTGAAAGTTGATCTAGTGTGGCAAAATGACCTTCTGCATCTCCTCCAATTCCACGACAAATGCCATCGAAAGGGTTCAGATCCAAATTAAGTTTGTTAGCTAATTCTGGGGTGATGACCGTCCCACCCGCACCGGTGTCCAGAACGAATTCAAAGGGTCCTTGACCATTGATAGTAACGTGAATCCCAATCATATGAGTGTCTTTAATGTAATTGAACGGACTCCACGGGATTGCATCGTCTTTTGTAGAACCATGACCATTACTTGGTTCAAGTCGCAAGGTTTGAGTTGAATAATTAATAGACATCTTGTAGTGTTTAAGAGTAGTATGACCAATGACGCCGCCCATCTTGTCTGTGCAAGTTGGGAGAACAGATTTGAAATCAATAATCAGAACTTCTTCGTCGTCGAACGTGTCGGATCCAATTTGGAGACTGTTTACCTTCGCGGCGACTGCAGGTAAGCCTTCCATTTTTCGGTCCATGAGTTCATAGGTTTTGAGGTCGAGTTTTTTAGCTAATGTTTTTGATAGGGTCGTTTTTACGGCTCCAGTGTCTAAAGTAAAATCAAAGGGGCCTTCTCCGTTCACATAGACGGGAACATGAATATGATGCGTTTCTTTGTCTAGTTTGAATTTTATTTCCATCGAAAGTTACACCTTTTACAAGTTTGAAAGCCGTTCTTCGGGTAATAGATAGAATTATGCTTAACCTATCTCACCCGTGAGACACGTAGACCTGGCTCTCTCATGAGACATATTTAAATCTTTTTCTACAGCCACGACTTCTAAAAGGATTGTCCGGAATTTCTAAATTATAATTCACCGATATCTTCATTCCAAAGTTGGGGAAATGTTTCGATGAATTCCCGCATCATTTTTTTACACTCGAGGAGATTTAAGTCGATGACTTCTACACCGTGCGATTTCATGAATTCTGATGCGCCTGGAAATGTTTCGGATTCGCCGACGATGACACGTTTAATCTTAAATTGCACAATAGCCCCTGCACACAGGTAACAGGGCATCAATGTAGAATACAGCGTGGCTCCTAGGTAGCTTCCAACGCGTCCAGCGTTTTGGAGACAAGCAATTTCTGCATGTAAGATGGGATTGTTTTGTTGTACGCGTTGATTATGACCCTGACCAACAATGGTTCCCTCCTTTACAAGTATTGAACCGATGGGGATACCTCCTTCCTGACGGCTTTTCTTCGCTTGGTCAATAGCAGCTTGCATGAATGGGTCCATTGTTCAAATCTCCACAGCATTTAGTAGTTATACACGGAGAATTTGTAGCATAAAGTTATTTTAAGTGATTTTCGTTTTGTTTGTGACGGCGTAGAGGGGGCAGGAAGCGCCCAGTTCGTTGCATATAGCTACGATATTGGTCGCCAAATTGGGTGATCAGCATTCGTTCTTCTCGCTTTGAAATGGGATATAACATGATGATAATGAGGAGGGCAAATATGGTGACGAAGAGGTTGGCAATGATGAGAAGTATTGAGAGGGTGATGAGAATGAAGACAGTGTACATGGGATGGCGAACCCGCGAATAGGGGCCAGCTGTGATGATGACATGTTCGTCAATTACTCTTAGTTCAGCCCCATAATAGCGACCTAAGGTTCGGTGTATCCAGGTTATTAGTGGCAGGGCGCTGATGCCAAGAATGACACCCACCCATCGTAGGAAAGAGGGGAATGGTAGGTGGAACCACAGACTCAAAAGCGGAATTAGAAAATAGATGATAAGGGATGCAAACATCCCAATGATGCCTATGAATAATAGTACTCCGGCCCACCCAAGACTTTGTTTGCGGGTTGTCTCTGTTTTGTTTTGAGATTCTTTTCGGGCAACTTTGCTACGATAGTAAATGCGTATTGTTGCAAAGATTCCGAAGATTAAGAGGAGGAGAATTTGAAACAGGAGTTCTTCATTCATTTTGAACAACCTCAATCAGTAGAACGGCAGGGTGTTAAGTTCAAGTGGAATTGAATCTTTCCGTTAGGGGCAAATCAGTGTTTTCTACTGCATAGGAATATCCTGTGTATCAGATAACAATTGAAAAAGCCCTATAGATTAGATGCGGACACCATAGCCTTGGCTTTTGAGAGCTGCAATCCATGTTTCCTGAGATTTGGTAAGTGTTAGCAGGGGGTTTTTTTCTAGTCGTAGGACCTTCAAAGAAGTGAGATTGGTGATTGAATCGGGAAGATGGGTTAGTTGGTTGATGTTGAGTGATAGTGTTTCCAGTCCCGTCAGGTTGCCTAGGGATTCCGGAAGGGCAGTAAGCTGGTTATTGTGAACTGAGAGAATTTTAAGTTTAGTCAGCTGCCCCATACTTTCGGGGAGGTTTTGTAACTGATTGATTGCGGCGATGAAATCATACAGTTTGCTCAACTTTCCAATGCTCTCGGGTAGTTCCCTTAATTGAACATTGAGAAGACCCAGTCGTTTTAGGGATTTGAGTTGTCCAATCGTGTGAGGAAGGCGTGGTATTTGATTTCGTGATAAATCAAATCGCCAGAGGTTGGGTAAATCGCCAATACTATCAGGGAGGGTTTGGATTTGGTTGCTGAAGACATCGAGGTTCTGGAGTTGTTTGAGTTCACCGATGCTTTCGGGAAGTGTTGTGAGGTGGTTGTCCCGAAGATATAACCGTTGGAGATTGGTGAGATTGCGAATGGTTTCGGGGAGTTCCTTTAGTTGTTGTTGTCGTAAACTTAGACCGATGACGCTTGTTCCTTCATAAACGAAGCCGGTTCGATAGAAGCCAATACCTTGATCAGGAATGGGTTTGCCGATGATTTCTTCAAGTTCTTTGAGGACGCGAACCTCTTCGACTTTAAGTTGGATATTGCGATAGTTGGTCATTTTAAATTCCTTGAAGCTTTGCCCGAGAGCGAATAGGATTCACTGTTCTGGAATAATGTATTATTACACTTTTGAGGATTATTGTAACACTTTTTATACAAATGTAATATTTTCTGACTCATTTGGATGAATCTATTATAGTATTTTTTCATGATTAACTACAATTTTGTAGAGTTGGGCGATGGTGAAGGCTCTGCTGATCTAAGAGACATCTCGACTATTCGTGTATCAATATCTACCATTTCTTGAGGTTGTTGGGAAAGTGATGGCATAACTGTGGTTTTGCCTTGAAGCCACCAACTCAGTGTCATCATAATTGCGATTATTATACAGGTTAGGGTTGCACCCCGAACTAGAAAAATTACTTCAGCTGGATCAATTTGAGGATAAAACAACATCGGATTCAAATTAATGAAAAGAACCAGAGGGGGTAAAAAAAATAGCCAAATTGACAGGCCAAATAACCACCACCATTTGACTCTATGGTAGGCACATGCTTTGCAGGCCACACCATTGAAACGAAAGAGTCCAATGGTTCTACTCCACGCTGGTTTGATCCGTACAAGACATTTAGTGCAAAAAAGTTGTCCACATATAGCACAGCGGTCATAAGCCAACTCTTCTGAATGAATAGAACACTGACTACCCTTCGGAAATGCCTCTGCGTGGACTCGACTTTCACGGAACAGAAATACTGCTGTAAGGATGGCGCCTAATGTTCCTGCCAGAGCAATTGCTGAAGCAATAGAAGCCCATGGATGGGGTAACAACCAATAATAGAGCCCTTGGGCAAGAATCAGTATGCTCGTAAGAGCGTAGAACATAGCCACCTTATAGTCAGGAGTGTTAGTACTTACGATCCATCGCAAAGAGTTGCCATTCAAATACGTCCCATTATCCAATTGTTTCCCTCCTATTTTGAGTATCACATTTCACAGTTATATTCCTTTACAAATGACACTCAGACTGCAGTACGCACTAAGAAACTTATCTGGACGAGAATTCGATATTATCGAAAGCTTGAAGGAATTCAAACAGGTCAAAGAAGCTCGGACCACCCTTGGCTCCTGGGATATTATTGCATCAGTTGAATCTGAGTCAATGGAAGCTCTCTACGTTCTTGTTGAACGAATTCGCGCCCTTCGAAATGTAGAGCGTACCTCCACCCTCATTACAAGATGATCTCATATACTCAATACTCACTGAAAACCATTAAACCTTAAAACTTACAAAAAATGCTGCTACCAGCAATATTGCGACAAAAATAGTAGCATACTTGTATCCCACTACCTTTCGTCACAAACTGATCTGCCACAATGCTTCATTTCGTAGTGGGGTTCTCGCCCATATATCTAGGCCACAAGAACCTCACAGGAGAAGAAAGAAGATTTAAGACATGTCAGAGGTAATGTTTGAGTGAGGTGAATGGGTTGAGTGTTAATACTGAATCAACACCACTACGCACAGCAAGTTGGGTTCTGACACTTATCGGTGGAATAATTGTCATTGCATCTCAAGGACTTTCCATTTGGGGTTATTTCATGATGTTACAAATGATACCAATGATGCCACCCGAATATGCTCCACTCATGCTCTTGTCCATGCAGCTGATGTTAATATACACCGTTGCTAACATATCTCTCGGTACTTTAATTCTAATTTCCGCAATTGTAGCATTATGGAAGAATCTAATGGCGGGTGGAATACTCGCAATCATTTTTTCTATAGGGCTTTTTGTAACTTCTGGTTTCATTGCATGGGTGGGAGCGATTTTGGCAATAATCGGTGGTATTTTTTGTATTATTATTGCAAGGAGTAAACCGAAATCACCAGAACCAGAAATCATCTAGAGATACATAAGAGAAGGAACCGAATCGTAACTGAAGAATATTAATCCCTGATCTTCTTAAGGGACCAGCTTCTAGTCCCACCTTTTTTTCTTTCACGTTTCGTTTAAACGAATATCTGGATTAATACGCTTACTAGCCGGGAACGAAACAGTAAAAGCACACTTATGAACCGCACGGAATGGAAAGTGGTTTATCTTGGTTGCCGACCGCCGCTATGAGGATAAAATGGACTGGATCATGGGGATCGTAACGTTTGCAGGTGCAGCTGTCGGTGTTCTCTTCCCTTTTGCTCTCATTATTATGGGTATTGGCTTCTATCTGCCAAACCTTGAGTTATTTATCGTTACATGTCAGGTTGCAGGTTGTGCGATGATTGTGGTGGGGCTAGGGTACTTTGTTTGCCGAAAAGAGATTTAGGTACAACAAAAGAATTTTTCTAGCGGATAATAATCCAAGGAATTTTCCTATGAACCCGGTTTTTGGCTAACTATTAGAAATCGGTGTTCTTGGATTTCTAGATAGCCTTCAGACTGGATTCTTTCATGTAGTTGGTAGAGAAGATCCTGATATTGGGCAACTGAGAAACCAGGAATAACCCAAGGTATCGCTTTGAGGAAATAGATGATAGCACCAACATCATAGAACCGTGACTTAGGGAAGGCTTCATCCACTTTGATGATGTCAAATCCGACACCTTGGAGTTCTTCCGCGGCTGATTTTGCAGTCCAGGGTTGAGCCCCAATGTCAGGAGTTGTGCCAAAGAGGGTGTTGATCTCGATATCGTTTTGGTCACCTACTTGTTGCGTGATGAAGTAGCCATCATGTTGGAGGATGCGGTAAACTTCGATGGGATCGTAGGATTCATGACGATTAATGATAAGGTCGAATTCAGCGTCTTTGAAAGGGAGGTTTGTTTCGTCAGTGATTTTGAAGACTCTAACACCTAAGGGTTCAAGACGTTGCTGAGCAAGAGGAAAATTAGGAGGATGACCTTCGGTGGCGCAGGTGTGTGCTGGGAGGGGCGCTAAAAGAGAAAGAAATTCACCTCCACCAGTTCCCATATCGAGTAGCGAACTAGCATCCCTGAGATATGGCCAGAGAGTGCTGGCGTAACTCCAGGGGAGGGGTTCTGATTGCCATCGTCCAGCATGACTAAGGTAGGAGAAATCCCATCCCGAAAATGGCTGTTCGGCCTCTTTGAGTAGGTGCTGGAAGAGTTTATTCTTAGAATTAGGCAACACGGAGAGCCTCCGTCATATTGTTCTGTGCTTTCTTGGATAAAGCATTGAATGGGGGAATTGTTGACTGTCAGTTCAATGACCATATAAGCGTTGGGCGTTCCGCCAGTAGAGGTCAGCAAGAACTCGCTTGGGAAGATTCAATCCGTTGATGAAGGTACCGCCATGGGCTTCTGTGTCGGGATCAGGAAAGGGAAGGGGAACCTTTCGGTCTTTGGTTTCCCAGAGGATACGTTGAGCCAGGAATCGACGATTGTAGGGTGAAAGTTGATTAGCATTGCTCTGCTTTAGATTCTGTTCTTCAGGAGGCTTATTGAGGGTGGCATCGGTTCCGAAGAGAATGCGTTTGGAATAGCGGATGAGGAACTGGCGTGCTTTCTTCGGGTCCTTACTGAGCTCCCGGGCCATCCATCTAGAGGAAGCGGTATCTACAACAATGTTGGGATACTGATCAAACCATTTACCGAGATGGGGGAGACGATGAATTTCGGGTTGAGCCCCAAAATGAGCGAGTTGGAAGGTTAGATCCGAGTACTTTTCGATGAGCTTCTCGAGTTGGTTTAGGTGCTCTTCTTTTGTACCATAGATTGCAGACTTTGCATAGGTTGTAGCATAGTAGGTGTCAGGGTCTGCAACATGAAATAAGAGAGGGTAACCCTCTGCTTCCAACGTTGAGAAAATGGGCGCTAACCTTGGATCCGTGATGGAAAAGGCACTGGTAAGATTTTGCATATAATTACGCCAGCCTGGAGCAACCCACATCTTTGCGAGAGTAAAGCCTTCGTCTCGCATTTTCTTGATTTCGTGAACGACACCATTGATTCTGAAGGCTACAATATCCCGAGTGGATAGGTATTTGGCAAAAACGAATTGACCCGGTAATTGGTCTGCGATATCGCGAGTCTCTTTGAGATGAGCGATGACCAATTGTGCTTTGATGCCAAGTTGGTTCAATTCTTCTAGCGTTTTATCGAGAAATGAGGTATTCCAGATGTGCGTGTGTGCGTCAAAAATGGGACCTAAATATTTCCACTCAAAGTCTGACAAGGAATGATTCGCCCTACGATTGTTCGATTTCGATGCCTTAGAATAAATCAGCTATTTTAACCTTGTCGGCGAGAAATTCTCTTCCTTCAGGTGGGGGATGGATTGCGGAGTTTAAAGGCTCTTTTGTGCTAGATCTAGGTATGCCCGACTGGATCCCTATTGCCCCAGTGATTATGTGGCAGGGCTGCATCTCCGTGCATGAAGCCCCCGCCGGTATATGCAAGAAATTCCCCTGAAGAAGGGGCAGGTGTGGGGCGGAGCAGCGTGAGAACCTGGTAAGTTTTGGGCTAAACGGGCCTCGGCGACGAGCGTAACCCGAAGAAACAGTCCGCAGTCCCTCCCTTCCCGGGAGGAGAGGATGTCACCCCTTATCCTATTCTAGAGAAGACGTGAATAATTTAGTCGCCTCTAGAGTTTAGAGCTTGAGGTTCAAACATAAGAACATATGAGGGTTCCAGACTTTTCGGGGAGTGTTCAACTCCGCGTGGGATTACTGTCATATTACCTTCTGAGAGAGTGATTGCCGGTTGCCCTTTCACGCGAATGGTGATTCTGCCTTTAAGAACGAAGAAGAGTTCGTCTGCTGCAGAATGCTTATGCATGGGAAACTCACCATCAAAGAGGGCGAGTCGGACGGATTGGTCGTTAACTTGGGCAATTTCTTCTGGGGACCAGGGGGTGTTCATTTGACGAACCCGTTCCCAAACATCTATGATTGTTTGCATCGCTTCGCCTCCCAAAACTGACGTAGTATTTTACGGGTCTGTGCCTTATACTCTCTTCGGTTTGAAAAGTTAGGTTCGTATTTTTCTGAACCAATTCGTTCTCAGAAAGGTCGAATTTTGATTTATTTTTGTCTAACTTCAAACCTCCCGATTTCCATGTATATTTCTCTCAGCGGTATGTGAAAAAGGCTTGAGGTTTTAATTGTAATGAAGAAAATACGTTCGAAGCTAACCCAAACCCGAATAATCACTTTTAGCATATTTGCCCTGTTGGTAGTCGTACTCGCATTTACTCCTTCGAACCCAGGAATTCTTTCAGGACGTCAAACCTCGAATCTTGCTGGTGTAAACGTGGCCGTGTATGGTGGCGGACATTCTACGGGTAATTTGGCTAGTAGAACAGCCTTGATCCACATGTTTGTGTGGATGGGAGCAATTGTGACCGAGTTATCCCCCGATGCGGTAGTAAATGGAGATCTCACAGTTTATGATATGCTGGTTATGCCGGCGATATCACCTTACACCCTAAGAGACGAGATGACATCGATTTGTTATGATATTATTCGAGATTACATCGCAGCAGGTGGTGCCTTCTTTTGTATCACAGGAGGCACGTATTTCGAATGGGACTTTTTTGAATTATTCGATGTCAAGCTCCAAGGGAGCCTGCAAGAGCTTCCATCTGGTAAGAATCTCGTGACAATTAACATCAACAAGGAATCGACTGGTCCCGACTTATCTGCAGAGTCCGATTCTTATTCAGCTCTTGTGTGGACAGGAAGCTATTTTGATGCTCCCAGTATGAATGATGTCAACGTGATTGCTAGATATGACGAAAATGACCTTCCTTGTATGGTAACATTCGAATATGGTGATGGTACTGTCTTCCTTTCTAGCCCTCATCCTGAAAACGAAGAGGGGAATCCACGAGATGGAACGGATTATGAAGATGAATTAGATGACCCTGATTCTGAATGGAATCTGTTGTTAATTATTTCACAATGGCTTGTTGATTTCACTGACGGTCCTACACCAAACCCATTCTCTGGGCGAATCATTATCATCGGAGTTGTGGTTGTAGTGGTTGTCGTCGTCGGCGGAGTAGGACTTTTCTTCATGAGACGGCGAACACCCACCTAAGGGTTCTCCAAAACATTGCATTGGTTATTCAATAACAAGTCCTTTTGTTGATTTCCAGTTTCCGCACTTTATTGTTCGCAAAAATACAAAGTTCATCGAGGTTTCAAAGAAATTCTGAACCGACCAGCTCAGGAGAATATTTGTGAAGTGAATCAATGCAAACTTCATCAGAATTCATTAACACAAAATGACTCTTGAAAAAACGAATCTGCAAAGGAAGCTATTGAAAATGTTTGAACACCTTTCTACAAAGACAATTGCTCGAGGAGTGTTCTATTTCATTCTAAGTCTCACCCTCGTCAGTACACTTTTGCCCACAACTCCTGATGGGATGTTGGTGCAAGCTCAAACGGATCTGTCAGACATTCAAGTGGGGGTTTACAATGATGTCGGCGCTCATGATGACTGTGCCATTGCCTTGTATCACTGGCTCGCATGGATGAGCTCCAACGTTATTTGGATTGACAGTGAGAGTATTTACAATGGAACATTGAACTCCCTTGACCTTGTAGCCTTTCCAGGAGGTTCACCTGGGGGTTTTGCCGCAACCGTTGGTCTTGATGGAATTGAGCTTATCCGACAATTTGTTGCGAATGGTGGTTCGTATGTTGGGTATTGTGGGGGTGCTATGTTTGGAACCGACTATCTAAATTTAGCTCATGGATATTGGAGTAATGATATTCCAGGAATGTCCGGGGGCACGCACCTAGAGGAAATGGTTGTGAATCAAGCCTCCACGGGTCCGGATCTATCGGATGAGCCCGAATCATATGAAGTACTCTACTGGAGTTCAGCCTATTTCAGTCCCACAGAAGAAACGAGCATCATTCCCATTATGTCATATACCCAAAACGACGAAGCGGCAATGTTCGTTGTCACTTATGACTATGGAACCGCCTTCCTCTGCGGGCCTCACCCTGAGTTCGAGGAAGGCAGTGACCGCGATGGAACCACGCTCTATGACTATCTGGATGACCCCGACTCTGAATGGGACCTTTTGAAAAAGGTCACTCAGTGGCTCATCGATGAGTCCTTGGCTACACCACCACCGAACCCACTTGCAGGGGCTGGTGGGATCCTCATTCTTGTCGGAACCACAATAGTAGTCGTGATTATTGGGATAGCTGTTTTCGTGATCCGAAGACGGAGTAGTTTGTAAAAGGCAAAACCAACCGAGAAGAATCAAGTAGACGCATCTATTGTGTTACTCGGTTTGGTCCCCCTTTTTCTCAAAAGGCGCTTTCATGATAGATGATATTTCTTGAACATCATCGGCTCCGGAGGAGATCGCTCTTCGCAAGAGCAATAAGGATGTCAACGGTGATTGTTGGATCTTCGGGTTGATTAAGGGCCATGAAGAGGTTATTGTTTATTGTTAGGGCTTTCTTTTTGCCGTAAACTCGGGCGGTTCCCTCTGAGCAGCCCCCCGCGGAGATTTTTTTGATGGCTTCGTTGAGCTGTTTCGCTGTGTCCCATAGTAGCACCGAATGGAACTCAGGATTTAAGCTAGTTAAATCAAAGAAGACGCTCAGGAGCATTTGATCGAGTTGGGCGTGATTGTGTTTCAGTCCCTTCTTAATGAGATCGATTCGTTGGCTCAGGTCGGATTCAGTGCGTTCATGTTTAGTTTTTTTGAGGATGTTAATTCGATCCCATGTCGATATTTCGGAGCGAACAACTTCACGGTTGTACTGTAGGTTTTTGAGCGTGGCTTCGCTGCGCCGGATATGGCGAACAAGGTGGGCGACGTTCGCGGTTTCTTGTGTGGTCCAAACTAGTGTTCGCGTCATGCGAGTGGTGTATGTTGATGCTGACATTTTCCCTCAAGTAAATGATGTTATTGAGGGCTAAAGCCTTTTGTGAAGTTGAAATCACGGACTGATTGTTGCATTGAGTGAGAGGTTGGAATCTGGGAGTTAGATTTTCTTAGGCCCAAGATAATATTCAACAATTCCATCCCGCTTGATTAAGGGGACGACGATAAGTGCAATTACAATGATGACTGATGTTGTAATAGCTGTATACGCGATTATCGGTATGAATAGCCATTTCAAGGCGATACCTACAGAAGCCCATAGAACTACCAGGGCAAACCCAAAATCACGTCGAAGATACACCATTAGTACGGCTAGTAGCATTGCAACGACAGCTATAATTGCGGTTGCAAACCATTGGGTTGTATCTGGAATGCCAGGAATGATTACGTTCAAAGCGGAAGCGATGGCTGCAATTGAAGCAACACCTAACCAGGCTAAATAAACACTGAAGTGCAAGTGAACCGCCAATTTCTCATTGCGTGGAACCGCTTCTTTTCCAATTCCCAATCTTAGGAATACAAGAAGCATTAGGAGTAAAAGAATTAATAACATAACAACTGAGACAAAGAAAAACGGTGGAAATTGAGGATTCGCAGAATAGTGGAAGAAGAAAATCCAGGCAATATTAGCTAAAGCACCAAGGAAGTAGAAGATGTTGATTTTGGTCAAATAGGTTTCTTCTCGTTGACTGGATCTTACTTGGTAGATTATGAAGATAATCGATTGGATGTAAATGATGAACCAAATCGAGAAAACGTATCCAGCGGGTGTGAAATAGTTAAAGTAGAGATCGGAGACTTGACCGGTATTCACGCCATTGATAGGGAGTACATTGGCTAGAATATTAATAATGATAACTGAAATGACTGCAATCACGTTAAGAACCTGTAAAATTATGGGATTGATTTTTGCTGTCATAGTTTCGAAGTTATTCTTTGTGCTTTTATAGGTTAGCTTTTTTTAATTTCATTATCACATTCGAATATCAACTGGCTTTCCAGGAATGCACTTTTTGAACTTGCGTCTACCATTTGCCCATTTCATCTATTACTACAGCGATGCGTTTCATGGCTTTGACGAAGTTATCAACCGCAGCGCTTTCATTCGGTGAATGCCCACGCGATTCAGAATCACCAATACCAATGGAAACCATAGGAACATGGTCTTTGAAGAGGTATAAGGGTCCGGACCCAGGCGTTGTGGGATGCACACGCAAGGCGTGTCCGTAAACCTTCTGATTCGCTCTTTCAACTATTTTGACGAAGGGGTGATCTATGGGTGTCTTAGCAGCGGGGTAGCCATCATACCAGGCAATCTTCACATCTGAGAATCCTTTGGCGTCTAAGTGGTTCCGAAGTTTCTTCACGATATCTTCAGGATGTTGGTTTTCAACTAATCGGAAGTCAATTTTGGCGGAGGCCTTTGCTGGAAGTACCGTCATTGAACCTTCCTCTTGGTAGCCGCTAGTGAGCCCATCAATGCTGAGGTGAGGGAGATAATAGTAAGCTTCTCTCAAATCTTCGCCTTCATAGTTGTTCACAAACTTATCGATTTTCCAGAACTTGCGACGAGCATTCTCTTCAAAATCAATCTTAGCCACGAATTCTCGTTCTTTCTTCGTCATCGGTACAACATCATCGTAGAAGCCTTTGATTTGAATGCGTTCCTTTTCATCCTTTAGTGAACTTAGTGCCCAGACTAGCCGGAAGGGTGCAGATGGGAGAATGGATGAGTTGCTGGAATGCGCATTGTGAGAGATGCGTTGTACCTCAAACTGGACGTATAGGATTCCTTTGAGTCCAAGCCAGGCTTCCTGAGTGCCATCGAATCCCGCACTCCCAAATTCCCAGATGCCGCCATCGGCTTTGAGGAAGTTAGCATGCTTTTTGGTAAAATCCGGAAGGTTGGGACTGCTAATCTCTTCTTCACCCTCAACGACAAATTTGATATTGACTGGAAGCTTGACACCAGCTTCTTTGTATGCGCGGAGAGCCCAAATACGTGAAAGGGTATCACCTTTGTTGTCTGCGACACCGCGTGCATAGAGCCTGCCATTTCGTATCTCGGGTTCAAAGGGCGGTGAATCCCAGAGTTCTAGGGGTTCAGCGGGTTGCACATCGTAATGATCGTAGAATAAGAGGGTACGTTTAGCCCCAACATCAAGATAACCAGTTACAACCGGGGAACCAGCCGTGGGATGAAGTTGGGTTTCGATGCCAACAGCCTCAAGCATCTTCATGAGGAGATTCGCAGTCTCATCAATCCCCTGTTTCTTGGCTGCCACGGATGGAATGCTACAAATTTCCTTAACCGCATCAATGGCCCGATTGGCATTTTCATCGATTTTTTTCAACACACTGTCAAGCATTTTCATCAACTCTGCTTCACATGTGTTGTTGAGAGCCTTAAGTTTTCAAAAATGGTGAATGTTCACTATTTTCGTTTTATTCTGTGACCGATTTGAATCAAATGGTCATCGAATATGGGTGAAACTCTACACCCTCTATCCCGTCCACTCTGAAGGCTTTCGGGACTGCATTCTGACCATCCGCGAATCGATTGACCGATGAGAGATCCCACGGATCATGGGAAATGAAAAGACGACGAGATTTTAAGGAAAGAGGAGAGCAAGCGATAAGTGGATTTTTGAGACTACGGATGCCAAAAGTGAATGCTACCACCTTATACCTTGTTGTAATAGTTCTCTGAGCAACAAGTGTACACCTTCAACAATTACATTAGATATCTTTTAGATTGTTTTGAATCGATGATGTTCGCTGTTTCTTTGAGCAGGCACCAGACTTTTTTACTCTGAGAGCCGAACGAAAACTCCTTACGTAAAAAATACTTGTAACATTATGAGAGGCGTTCTATGATGAGAAAGATTGGTATTCGTCGGGAGGATAAGGCGTTTGAATTACGAACCCCGATTGTACCCGCTGATGTGCAGGGTTTTTTGAAAAAGCATGGCATTGAAGTTATCGTGGAACCCTCTGAACAACGAGCCTTTTCGGAAGACACGTATGAGAAGGCTGGCGCTGCAATCAGTAAGCTCAAAGATAGTCAAGTGCCGGTGATTTTCGGACTGAAAGAGATTCCCAAAGAAGTGTTTGAACCTGGGAAAGTCTACCTCTTTTTTGCTCATGTCATTAAGGGACAGCCGTACAACATGACCATGTTACAACAAATGCTAGATATGGGAACAACACTCATTGATTATGAACGCATTGTCGAAGTAGATTCGGGACGCCGGCTTGTTTTCTTTGGTAACTGGGCAGGACTCGCTGGTATGGCTGAGACTCTTCGTGGATTAGGAGAACGCATTGCTATAGAGGGTATCACTCCGAATCCCTTTTCGGAATTACGTCCTACGTATGAATATGAAGGACTCGACGACCTAAAGGCCGCCATCAAATCTGTAGGAGAACGCATTAGAACTGAAGGCGTTGCGCCCGAACTCGCACCATTCTGTGTGGGCTTTATCGGCTATGGTAATACATCTCGTGGAGCCCAGATAATCTTTGATTTGCTTCCTTACAAAACCGTCTCGCCAGATGAGCTTGCTGATTTACCACCAGATACACATACCCTATACAAGGTGGTCTTCCGTGAAGAAGATACGATCCGTCCAAAGGATCCATCAGCCAGTTTTGAATTGCAGCATTACTATGACCATGGAAAAGCCATGTATGAATCTAGCTTCTTTCAATATCTCCCCCACCTTACGGTTCTCATGAATTGTATTTACTGGACCGATAAATACCCACGAATGATAAGAAAAACTGAGCTCCGTAAACTGTGGGAAATGACCGCAGGGAAGCCTCGACTCAAAATCGTGGGAGACATTAGCTGTGATGTTGAAGGAGCCATTGAGTTCACACTCAAGTGTACAAAGCCAGACCATCCAACTTTCGTTTATGACCCCATTGGGAAAAAGATAACAATGGGTATCGAAGGGAGAGGTGTGGTTGTAATGGCGGTGGATAACTTGCCAACAGAGTTACCTCGTGAAGCATCCACATCCTTTAGCGAAACTCTCCGACAATTCATTCCATTTATCGCCAAAGCCGATTACACCGTACCTTTTGAGAAATTGGATCTCCCACCAGAAGTCAAGACTGCGGTCATTGTGTATCAGGGCCAACTCACGCCAGCATATGAGTATCTCAAAAAGTATTTGTAACACATCAACAGGAACCACTGCAAAAGGAGGAAAAAATGGGATGAAACAGGTACTCGTTCTCGGTGCAGGATTAGTCGCACGACCCTATGTTCAATACATGCTAGATCATGGCTACAAGGTAACGGTTGCCAGTCGAACTGTAAGCAAGGCAATGCGTCTCCTTGGCGATCACCCCAATGGAGAGGCTCGAGCATTTGACATTTCGCGTCAGGTCAAGGAATTAAAGGATCTGGTGAAACCTGCAGATCTTGTTGTGTCCTTGCTTCCGTTTACATTTCATGTGCAGGTAGCCCGGGAATGTTTACGGTATAAAGTGAACATGCTCACGACATCTTATGTTTCTGATGAAATGCGAGCATTAGATGGGCAGGCCAAAAGTGCTGATGTTATTCTTATGAATGAATGTGGCGTCGATCCGGGACAAGACCACATGTCTGCGATGAAAATCATCCATAAAGCACAAGCAGAGGGTGGCAAAGTCCTCTCATTTACCAGTTTCACAGGAGGATTACCAGCCCCTGATGCAAACACTAACCCCTTCGAGTACAAACTCTCCTGGAGCCCCCGTGGCGTCTTGCTAGCGGGTAGGAATTCAGCACTCTTTCTCAGGGATGGGAAAGAGATCACAATTCCTGGCGAAGAGCTATTTGCCAACTGCCACGTAGAATCTGTACCTGAGTTGGGAGATTTTGAAGGATATCCAAATCGAGATTCACTACAATATATCGATATCTATGGGCTTAAGGGCATCCAGACAATGTTACGTGGAACCTTACGCTATCCCGGATGGTGTAAGACCATGTATAACATCGGACGGTTAGGACTACTCGAACTCGATGAACAGCCCCTAAGCAATCTAACTTATGCAGATTTTGTGCGCAGGAACCTTAATTTCTCATCAGGTGGAGATCTTAAACAGCAAGTTGCCAACTATCTCAAACTCCCGGTTGACGATGCTGTCATTGAAAAGCTAGATTGGTTGGGACTCTTTAATGACCAACCCATAGCAATTGAACGTGGAGCCCCAATTGACGTAATGGTTGCACTCTTTGAAGAAAAGCTCCAATATTCGGTGGGTGAAAGAGATATGATTGTGATGCAACACCAATTCATCATCGAACATAAGGATAACACTCAGGAACAAGTACGGTCAACCCTCATTGATTATGGTATCCCTAACGGTGATTCATCAATGAGTCGCACCGTCGCCCTCCCTGCAGCCATCGCCTCACACCTAATTCTCACGGGCGAAGTTCAGTTAAAGGGTGTGCAAATACCCATAGTTCCAGAACTCTATGAGCCCATTCTCCAAGAACTCGAAACGATGAACATCCGGTTTAAGGAAGAATCCACAAAAACCTAGGACACCTCATTTAGTTTCAAGAACCTTTTAGTAGCCAACTGTCCCTTGCTAGATAACGGGATAGAAGAGGTGCAGAACCATGGAACGAAAGACCCTCATAGTTGTAATTCTCGTAATGGTAGCCGTTATTACTCTGGACGCAATTTGGGCCATTCTCAACTACATTCTCCCAATTCTGATTTATGGATGGATTGACATCGTTCCCATTATTCCAGGTCATGGCGTCACGGATTGGCTCATTCTGTTTTATCTAATCCCTATACTAGCCATTCCCCTCTACATGCTAATGGCTGTAATAACCCCTCGAGGGCTAGTCTTGCCATTGAATCGGTTACTGAATCCTGGCAGTGAGATCTACTACTATGGGGTTGATACTCAAAAACCGTCTCCCCTGTATTCAGTGTTCAGGAGAGCCATTTTCGCCTTATTGCTTACATTTGGTTTGTCCCTAAGTGTAGCAACTTACATTGGTCAATACTTCATTATCTGGGATCCAGGCCTTCCATTAGCTGTGAATGTTTGGAATACTGCGGCAGTCATTTTTCCTATTGTATTTGTTATCCTTTCAGTAATTTTGCCCTCATCGTGGCTAATCGATGATACGAAAATACTCTTTCATAGTCAGCCACCCAGTGGTTCACAAGAGCTCTTCAGTGCTGGACGCGTGCTAACTTATCTACTTGCAGGATATGCTGGGATATCTGTTATCATCTTCTATGGTTTAATTGTCGGTTATATTGGCTTCATCTACGCAATTGGGGCTGTCACTCCACCCTGGCCATGGGTTCCCCCCTGGTTTGTAGTTCTGATTACGCTCCTGAACCCCTTCATTTTCATATACATGCCTTTGCTAATGCTCCTAGCCTATGACCGCTACTTGCCTAGCCTTCAAAAACGCCTCCGAGCGTATATGGATGCAAGAGGCACACAACAACTCTCAACCATGTGTCTTGTGGATGTTGACATCTCCGATTATCTTGGCGCTGACGAAGCCTCTGAGCCTTTGGCAACAGCCCCTTCCGTCGAACCAGAAGATACCAAAAAAGAGATCCTAAACGATATTGGCGACGAGTAAACATCATAACCCGTCCGGCAATGTCATATGTATCTTCACTTTAACTACTGCACATGAATCCCAATCGCCTCGCCCAGCAGATGGATTTTATTGCTGAAATTGACAAACTGAAACAAGTGGTTCGAGAATCCTGGCTCATTGACGCTAGCCGGAAAGAAACCGACGCAGAGCACTCTTGGCACATTACTCTCATGGTAATCCTGCTGAGGGAATATGCCAATGAACCCGACATCGATATCATGAAAGTTCTCAAAATGCTGCTCATCCATGATATCGTCGAAATTGACGCTGGGGACACCTTCATCTATGACCAAGATCAAGCCAAGGATCAAAATGACCGTGAAATCAAAGCCGCGGACCGCCTGTTCGGTTTATTACCACCAGACCAAGGAGAGGAATTTCATCTACTTTGGCAGGAGTATGAAGCAATGTCCACACCCGAAGCTAAATTCGCTCGAGCAATTGATTCATTCCAGCCCCTACTTCTTGCCTATCTAAATGAAGGGTGCTCTTGGCGAATTCATAATATCTCAAAATCCGAAGTGATTTCATTGAAAAAACACATCCCTGAGGGTTCGAAAGCGCTTTGGAATCACACACTCACGTTGTTGAACCAAGCAGTGGAGAAGGGATTTCTCAAGGAATAAACGAGACAACACCGCCTATTTGTTTTCAAACGGTTTTTGTATTAACCGAAACATTCAAACTATTCAAGAGAGGACCTCCTAAGCCATGAAGCTTGGAGACATCTATCGGTTAATCGTCGATATGGGGATTAAGGCAGATCCCCGAGGCGAAAAGAAAGTCAAGAAGGTTCTTGAAGAATCGAAAAAGAAGCACGATAAGTTGGAAGGCAGGAAGAAAGAGCTGGCAGATAAGGATGTCATTTGGAATCCTTACACGGATTGCCGCCTGTTATACGGTGATGGTGACCGTGAAGTAACAAGTCTTCTTGCCGGCATTGACATCACCCCTGGAGAAATTGTCCTAGCAGATCGATTGGGGGATAAAGGCAAGAAAATTGACCTCGTCCTGGCTCATCATCCCCACGGAATTGGCACCTCACGTTTGG
>JAEOSK010000049.1 GCA_016840405.1 Candidatus Hermodarchaeum yapensis
TGAAATGGGTGGAGTTGGTATACTCCTTGGTGTAACTGTTGGAAGCCTTGTTCTTTTTGTTTTAGCCGGAATATTTGTTACTGGATTTTTTGATCTGCGGATCTTAGTTTTTCTGTCAGTAGTTCTGATTGCAGGTTTCATTGGGATTGTTGATGATGTGAAAACTCTTGGAGCGAAGTTTAAACCAATTTTAACCGCAGCGGCTTGTTTACCAATTCTTCTTTACACGTGGACCATAATCGGATTAGGATTATCCCCACCCTTACTACCCGCATATATACCGAACCCACATATGCCATTTTTAGGTCGGACTCGTTTAACATTCGTCTATCCTTGGTTAGTTCCTTTGGCAATCGCCATTCCTGCAAATTCTATGAACATGATGGATGTCTTCAACGGTGTGATGCCGCTAACATCAATACTCATGTTTGTTGCACTTCTCATTGTATCCCTATTTCTGATGGCCGTTGGAATTCCTGGGGCAGAATTAGGTGTTTTATTGTCGGCTGTAATGATTGGCGCCCTTATTGCTTATTATGCATTCAATCGGTACCCTGCAAAAGTCTTTGCTGGTGACACTGGATCATTAGCAGTTGGAGCAGCTTTAGGCGCAGTCGCGATAATGGGACGAGTGGAAATTATGGCCATTGTTGCTCTTTTACCAGCGATAATGAATGCGTTTTACAGTTTGGTTAGCATTGGTGGATTGTTGGAACGTCGACAAATGAAAGCTCGTCCGACAATTTTCCAAGAGGATGGGACTCTTGCAGCCTCTCAGGATGCCAATGCTCCGCTTACGTTAACTCGGCTTGTTTTGGCGCGAGGTCCTATGACTGAACAAAGAATCACTCTCTCGCTTGCTACACTAACTTTTGCGAGTAGTATTCTAGCAGTTTTGACTTTGCTTCTCATCCCGTTTGATACGGAGTATCTCATTACCTGGCCTTTTACTCTTATTCTGGTTATTGTTCCGATTTGCCTAATTCTTGGGGTGTATTTGGTTCTTAGAAAGACCGATCATCTTGGTTTTCGACTTGCAGGACTAATTACGATAATGGTTGGAGTATGGACTTTGGGTATGGCGGGTTTCGCATTACTAGATTTCTTATTGTTTTATATTCAGAGCCCGTACTGGCCAATTGCGGGAATCTTGTATATGGTTGGATGGCTAGCATTATGGCACTTTGCAACCCGATTATACTTCCGCTATGAAATGGGTAAAAACAAAGCTGTCAATCAACTGGTTTCCTAGTTTTGCCCTTTTGCCATCGATACTCAAAGCTTTGCTGAAATATGGCTACTATCCCCTCGTTGGCAGAGTAGCTAGGACGATATACATAGCGCGGTTGGCTCTTTTCGACACCAGGAGATGCCCAGATTAGAAATATCACTTTAGCTGAGTCAGCAAGGGTGCCTCGAACTGGAAAACGTAAATCGGAGGGTTGTCGGACACTAATACCTAATGACAGAAGTTTTTGCACTGCAGACCGGGTTGTGGGATGTTGCATATTCATAAGAACTCGAATTCTGACTCCCCGTTTCAAAGCCTTCGTTAAATCTTTTTCAACACCGTCAAACCAGCTGAATACATCTGTAAAAATATCGAGAGATTTTTCTGCCTCAACAATTAGTTGTCTTGTTTGTTTTTCTGTTATTGCCAGATTATCCAAAGATTCTAGGAGATCTTCAGGTCGAATTCGGAGACGCACGCGCCAAAATATCGGAGAGAGAACCTCTTTTACCTCCTGACTGGTTTCTTCAAGTTGACGGAACGATTCCTCTGAGGCCTGTTTTCGTATTGTCAATAAATTTTGGAATCCTTCTTCTGGACTAATGATTTCAAATTTTTTAGGGCGGCCTTCGATTATCACAATTAATCCGAGGTTTTTGAGACTCTCTAGAACTCCATAGACGCGCGGTATTGGGATATTTGCTTTACGGGCGATTTCCTCGGCACTCATTTGTGATCCTTGCACGAGTATGAGGTATGCTTGTGTTTCATATTCTGTTAGACCCAGTTGTCTAAGTTTTTCAGCAGGTTCGGTTAGCGACATGACAACCGTATTGCTTGTTGCGATTCTCCTAAATTATCGTTTCGAATAAACTGGTTTAAACGTAACATCGGTAACTTTTTTTAAGCTATACCGAATCCTCTAGTTCTGGTGATTTCAGTGAGCCCTGTTGGAGTTGGTGTTATTGGTGTTGGCGCATGGGGAAAAAACCATGTTCGTGTCTTTTCTGAGCTAGAAGAAGTCACTCTTGCAGGAATTGCAGATCGAGATGTCCAAAGGGCAAAATCCTATGCACAACAGTTCAATACTACCCACTACACAAGTGTTGAGGAACTATTGAAGCAGGATGATGTTGATGCCGTTACCATATGCACCCCCACTGTGACGCATGCGGATCTTGCTTTACAGGCAATTGATTTTGGAAAACATCTGTTGTTGGAAAAGCCCATGACTGATACCGCACAACAGGCGCAACGTGTAATTGATGCCGCTAAGTCGGCAAATACTACTTTAATGGTCGGCTTTGTAGAACGATTTAACCCTTCAGTCGAGACCGCAGCTCAGATTATTGACGATGAGAAAATTGGTGAATTAGTTTTGGGTTCTGCACGAAGGCTGGGCCCTTTTGTGCCAGGCCGAGTAGCAGATATCGGGATAATTAAAGATATGGCCATTCATGATATCGATATTGCTCGATTTCTTGCAAAGCAGGAAGCTACGTCAGTTTATGCAATTGCAGGTCAACTTTATCATAAGTATGAAGATCATGCAAACCTCGTAATTCGTTTTAATGACAAGCCAACCTTTTTTCTTGAATGTAATTGGTTGACGCCACAAAAAATGCGAGGTATGAATATCACTGGTTCCCAAGGGGTGATATCCTTGGATTACATTTCTCAAGAAGTGACCCTTGGAACCAGCCAGCAGATAAAAAAATCCACTTCGCAATGGGATGAACCTCTAAAACGCGAACTGTCTCATTTTATTAAATGCGTCGCAGAAAAGCAGAATCCTATAACTTCAGGATCTGATGGATTGGAGGCTCTCAGAGTTGCCGAAGCTGCATTAAAAAGCGCTCGCACAAAAAACATAATCTACCTTGAGGAGTTTCGTATCAATTGAAGTTGAATTCAAAAATTCATCCGTCTTCCATTATAGAAGGAACTGTGAATCTTGGAGAAGGAAACATCATGGAGCCTTTTGTATTCATCAGAGGTGATATCAGGACTGGAAAAAGGTGTTATTTCAGCACGGGATGTAATATTCAGGGCCCAGCAAGAATTGGTTCCTCTGTTTTCTTTGGTGAAAGAACATCAGTAGGTTTCCCTAGTCAACGCCAGATTATACAATTTCAAGAAGGAAAAGCTGAATCGCCCTGGACTGATTCTACGACTACAAAAATTGGAAACCGCTGTATCATCCGAACAGAATCTGTCATTTATGCAGGTTCACAAATTGGTGATAATGTCCGCACGGGTCACAATACGTTAATTCGAGAACAAGTCACAATTGGTGATAACACTCTTGTTGGAACAGGTGTGGTGATTGATGGAAATACTTCGGTTGGAAAGAATGTGTCGATCCAAACCAACGTTTACATCCCCTGGCAGACAATGATTGAGGACCACGTTTTCCTCGGTCCCAACTGTATTCTTACCAATGATAAGTATGTCATGCGTAAGGATTACGAATTAAAGGGCCCAATTCTACGGAAAGGGGTTAGCGTTGGAGCTGGAGCTGTGATATTACCAGCTATTGAAATTGGTCCTGAAGCAGTGATTGGAGCAGGAGCTGTTGTAACTAAGAATGTTCCTCCAAAAGCAATTGTCTATGGTGTACCTGGCCGCATTCACTCTTCTGTTCCAGACTCGTGGAAGATTCCTATGGAATGAATGGCTCCTTGATTTCTGAGTTTGTAACACCCCATGGAATTTTCAAGATGCGTTTTTGATTTGTAAGTAAGAGAATGCTTAAATACGTGAAAAGAATCGACAACACGATACCTGGTTTCGGTGTGTGTACCTGTGAAGACTAGAGCCTTATTCTTGTTACTGATACTCTGCGTTCCAATGGTTTTTGCATTTATACCACCTACTAATGCAAATTCTTCTCATTTGGTTATTGCTGATATCCAGCGTAATGTCGATTTCCAGGAATATGGTTTGCTTCTCGTAACTGATAACGTCACCGCTGTTAACTCGGGTCCCGTGCCCGTGTTCTTTGTAGAAATTGCTTATCCTATTTCTGAATTTGACAAGGTTAAGATGTTTAATGCTGTAACAGAAGATGGAACAGACCAATTGTGGGAAAGGATCACCCGACTTGGTCCAGACTGCACAGGGTGGCGAGTATATCTTCCGGAACCAGTAATGCCAAATCAAACGGTTATATTTAAAACCCAGATGGCCTTGGCTGGATTAACTACACAGGATTCGATTAATGCTGCTGCTACCTTTTCGCCTATACCAACCAGTCCCTATCTCATTCAAAGCTACACCACAACATTAACGTATCACCTTGCGTTAACTGCACCCTCTCAAAGAGAGTGGACAGGAATAGACGTTCAGCCCTATTCCTTTGAATATTCCACGGTTGTTCTCGATCATATCGTAAACGATTACAGACCGCTCATTACGTACTTAGAGCTTAAACGCACATTTTCTATTGATGCGTGGGGCTACATATATGCCCATGAAGAACACACCTTCCGCTTGGACAGCCCCAATCCTCGGTTTGATAACGTAGACCGATTATGGAGAAGTATAGAGATAGCATTACCTCCGGGGAGCGAATTTCTTAGGACCTATGATAGTTTAACCAACTTATCAAGAAGTCAAATAACTGAACCAACAAATGCAACTCACCCGGGAACACTAAGCGTTGTTCTCGGTTATTTTCTCGAAGAAGGTGACGTTTACCAATTTTTTGTTGAATACAGAATTCCCCTTGACTTCCATCAATTCGTCCTTCAAACAGGTCAGTTTTTCAATTTCAATCCCTATTTCGAGGAACCTTGGCTAATTGAAAAACAGATTACTGAGTTTATTCTTCCTCCTGGCAGTTGGCTGCAAGCAATTCCGGTTGGATCAGATGTTTCAATTTCTTCGATTGGGCAATATATGATTAGTTACCATGGCGTAAATGTTACATCATTGCATAGAGCCGAGATAAACTTCAATTACATTTATCCAATCCCACCCATCCTCGCTCGACCAATGGTGTTATTCATCCTTATTGTTATCATCTCTTTGATGTATGTTGTTGTACGACGTATTCCTTATTTCCGTGAAGAAGAGGAAGATGTTGTGATTGTAAGAGATGTAGATCCGGTCATTCTTGGGGAATTTTGTAATTTGTACGGAGAAAAAATTGCCTTGTTACTTCAAACAGAAAGGCTTGAACAAAGTATGTTACAAGGTAAAATCTCCAAGCCTAGATATCGAAAGGAAAAGAAGAATTTTGAACGTAAGATTCGAACGCTTAACGGTGAATTAGCTAGTAGAAGTCAACAATTAATCGAGGCAGGAGGTAAGTACGAGTCGAGTCGTAACCAACTGGAACTATTAGAAGCTGAACGAATCAGCGCCATTGAGGCACTCCATGCCCTCGAACAAAGATACCGTCAAAAGCGAATTACTGCCCAAGTTTATCAGAAGCTACAGAAAGACCTTCAAAAACGTCGAGATAGAGCAGTATCACGTATGGATCGAATCCTACTCGGTCTTCGCGAAGAATTAAACGAGTAGACATCTGTTTACAACGCCGAAACACTCAATAAGTCCCAACGAAAAGGGTTTCGCGTTAGGATAGTAGCCCGGTAGTGTAGACACCTTCAGAGTAGTTTCCTTTGAGTTTGCACAAGGGTCAATCATCCGGGGCTTTGGTGCTGTAATCATAAAACAGCGAAGATACCCCGGGACCGCGGTTCGAATCCGCGCCGGGCTACCATTTTATTTTTTCTTAGACATTAGGGACGGATGCCAATGTGTTGTTTTTGCCTTTTCTGTTTGAGTATCCCATTCTGCAAGGATTTTTACGGCTTCACAAGCTGTCTTACTAGCTTCTTCTTCGCCTGCAATAGCAAATTCATCAGTTTCGCGATTTGCAAATACGGTGCAAACCGCACCACTTCTAAGTCCGAAAAGGTTTGATAAAGTGAATATTGTTGAGCATTCCATTTCGAAATTTAGTACTCTGGCAGCCTGTAAATCAGGGAGGATATTCTTCATTGAAGACTGCCAATAGTTGTTGAACCCTGGTCGCCCCTGTCCAGTGTAGAAACTGTCTGTGCTACAAGTAATCCCTACATGGTATCGATAACCTAGATTTTCAGCAGCTTCGACCAAGGCCTGTACGACTTGATAATGGGCAACAGCAGGATATCGTGGTGTTACGTACTGTATACTAGTACCATCGTTTCGGACAGCGCCAGTTGAAATGATCAAGTCACCACATTGGATCTCTTTTTGGATTGCCCCTGAACTCCCTACACGGATGAAAGTTTTCGCTCCAATTGTGGCTAGTTCTTCAATAGCAATAGCAGTGGCAGGGCACCCAATCCCGGTTGAGGTCGTTGATATTTGTGTGTTCTTATAGATGCCAGTGTAGGTTACGTAGCTTCGTTTGCGTGCCATGTTTTTTGAAGAATCCCATAGTTTTGATATTAAAGTAGCACGATCAGGATCACCCGGTAACAGTACTGTCGATGCAATATCTCCGGGTCGTAATCCGACATGATACTGCATTTGATCAGCCGTTTCAGGTCGGCTTGCTGATTCCCATTTTTTCATTCCTCCACCCTCAAAGCCTTCGAATTATCGTGTCCCGCGTCGATAACTTGGACGAACTTTTCGTACTGTTTTTTCCTCGCGTTCTTCAATTTTATTTTCGCTAATGAGATAATCAATTGCCTTGTCTAATTCATCGCGACTGATTTCTAGGGAATTAGCAATTTCGCCACGTGTTTGACCATCATTATAGGCTTCAGTGATTTTGGTAAATAACTTTTCACCAAGGTAAACGTGTTTACCTTGTGAGAGGAGAAGTAATCCTTGAAATCTCGTGACTCTTGAGCTAGCCATTCGGTTTAATTCTACTTCGATTTTTGCTGGAGTTTCATCAAGGTGTCGGGCTAATTCAACCAGAGTTATTCTTTCAGCTTCTTCTAATTCGGTCTTTAGGTTACTCACAAAGATTCTTCGACGATAGAAGATGACGAGGCCAATGAAAAGGATGATTGAAACCAGAAAAATCACTATACCCCAACTTAAAACCGGATTATCAGCGAATGCAGCCTGAATTGCTTGAATCAAATTGGTGGTGTTCTGTGATTGGAAGAAGAGGATGTCTATTATGATTAAGATAATTGCTATTCCAAAAATGGCGGCTAAGATTTTTGATAGCGTGGATTTTAATGACATACTAGTATACCCCAGGCTAAACACTAATCGGCTATCCTATGTAACTAGCGCTTTCTGATTCGTCTCGTGGTTCTTGTCGTTCCCGTTGTTGTAATAGATGGTATTTCACTTGGTCAAAGATGCCTTTCATTTCTTCGATTTTTTGTTCAAGCTCTGAAACATCAGCTTTGATATCAAATCGATCATTCAGCACTTCAATTATTAATTTTGATGCGCGTGGATCAAGCCGAAGTAAAGGAACAGTTTCTGCCAGTAGGCAGACGCCTTCTATCCCATATTTGAGTTTAGCCCAAGCGGGTATCACACCATTAGCCCCGTTTATCACTCCATCTGACATGGGTACAATATAATCTAACTTAGTGAAGAACTCTTGAAATTTTGACCCTGTAGATGAAACGAATACCTTAGGAGTTTCCGGATATTCACCGGGAACGTAAGCACCCGTTGCGACGACTTTTGATACATTTAATTTTTTGAATGTCTCTGCGATTCGATCGGAGAATTCGTAGATTCCTTGTGATGTGGAGGGCTGAAAGTCGCCTGATACCAGTAAAATGTCTTGTTTCAAATCTGAATTTCGATGAAGATAGATTTGACACTCGGGGATTTTCATCATTCCTTCTTCATCTATCATCACATGAGGAGGAAAATCATCAGACAGCACTTGCAAAATTGGTTCAGCGTTAAGACTCCGAATCAAGACTTCAATCGCAAGTTTCCCTACACTAGCAATGCCTGGCATTCCAACTAGTGCTATTGGATCTTTAATATCGGTGACTTTTTTGAGCCAAATGATTTCAATCATAGTAGGTCCCTGCAGGACGTTTAGGCTTCCCGAAGATTGAATTTAAACTTTATGTCCCATATCTTTTGAAGTAACACAGATATGGTTTTCCTATTTGTTAATGATACCTGAGGAGTAGGCGGGTATGTAATCAACACGTTGTCGTATGGTCTTGATTAGAATCTCTTTAATCTTATCTTGGTCTAATGGTAATACCTGGAAAAAGTCATCTTGGATGCGCCCAATCTCTCTCCGTAACACTTCGGATACAACAATTATTAGATCATGATTGTTGGCGTATTCTCCGGCAAATATCTTTAATTGTTCTTTTTCGCCGGCGAAAAAGTGTAACCCGAGTTGAAGTTCAGGTAAGAAGAAGTCGTGTTTTGCTGTTTCCCGATATTGGAGACCTAATTCAATGAGGAGTCCTTTAACTACATGAACAAAGTAGGTTCCTAGGGCTTTTGCCCTATCAAAGAAATATAGAGTATCCTTGCCACATACTTCTCGTTGAATGCCAATACGTTTGGCGATGTCCTTTACATTTTCTGTTGGCAAATTTAAGTACCTAGCAAAATATCGTTCAGTCCAATATGTTCTGATTGCATTACGAAGATGTACGTATAGGTCTTCTCGATTTCTACTCATGAATCCGCTCGAGTTCTTTGTAGATGGAGATGGCGTGGGTTTTGATGTTTGGATAGATGGAAGCGGTCTACCCTTAATTCTGAGATTGGACCAATTTTCAAGTGAATCTAGAAGACGGGCAATATTTTCTTTCGATAATTCAAGTACTGATATTGCCTGCTCAGTATTAGGGATAATTAGACCTTCTTGTTTTAGTTCCGATACGACGCGAGCTAATTGGATTTTTAATTCTTTAAGGTCACTTGTAAAGAATGTCATACGGACTTTGAGAGGCGTTCTAATCTCAAGGATCCAACGAAGTTGTGATGTGTCTAATCGATAATGGGGAAGTAAGATTAGTTCAAGCGCCTCGATGATATATACTTCAGCAATATGACACCCCAAAGCAGCTTCTGAGACTACAAAGTTGATATCACGTTTTTTGAGGCCCTTAATTAATTCTGATAAATGATCATGAGTTGATAAGTGAGGCATTAATTATCAAAAAATTGACTGCCAAATAGTACAAAAGGTTGTTAATTTCATTACGTTGACCGAGTTTCATCTAGTCATAACGGGTAATTCTCGCAGAGTTGGACTACTAACTTGTAGAAACGGCTCAAAACGTGATTATTCAGGATCTGTAAAAATGAAACAATGCTCTTCATAGCGCCGCCCGTTAATGATTGCTCCTGTTTCTTTCTCGATTATCAATTTCTTTTCAAGATACTCTTTCAATTTTTGATTTGCCTTGCTTAGATTAGACTGTTTAAGCCAAGGAAGAGGAACATTAACGAACAGCGGTCGAGCAGGTACAACATGTCGAGTAGTTTTATGCGTGAAAACTTCCTTCTTTAGTGCCCATTCAATGACTTCCTCTTTTGTTAATGATGGAACAATTAGTACAGGTCGAAGCGCTGAGTGAATACTTTCTATAGCATCCGATTCTGTACTATAGAGGAGATTATAGCCCATCTCTTGAGCGAGGATTTCAATATTAGAAATTTCATCATAGACCGTTTTAATTGAAGGGTTATTGGGGAAGTTGATAAGATGAGCACTTTTCCCATTTGCAAGTGCGACATCCGCCTTCCGATGTTTAACGCTTTCAAAAGCCTTGGCTATTGAAGTTGGGATAAGGTTGAATGGGCCCCTTTTTGAAAGGTTTTTTTCAAACTCACTAACTTCGAGGTTACCAGAAAATTCACGGTGCCATGCTAGAAGTTCAATCGCCGGATTTTGGTAATCAACTAGGCACACCGCAGCCATTTGGCATCCAAGAGCTTTTAAAGCAGCAACACGGTGCATTCCATCTAATACGACAAGAGTTGAAGAATCAACGATCAATGGATGCTTAAGCACTTGTGCCGCGATAAGGTCGCGTTTCAGTTTTTCGAGTTCTTTGGGTATTGTTTCTTCATGTATGAAAAGTGATTCAATCGAAACGAGTGTAATTTCCATTGATAGTTGTGGAGTTTCGATTATTACCCCCATCAAGGCGTGCTCCAGTTATCTTTTTGATTCTTCACATTACTTAGAATCTAAGTATATTAGCCCAGAATCAATTATGCTACAATAACATCTTCATCTTGACGAAGAATCATTAGACGCGTAATATAGCCTGCAATTCGGTTTCGTAGACGTTTGGTTGTATTGGTTAAGAGCTCATCCACAACCTCTTTGTTTTGATCGAAGTCTGTGGAAAAACTGTCATGATATCTTTCAACAAGTTCTCTTGAAAGGCGTTTGATTAACACCGTTCTTACTTTACCCAAAGTCGTATTCTCCAGAATATTGTCTTTTCAGTGCTATGTCGATACTTTTTGTTAGCTATTAGGTTTTTGTAGGTTTGAAACTGGTTATTGTTGATTGAAGCACAGTTTTCGAAAGTTTAAAAAATGTTATGAAATCACATTCTCTGAAGCCGCGTTAGTGTAGCCAGGTCAATCATCTGAGGCTCTCGACCTTAGGACCGGGGTTCGAACCTGGTAGGGTATTTCCTGTCAGAGAAAATCCCCGACGCGGCACCATTAATTTTTCTTTGTTTATTTCAAATCAAGTGATGTTGTTAATTTTGTGATTGTATTTTTCAGTGATTTGAGAGAAAAATCTGTGTGAAAAATGGTGAGTTCTTTCTCAAGTTTTTTGAACACACGTTTACAACGTTGAGAAAAGTTAAACCAATTTTCTGTCGAATCAAAGATTGCATAAAATTTGTGATATTGTCGATTTCGAGTCACGTATTGGCTAATTTGTTCAATAAGCGGGTTTTGATCTTTGACTAGGTTCATTTTAGGAGGTTCATTTTGGGCAAGTGGGTAGAAATCGGTTAGCTCTAATGGAACGAGCCCGAAGTATTGAGAAAGGAAGAGGCTGTCAAAAAGGCTTAGGTTCCGGGAGGAAACCAGTTCAAATTGGATTTTGAAGCGTTGAAACGTTTTTGCGGAATGATACGGTCGGGTTTTGGGCGCAGAAATGAATAGAAGAGTTTTCCGCTTTGGTTTAGGGGGAGTATAGTTAGTCATGCGAGTTTTGTGTCGGATTATTTCTGGTTGAGAGAGTGACCATTGACTTGTGATGAAGATGGCTTTTTTCTTGGTAACGGGAGAAAACTTTTCGAATAGTTTATGATATGATGTGAATTTCTTCATGGCGTCGACTAATGTAGGATGACTGCTTAGTCTACTTTCTACAAGGCGCCAAAGCCGCCCCTCGCGAATGGCTGCTTTGATTCTAATAATCTCTTGTTGGCAGATTCGGAGATTATGCTCGGCTAAAACTTGAATTCGGTCTTTTTTCTCTAGTTGTTTGATTTCAGAAACAGTGAATTGACTACATGTTGGGCAAAAGCAAAAATCATCTTTGATTTCTTCAAGCTTGAAAGTACCCTCAGAAGAAAGAATACGATCATGTTTAGCGAATAGGGCATAAGCTGCTGAATCAAACATATCACAGCCCATAGCTACGATTAGAGGGAAAATCAGTGGATGTCCCGCGCCGAATAGATGCACTGGTTTATTTGTAGGAATATTACTCTTGGCAGTCAGGACCAAGTCAACGAGTTTATCAAATTGATACTGTTCCATTAGTTGAGTGGGACTACCAATAGCAAAAATGGAAAAATCAAGTTTATTGATTTCTTTGGCGCATTTCTCAACCAAGTCAGTGAATGTTCCGCCTTGGATGGGACCAACCCAAAGTATGTTGGGTTTTGTTCTGTGATTAATTGAATCTCTCGCACGGCGTATGGTTTCTTCAACCGTTTCCTGTGCTTCGTTATAGGCGGCGTTTCCCCCTGTAGGAACATCTAAAATTACAGCTATATCGGATTCGATTTTTTCTTGGAACTGGATAATTTGAAGTGGTGTTGTTTTTACATCACCATAAACAAGAAGTTGATAGGCCCCTGAGTCTGTCATGATTGTGCCAGGGTAGTCTAGGATTTCGTGGATTGATCCTTCTTGTTCGGTTTTTGAAAGTAAATAGGCATTTGTAATTATCGTTTCACAGTTGAAATCATCAAACATTCTTCGTGGTGGAATGAGAACCCGGGTTGGGTGTACTACCGGAATAAAGGTTGGTGTTTCAACTATCCCGGTCTTGGTTCGAAATCGTGAGATTCGAGCGAGTAAATCCTTATGGATAATTTCAATCATAGTTAACGCGAGTTTTATGTGGAATCTTCTTCAACTTTTGCCTGCTGCTCTTCTACAAATCGCGTATACACCTTTCTAACTCGATCGGCGAGCGGTCCGGTTCCTTCTACTCCTTGCTCGGTAACCCTAACTTTATTGAGGACAACAATTACACGTGCATCTTCAAGAAATCTAACCTCACCAGGCGGAAAGAGCGTCTCAAATTGTTCAGCTAAACCTTTCAAATCAAAAGGATCCTCTGTTTTCACTAGTTCGAGAATTGTGTGACCGGTAATAACAACCCGATGATATAAGGTTCCTTTTGAATCACGGGCATCAGCTAACACAACACTTAATGTAGCTGGGTCATACCCTCGCATCTTTCCTGTAAGGGTTTTCCCCGTATTTGTACTTACAACAACTGTTGCTCCTATCAACGATGCAAGCTCTTTGAAAAAATGTCGAGCCCCTGTACTTTGTGCCATATTCAGTTCTCCAAGAATTCTGTTTTGTTTAATGATTATCTATCCGTTTTTATATAGTGTGGAAATGTTGGTCAGATTTAATATTTGCTAATAGAACTAATACAAAAAGATAACAGAGCGGTTAAATAGAATCGAAGAACCCCTTTTTTATCACTAAACACCCTTATCAGCTGCTCTCCCTCTCCTTAAATCCCCTTATCTTCATTTTATAGTAATTGCTGGCAGCACATAGCAAGAAGTCGTAACAGCCCACCCGTCATGTGGTTTCCCCTAAGAATCTTTGAACCCATTTGATTTTTCGACGCTGATATGCTTTCTCTTATTGTTGAAAACTGACCAATTGAAATTCTCCGAAATCAAGCCGAAAGACTGGTTTTACAGAGCTGTATCGAATACTTTCAGCTTCGTGTCTCTGTGAACTCTCAACCCGTTAGAAAGGACATCCACACCCTTTGACGCTTACCAAGTCTACATTTGACCGGATTCTATTATGCCAAAAGTCTGGTTAAGAATTGTTGCACTTTGGGACAGTAGAGTCGCCCGAAGTGAAACAAACAATGGAGGATTTACATTGTAGTGAATGCAAAGG
>JAEOSK010000073.1 GCA_016840405.1 Candidatus Hermodarchaeum yapensis
AATACTTAGATTCCATACAGGAAACGTCTCAAACTTCGAAAAACCAGACATTATCCCGCGTCTCCTGTCATTGTACAGTTGAGCCATGCAGAACGAAAACTTGCCGCTGCCCGGTCCAGGGGCAGTGACTACAACAATCTTTTTCTCGGTATCTATGTAATCCTGCCTTCCATATCCATTATCGCTCAGAACCATTCCAAGATCTTTTGGGTAGTTTGGCAGCTCATAGTGTACGAAAACACGTATTCTCATGTTATTGAGTTTTTGCTTGAATCTTCTAGCTGTCAGTTCGTTGCTAAACCTGTTTATCACAACTGCGGAAACATCCAGACCCGTCTCATGAAGATCGTTTATGTCTTTGATTATCTGGTCATCGTACGTCAGCCCAAAGTCCCGTCTGATCTTCCTTCCCTCAATGTCCTTAGCGCTTATACAGTGGACAATCTCTATTTCTTCCCCTAATCGCTTGAGCATCCGTACCTTCGTGTCAAAATTAAAGCCCGGAAGTACGCGTGAAGCATGATGATCATAACACAGTTTCCCACCGAACTCCAGATATAGCTTGTCGAAGAAGGAGACTCGTTCAAGGATTCTTCCCACCTGTGCATCCAGATACTTCTCCGTGTCAAACCCTTTCTCTCTAATCATCCAACCTGCCTCCTGCCAATAGGGTTCCCAAGACACCCACTTGGATGTGGAGCACCCATTGTACGTGGGCCTGTACTTCGGTGTTCCTTTGAAGTATTAGTCTATCTAGTTGTAAACAGGACACTAGCACACACCCTACATGAATGATATCCCGTTTATTCTGCAACTTTGGCTTAAAGGCTTTTTGACAAGCTTTCCAAAACTGCTATTCGGCGAAGTCCGAAAGTGGTCAGTCACCAGAATCCACTGAATTCTAGAAATTGCGCGCGCAACGTTGCCCTAGGTTCTGTGACAGTCTGTGAGCTATCTTTCAAATGAATGTAGATATTCCATTATGATATCGGAAAGAGATTGGGCGAGAGCGTCGTCTGTCTCGGCTATCGCAACCTCTAAAACATGTCGGTGTATCATCGAATCGACTAAATGAAAGACGAGTTTGGCTATTTCTTTTCTTTTGTCGGGATCATATATTCCGAGTTTCTCGATAAAGTCCTCGAAATACTTGAATTCGGATAATCCTGTGAGGAAAAGGTCCTTGTCTTTTTGAAGTGATTCTGGATATGACAGAAAAACGACTTTCATAACTTGGAGGATCAACTTATTGGCCCGATGAGTTTCGATGAGAAACTTAGTGAGTTCAATTAGGAATTTTCGTGGTTTCTTAAGATTGGTGAAACTGGGTTTCGGAGCACCTGACTTGAATACATCACTACCAATGGCGATGAGGATGTCGGGCTTACCATGTGGAAAATAACTGTAGACTTGGCTAATGTTTATTCCTGATACATCAGCGATTTCGTTAACTGAAAGATTAACGTATCCTTTTTCCTTCAGAAGCTTGAATGTGACGCGTTTGATGATTTCCATATTCTCTTCTTTCGTTTTGCGTTTTCTGGACTTGGCATTCATTTTGAAACCACATTACTTACTCTAAACTATGTGGCGATTTTTGGCTTCCCGATTTATAAAGTAAGTGTTTCTTACTTAATAACATATATAAGTAAGACTTACTTACTTAAACTTAAAGGATGTGAACAGCATGCCCGAAAGAAAGATTCGGAAACTAATCAACAACGAACGTAAATTTCTATGGAGCCCCGGTGCAAATGTGTCCGTTGTGGCACGGGTAAAAGGTAATGTTCCCATAGATTCCTTGAAAACTGCTCTCAGCAGAATTCCAGAGAAACATCCATTGACATCAAGTCGAGTAGACATGGATGAGAATCGAGTACTGTGGTTTGTTCATGACCCAAAAATAGAGCTTCCTCTCCGTGTTGCAAGACGTGAATCTGAAACGCAATGGATTGATGAGATAAGACATGAATTCACAATTCCATTCAATCCCTTCGAGGGCCCACTAATCAGGTTCGTCTTAGTTTATTCATCAACCACTTCGGAACTTGTTGCGTTCGCTCAGCATGCCATTTGCGACGGAACAGCTCTGGCATTTTTACTCCGTGATATCTTGAACCTTACCGCTAATTCAGACATTGTGTTCGATTCTTTAGAGCCTAGCATATTTCTGCCTGATCTACTATCTGAGAGGCAAGGTAGACTGGGATTGGGACAAAGAGCGAAGTCATTCTTTATTCGTCGAATAAACAGAAAATGGCAACAGAACCCATTTTACTTTGACCTGGAAGATTTCATGACAATTCAACATGCATTTACTCAGAAATACCAATATGATACGGTACTAATGGAATTTAGTAGTGAGCAGACACATACTCTCACTGAAATCTGCAGGGCAAACGGTGTTACAGTGAATTCAGCTCTTACAGCTGCATTCAATGTCGCCTTCAATGATGTGGTTGAAGAAGGCAAGAACAATTCTATGAGGGTTGTATTGCCTTATGACCTAAGGAAGCGTGTCAATCCCCCACTTGGTGATGTGTTTTGTTTGCTTGTCGGTAGTGTGGATTTGTCGTTTAAATATAATCCAAAAAGCTCATTCTGGCAAAATGTTGCGGATTTACATCGATCAATTAAAGCAAAAATCGAGAAACGTGACATGTTCAAATCAGCAATGGACTTGGAAGCGCTAGACCCAACATTGGCTGATGTGATAGTTAGTTTTGCCCTTTTTGCGAAGGAAGTATCTCAAGAGGCTAGTCGATACGAGAAGCTAAATTCCTTTGCAGCAGACCAGAATAACATTGCAATCAATCTTGCTGGAAAATTCCAAGATGCACTTCCAAAGGTGTTGAACTCGAATTTAGGTCGCCTTGATTTTCCTAGAAAATATGGGCAAATGATTCTTGAAAAAATGTATTTCACACCTCCTGGAGGTACTAGTGTGCCAGTCGTGATAGGTGCCGTAGGTGTCAATGATAATCTTACGATTACATTGAATTATTTCCAAGTTCAAGGAAGTACGCCTGTTATCACACGCTCCCAATTGGAAAAAATTCGTGAACGAGCATTTGCATATTTAGAATTGAATTACTCCTGATAATGTATTCCTCAAATTCAATGATCCTAACCATACTACAAATTCCTCTCAACGGACACTACACGCCATGCGCTATGGTTCGATAGTAAGCAATGTGCGAAGATGTGCTCCTGCACACGCATCTAGATAGGGTCCACTGTCTTTAGCCGTCCTTTAGAAGCCCATAATTGTAATCCAAGTCTCCGTTGGTTGGTTTGGTTGGGTTAAAATTTAACCCACACACACCTAAGCATGATGCGCGCGCAGAGATTACCCGAAGAAGCTACTGAATTCATAATTAGTCATATTCTCCATTTGTATGAAAAATAGTTACCTTATGTGATTGTGCGCGCAATATTATTGTGGGTAAAGTCGTGGTGCAAATGTTACGAAAACTTGCGCAGGGTTTGACTTTATCGCCTGATGAGACGAGTTGACGGGGAACTTCCATGAAAGATGATAAATACCCCATATGTTTTTTAAGAAAGAAGTATAAGGGCGGTTATTATTTAAAAAATGGGTCTTTTAGTTAAGGAGGTTAAGCAGATTTCTAACAAGACTAAGTATGTTTTTGTAACTGGTGGGGTACTCTCCTCTGTTGGTAAAGGAATCGTTAC
>JAEOSK010000050.1 GCA_016840405.1 Candidatus Hermodarchaeum yapensis
AGTATCAACGTGACAAAACCCAAGTATTTCACACTGCCAATCACTTTGGCAAGAATATCATCTGCTGTCCGAAAATCCCTATCTGGTCCAGGATTATTATCCCCCTTTGTGGTAAAACGTAACTCGCCTCCAACTTCTTGGATTTCAATGATTCGATGAACTATTGGGACATCACCTGAACTCCCAGGATTAGATGATGCGTTGTAGATGACGATGTCTCCGACGACAAGGGTCGTTGGATCCACAGCCCTGACGATGACAAGATCACCACGATAAAACACAGGCTCCATTGAACCAGATTCAACCGCGAGTAAGGGTGTGGGGGTTTGAAGATAAAACTGAAGGCCAATACCGGTGCCCCAAACAACCATTAAAACAACAGCAATCACTATGGCATCTTCGACGAATTCGCGTTTCCAGCTTTTCTCTTGGCTCAATTTGAGTACCTCAAATTATTGATGATTTGAAGAGTGGTTCAAGGTAAAAAGGTATGTGTCTGGAACACCGGAGACCTAATGATTTTAAGGAGCTTCTTATTATTCTTGAGCCGGTGGCAGTACATGCATTTCCTATCCAAGATTCTAAGAGATACAGTCGATGAATCCGTTCATCGTGCTTTTCTTCGCTACGGAAAGGGTGAATATGAGGGCCCTGCAGCAGAAATCTCAATCGCAAAATCAGGCACGGTTAAGGTTAGATCAAATCATTTGTATCAAGATTTAATCGCCTCTGTCTTTGTGACACACGTACCAGTTGACACTATCTCGGTCTCTGGCATTGTGTTAGGCTATGAACCACTCGATGAAGCAATCGCGGGTTTAGGCATTGAAGCAGACCCATTTAAGAAGAAACCTCGCACCCAATTATTTCAATCAAAAATTGCTGGCGTGTACCCCGTCAAACAGGTTGCTTCTCTCTATGATGACATTGGTGAGAATGCTTTAATTTTCTGTAATTTGTCAACAGACAAAGCTTGGTCTCATAAATCGAAAACGAAAATTCCATCGGCTCAGAAAGAAAGTCCAATCGAGGAGCAGCTCAAGTTTAGTACCACAAAGATACCTGCTGGAACAAATTTTGTTCCAGAACTTTTACTCGAAATCACTCCTGATTTCCTTGACGACATATCCACCAATTTTTCAACTCTCCGCATTGAAAATACCTATGAGATACAAGACCTCATTTTTCCCCCGAACCGAGATCAGCTTACATCAAAAGAAATCCGTGTTCTAACCCAACGGAGTGGTATGCTACATCGAACGCTGAGTGTCGATGGCAAAGAATTCAAAAGTAAACTTCCCATGACAGTGTAGCACAATCCAGTAAGCCAAAGTGTCACCCAAACCAAAAAGAATTAAAAAGGGGAGTCGTCACTCTCCCTGACATTCGCACGAGTTGAATCTGATGCAGTGGTTACATTTTCTCCCCTGGTATCCTTGGTATGGTGGTCTTCTTATTGCCTTTGCAGTTATACTGGGCATTTGGCTTGTCTACATGGTGGAAAAGGCTCGACAACTGCCTTGGGGAAAAATACTTGCTGCAATCTTTCTCATTGCCCTTGCTTCTGGTTTCGGCATCAACTTTATCCTACTTTTTTTGGCTTGGTAATATTTTTTACCAAATAAACACGGGCGTTTCTCTTAGTATAGCCGTGCTTTTTTCTCCAGTATGAGTTGTTGGATTGAACACACATCAGCCAATTCAGTATCAAGAATTGAGGTTACGTTCTTTTCAACGTCGTTCCATGAAGATGGGTTGTCTACAATTAGTTCTGCAGAAGCAATCAATGGCTGGTCAATGGGATATCCAATGCGTGTCAGGATTTTAACATAGATTTCTGATACTCTGGGCTCTTCAGCAACCACGCGCTCCGCGATAAGTTGTGCCAACACATTGTAAATCTTCCCAACATGATTTTGTGGGTTTTTACCTGCCGCGGCTTCAAGACTCATTGGTCGACAGGGAGTAATCAGACCGTTTACCCGATTACCTCGACCCACTCCTGCATCGTCACCCATTTCAGCTGATGTTCCGGTCAAAGTGAGGTAATAGGAACCGCGTTTGAAATCATCAGCAGAATTCACAACAACACTCACACCGCGCTCTGTGATTTTTTTCGCCTGATTGAGAATAGCATTTGTAACATCGTCTATGACACCATGATAATGATCAGCGTCAGGGATCAAAGGGGCAATCATTGCAGCTGCAACGGTTAACTGGATTTCGTTGTTATTTCGTAGCCCCATGACTTTGACATCCTCCCCAACCTCTGGATGTTTTTTCTTGAATGCATCAGAGTTTAGAAGCTGTTCTGTTTGGAAAACAAGCTTCTCTGTTTCTGAAAACGGAGCAAAAGCAACACCAAAGCTAGTGTCATTAGAGCGAGGAATGTCATCAACTGCGCGGTCGAACACATGAGTAAGGTCCGTGGACCCGGGTTTTATTTTATAGTCCATTAGGACCTGCTCTGTTGGGTTTAGAAATCGTAGGGTGTTTGTTAGGGTTTCTTTCATTGATTGAAGTGTCAGGGTGCCGAGGGGGATTCGGATGAGGTTTCCGTCTTTGAAAACCTCCGTGGTGGCACGGCCTACAACACAAATATAGATGGGTTCTAACAGCTCTCCGCCTCCAAAGCCTACATGAGCTCGTCCACCCGCAATAGAACCCTTATCAACATTATGATGAAGGATTCGACCAAAGTTGTCAAGGTAGTACTTACAGAGTCTGACGCCAACATTCTCGACGACTGCATCAAGGATGGTGTCAGGATGGCCTTTACCTTTTCTTTCTACAATTTCCAATGATTGTTGTTCTATTGGATCCGCCTGGGCTTTAGTAACTGCAATATTTCGGGACATTCTGAGTCATCTCAGTTATTGCGGCATGGATGACTTTCTTTTTTAAGAATTTCCGTGCTACATCCCAAAATATTCGTTAGGCGAATATTCTATTTCCATATTCTTGCCATAACACTTAAGCCAGCCAAAACCTACTTCATATTATCCTCATGGCTACTCGGCGGTTTGGGCTACTTCCACTAGTATCGAGGAGTGAAAAAGTATGAGCCACTTTGTTGATGAAGATGAAATACGACGGCTGAGCCGACGCATTGCGGAGGAATTTGAAGCAACCTATGGCACCTTGGATGAAAAAGTTGCTCGGGTTCCTGATGATGCGGCATTGGCCATTGCAGACGAATGTTGTGTTCATCTCGAAGTTGCTCGAGTAGCGTACCGCGTTATGCTAGATGGAACAATACCTGATCCTAAAGCATCCTGCAAAATCTTAATGCGCGAATTTGACCGTCGCGCCAAACAGGGCAGCCCCGTTCCAGAAGTTGATACCTACCAGCGTGAAGTAGCAATCAACGAAGGAAATTGGATCGAATATCTCTATGGGCAATTGAACAAAGTGCTTCTTGGAGATTTACGAAACCTTGCCAATCTTGAAAGAACAATTGCTGACGAAATTGAACCGGCTAATGAGCAGGTCATCGCCGTTGTTGCACAACGACGAAAAGTCGTTGAAATATATTTCACATCATTACTTCAACGCTGGTTGAATGACCATCGAGGAGCTAATATAGGTCATGCTGTTCGTGCCATCACCGGAGGATTAACTGGATCCTTTGAATCAGATATTGACGATGCAATCAATGGCGCACGTGCTGCATTACTCATTAAACTCCGACGATATGAGCAATTTCTAAGCGTTGAGGACGAAGAAGAGGAAGAGTCCCGATTAATGGATAAAATCCTGCGTGAGATTCGACTGCTTCTCAAAGAAGTCCAAGGTCCTCTTGAAGAAGCCTCTCTCCACACTGCAGGTGAGATTTTAATTGAAGCAGCGCCTCCACCCCCCGAGTCCCTGGATGAGAAACCAAAATTTGGATTTGTGTCTGCACCTTTCCCAACGAGACCCCAAATGGGGCCTCCTATGCAAACTCCACTGGATTATCTTGAAAGAGATGTCTGGTTAGCAGTAATGAAACCCCCTGACGAAAGAACTGCGTTCCTCCGTGAAAAAATCTCAACGGTAACAGAGAACCTGATTGAGCAGGGTACTCCGCTAGATAAGATTGGAACGACAATAATCTTCGATTTGGATAGCCGCTTTTCATGGAAGCGCTCTAGAAAAACGGTTGTCCGTAGAGAATTACGTGAAATTCGAGATTCAGCGGGTGAAGATTATCGCGGACAGATCGAAAATTATGTCTTAGAAAATATCCTAGCAAAAATTCCCGAATTACGTTCAAAACCCAACGAATAAAGAATGAATCAAATCGAGATGTATTCGTATGATTGAACAAAACCCGCCACTGCTTTGGGTTCTAGACTACGTGATACCTGACTTTCAATTACTTGGTGAAAAAATTACTTTGAGTGGTGAGCTAATCATCGCGTCTCGTCAACTATTCAGCTTTCTTCAAGAGGAAATTGTTCGGTCAGCATTTATTGGTCCAGGTGCGGTCAAGGGGCAAGTTTTGATAAAAGGAAAACCGGTGGATGTCGAATATCTTGTTGGCGCAGTGATTTTTGATCCTACCCAAATGCGTCCTCGTGAGCCTATTCCTATCCTTGATATTCTTAATCCGGAAATTTTGGATCCGTTAGAACAAGCCTCGGAGGAGCAGGTGCAAGAAATTATCCGCACATTAATGATTAAGAAGGGCTCTGTTTCGGATTCAGGTCAAATCTTGAAAATAACTACTGAAGGTGGGTTACCTAAAACACTCATCGCTGAACAACACATGGTGGCCAAGAACATCTCTTTTGTATCAGGGATGAAAAAAGCACGATTTCTCTTGGGTGGTCAAAAGAATCGTTTGTATACGCCCTTTAAAGATGGATTGCAGCGGAATCGATTTAGTGATCCGAGTAGAATTTGGACTTTTCGCATTGATAATAGGGAATTTGAAGCCTTTTCGCCACCAAAATTCAATGAATGGATTATCATAGAGATGCAAACTATTCCTACCGAAGCCTCAAGTTCGAGTGAAGTTGTGGAATCGGAGTACAATTCAATCCTAACATATCTACTTGGGAATCAGGAGTCCTTTATCTTCTAAGGGATGCATCGCCTCTAAGATGGGTGTTCGATGCGTTCCATTACTTGGCTCGCATGTTCTGCCAATTCATATCGACCTATAACTTCGGCAACTCGCTGAATGCCCTGAAGAATGTGCACCTGGTTGTCGAGGAACCCAAAGATATCTCCTGGATAAACAAAGAGCTCATATTCCTGTAGAAAAGTTGAATTGATTTGAGACGGCGTGAGTCCTTTATATCGAAGCTCCAAAACAGATCGAGAAACATTCCAAATTCCACAATCACAGAATGGATTTTCTTTACATCGACAACTAAAGAAGTCTATTGTCCATTTGCTAAATTGATTTAGAACCCACCGTGGCAGTCGGGCTATCCGTCTACCCCGTCTAGTACTCATTAAATCAAGAACTGCACCCGCAAATAAACGGGTTGCAAACCGGGTTCGAAGTGCCCGTTCAATTTCACTTTGTAAACGTGGAGAAAGATACACGTTCCGGATGGGTTCAAGCCTAACCGAGAGCTCATCAGCCTTGTCATAAGAATACTCTTGAATCGCTGCAACGTTAGATGCTGAAAAATACGAAATTGTAGCGGCACGTCCTAATTCTGTAGGCATCATATCCTGCCCACTTTGGACTGCGAGTCCATGGCGCTTTAAGAATCGCATTCCCTCATCAAAACTCACCGTCCGTGATAAAAGCCGTTGATACGAATTTTCAAGACGTTTTCGAGATATTTGATCAAAACACGATAAAGTAGCTAGCAACTGATCAACAGATTGCTCAAACGTCGCTTCAGGTCGAACTGCTTCTATGGGGTTGCTTAATAAATCGAGTGCGACCTCCTCTTCTGTCTTACGTTCATCACCAAAATATCGACGACCAATTTCTGCAAGCAAGACAGCTTTTCCACTATCATGCTTACCTAATCGCCCCGCTCGTCCCAACATCTGGGTTAATTCACCCACGGTGAGAGTTTTGGTTCCCATCATTAAGCTTTGGAAAATCACTGTGCTTGCTGGAAAATCCACACCTGCGGCGAGGGCTGCGGTGGTTACAACTGCTGCGATTTTTCCTGCTGCGAACGTTTCTTCGATTTTATGGCGTTGAGGATAAGTCATTCCCGCATGATAGGCACGTGCTGAGATTCTCTGTTTCTGTAATTCATTGGCAATGGAATGCGTGCTTCGGCGTGAGTTCGTAAAAATAATAGTTTGACCCCGAAAACCAAAGGAACTCTTCTGTTGATATTCGGCTCTACTGATATCGGCGATCATTCGAAGTTTGTCTGGCTCCGTTAGAACCATTATCAAATGACGCTGTAGGGGTACTGGTCGACCGGCTAAAATGACTGGAGTTAATTGCAGGTCGTGGGCTAATTCTTTTGGATTTCCTACTGTTGCTGACAAAGCAACTAGCTGGGATTTGGGGAAAAGGGTACGAAGGCGGGTGATTAATCCATCTAATTCTGGTCCCCGATCCTCGTCAGCTACCATTTGAATTTCGTCGACGACAACTACTCCCACTTCGGCAAATTTTTCAGCCTTCCCGGATCTGAGAAGATAATCAAATCCTTCATAACTCGCTACAATGATATCTGCATCAGCAACATCATCATCAACGATAACGAGGGCTTCTTCTCCCACATCTATTGAACTCATACCCACACGAATGGCTACCCGTAATCCAAGGGCTTCGTATTTTTCACGATACTCATGGTACTTCTGGTTTGCCAAGGCTACTAGTGGTGAAAGGTAGATGTAGGTTTTCCCTTCCATTGCTGTCTTCAATCCAGCCAGCTCACCTACCAAGGATTTTCCGCTAGTTGTATCTGAGACAGTGAGTAAGGATTTTCCTTCCAATAGCCCAGCGTCGATGGCTTTCACTTGGATGGGTAGGAGATACTCAATTCCATATTTCTGAAGAACATCAATAAACTCAGAAGGGATTGATAGTGTGTTTATCGCAATTTTTTCTTCAGGTTCTTTGACAGCTTGGACTTGGTCATATAGTGTCATAGCTGGATTTTGACTGGGACGAAACTGGGAAGAAAGAAATGATGCTACTTTCTCAACTGATCGTAACCGTCGTAACATCGTCTCCAAACTACCATACGCCTTCTTAGATACTTCAATATCCATGGCTTGAAGACGATTTCCTAACTCCCGTGAAGCACACTTGTAGCACACTGGTTGACCTTCTAGCTGATAGACCTGTTGGCGATTGAGCAGGGTCAACCGACTATCTGCAATACATGAACTGCATGCCCTGACGATAACCGGATCCTTCACACTGAAATCCCGCAGCATCCCTTTTAATTCCGTTAGAAAGGGAAATCGTGGCTGTCTCGGAATCGCAATATATTCAGCATTTCTTACCCAATTCACGAATGTGCGAGGATCAATCGGGCGAACCCCACCCTTCTGTATTAACCATAACTTGGCAGGACGTAACCGTCCTTCTTCCATGCGAAACTGTATTCGTGCCCGTAAAATTGGAATAGACGCCCGTTTGGGTCGAAAGACTACACAAAATGCTGATAACTCCCGCTTTTTCTCAGGAAAAAGAGCTAAGCCAAACGGAGGTTTTAATGGACGCATTCCCAAACACTAATCAATCAGCTTTCGCTGAGAACAACAAGCAACGCTTATTAGTCTTCTCTTACGTTTAGATAGCAGGGGTTCAGAGAATGCGCCAAATCGTTATCTTCCCGGGCATCTTGTCACTCATTTTGAGCAAGGCTGCTCGCGCGGGTCGTACCGAAATTGGAGGCTTTCTCATTGGCAAAATAAAGCGTAACCAATTGATTATTACAAGAGCTACTTTTCCCCGGCAAATTGGAACAAGTACACATGTTACAATCAATGATGTTGACATGGCGCTTCTTGCTGAAGAGCTTGCTGAACGAGGGGCGGGCGAAGTAATCATTGGTTGGCATCATACGCACCCTGGGATGGGTGTGTTTATGTCCGGAACTGATGTTTCCACACAACGTCGTTATCAAGCCTTTTTCCCTGAAGCCGTCGCTATGGTAATGGACCCAATCAAATTTTCAGAAACACTGAATCTTGAAGACTTAGATCTTAAAATTTATCGTGTCAAAAATGGGAAATCTGAAGCACTTGATTATGTGTATGCACATGACCCAGCAAAAATAATCCCTGATCTTTTCGAAATAATGTTAACGCTTGAAGAACCTGCTCATATGATATTTGAAGACACCTGGTTTGAGAAAATGCTTCGAGAGGTCTTAGGAGAGCCGATAACCGCACCAGAATTTACCCAAGGACTAGGTAATTTCGTAGAAGCGGCTGTTGCCTTTGGCACTGTTATATTCCTTTGTATTTTCATCGCCATTTCACTAATGGGACTATTCATCTAATGTTATTTAGAAAAATCCCTACCAATCTTTGATACTTAGTCGTAAGAGTAAAGACACATCACACTTCTGCGGAAAAAATTGATTAGAGTATTTACTCGGGTTCATCGAAGCCAAGGGCTTTCAAGGCTGCGAGAATTGCCTCCTTGTCATCAACAGAAACGTCGTCGACTTCTGAACTTGCCTCTGAGACGCTAACGGTTTCTAATCCTGGTTCCTCAACAGGAGCAATGGTTGGGGTCGTTGGTTCAGTTTCTGCCATGATTTCTTCAGCAGTCTCTGGTGCCACTTCGGGCGTAACGGGCTCTTCGGCAATTTCAGATTCAGTTGCCTCTTCGACTTCGGTAGTGGCTTCTGTTGCTGCAATAGGCATCTTACGGAATCCCATAAGCTGTTCAGGTTCAAGGGGATGGGTTTCCATGATCTTAGTTACTTTCGTTGCATAGATTTTCATTAGTCCAATGTAATAGCCAAGGCGAATTTGATCTCTACTTGCTCCAACTAAGAGCGTTTCAGGGGTCCCGCGCATAATTATCGTAAAACCCTTATTACCCCTGAGTATTACTTCGGAGAGAGTTCCTTGGCTGAGTTGCCGCAGAGTTTCTTCTCCAACATTGACAAGTGTGGCGGTTGCAGCAGAGAAGATGTCGGAATCCACATCACCACTAACCGCACATGCCAGACGAATACCCTCCCGGGTAACAACAGCAAGGGCTTCAAGCCCCGTTGATTGTTCGATTCGTCGCATTAAATCCTGTAAATCCTTAAAGGGAGTCTCAGCCATCGTCCAATACACTCTCAGAACGTGTCTAGTGTTTTCTTCTCTTCGTTTCCTATATCAAGGTTGCTGTAGCACTCACTTAGTTTTTTGGAACTTTGCGAGGGTCGAAAACCGCTATTGAAAAAAGATTACTTTCAGTTTCCTCTACCAGCATAGTGTTTGCTTGAACGTATTGGGGTTTATATAGGTTCTAAGAAAGCCGCAAAGTGGGACAATCAACTATGACAGCCTCTGTCGACGCGCTCTTTAATTTGAACTATCTGCCAGCGAGGCTTTTGCATCGGGATCAAGAACTAGCCACTCTCTCAAACCTTTTTTTCCAAGAAGACACTTCCACACAAGCACTAAACATACTAGTCCATGGAAGCTTTGGCATTGGACGAACAACACTTCTCCGATACTTCGGGTTACACGAATTGACAACTTTTTATCGTCCATTTATTCCCTTTCACCATAAACACGCACATGAAATCGTAACTGACACGCTACTTGCTTTATCCCCTTCTCCAAACATATCAACCTCCATACCTGAACAATGGACTTTAATCAAACGATTAATTCGCAAAGCTGAAACACCTCTGGTGTTTACTCTTGATGATGTTAACTTCCAAACCACTGAAATTTATGGAAAATTTCTTCAGCTCTGCAAGGAAAATGGCGTTTCTTCGATGGCAACCGCTCCGCGATACTTTCCGCGCCAACTCAAATCTGAAACATCACGTTATCTTGACGTTTCCCTTGAATTGGAACCCTTTAGTGATCAACAATTACTTGATATTGTCAGACACCGCGTTGCAGAAATATACACTGAGCCCGTGCCAGCAGAAGTAACACAATTCATGGCGGATTTGATTTGCATGCTAGATTTCCAACGACCTGCGACCGCTGTGGACTTGTTACAAAATCTACACCCTTTAATCTCCCAGACCAACGAAATTACTGCTGAGAAAATTCGCAAAGCCTGTCTAGCTTCCAGAACATTGCATTATGATTTTTGGAGCGGACATCTCTCTAGTTTAACGGAATTAGATGCCACTACTGTTCTTCTGCTTCAGGCTGTGGGACAATACTTCATTAATCATCCTAGACAAATTTACGTAACAAAACCAAGTTTATTCAGACAATATCAACAAGTTTCTGAAGGAATTGGACTCCCGCCAACCGCTTCACAATTTTCCCGAGCTCTAAATATGTTACTCTTTCAAGATCTCCTTCTCCGCTCACGTTACACGTCAGAAAATTACTTTACGCTACTTCCTGCAGAAGGTTACTTAGAGATTGTTGAGCTTCTTCTTGGAGATTACCAACTAGAACAGTAGACTCTAATGCAGGAGGGAATTTACACACCTGTTTGTTGAGTAACTATTACACGGGCAAGAAGCCGTGCTATTCGAATCGGTTCTGGCACTCCTCCAAAACGGGTTAAACGTTTTATGACTCCCTTAACAGTATCCCAATCGCAGCCAATGAATTGAACAAAAACAGTAGACTTGGTATTCAATGTTAAGGGTTGAATAGGTCCATTTCGGCAGGCTATCTCCCATCGTGTTTTCCAATCCGAAGGGAATGTGGATTCAAGGTGAGTCTGTAAATCCTCATGTGGTTCCTTTGTGATGCTAATTACTGGGAGTTTGGTCTTTTGGTGTATCCTCGGCAGATCAACGATATTGTATCCTGCAATTACACTACCATGTAGTAGAATGCCATTTAGATCATCTCTACTCAAATGGCGAACCATCGCAATTATGGCATCTGATGCATCCATTCCGCGAACGGTTGTCTCTCCATAGATCATTCCATCAATAATCAAATCAGCTCGCATCACCACTCCGCCAAGGATAGATTGCTTTGCTCCAGATACCCCGCTTTCGGCTATCCCCAAAAATCGGGCTGCTGGTTTTTGGGGTGAAGATTTCGTGGTCAAAGATGAACGCCACTCTAAAATGACGTCTTATCTAAGAAAAAGGAATGGGTGGAAGAGAAGTACTAAGCTTGAGCATTCATCTTTTTACCCGGATGCTCTGCCTGCCATTCTTCCACCGAAATAGCAAATTGTTTTTCAATTTTTTCGCGATGCAAAGAATTATTCGCACAGAACGGTACAATCCGTCCATCTGGAATCGCGTAATGAATCCCACAGCGTTCAACACGTTCAAGGTCAAAATTGTACGGATCCATGAAGTGCATCGATCCAACCATGATGATGCGTTTCATAAATTCTGCCAGTGAGTCATAGTCCTTCTTTCGCAGTAAATCATTTGCTAAGCGGAATAACAGTCCTTTCTTCTTGAAGAATCGCATGGCACCCATGACTCCACGCATAGTTCCACGCCACCTCTTCCCTCTTTCATAGTCCCGAGCCATTTTCTCAAGGGTTCCAAGGAATTTTTCAACCTCAACGTAATTTGTGATTGGTGACCAAGAACCATCATCTTCGATGACAATGAACGTTGCCATCCCACAAGCAGGGTGTTCGGAAAATTCTACCATAGGTGATCCTGCACGAGCACCAAGCGCGCGTGACAATGGCATTACAAATGGAACGGGATACCAGTCACTTTGTTTGATAAGGCCATCGGTTTGTGCTTCAGCAAGACGTGTTAAATCAGGGATTGTAATGCGCATCTCCGCGCGTTTTTCAGCATCAATACGGCCAGTTATAGCTACCGGCTGGAAATTGATACATCGTACGATATCGCTGTTTTCAACAGCAAAACGAATAATATCACCAATCTGCTCGTCGTTTATCCCTCGAACTAAAGTGGGAACTAACACTATACTATGAAGTCCTTCTTCGCGGCATCGTTCTAGGGCTTTCAGTTTTTGAGATAGCAAGTTTACGCCACGAGCTGCAAGGTATGGTTCTTTTGTTACGCCATCAAACTGCATGTAGACGGTACTCAAACCCGCTTCAACCAGTTTCTTCGGATATCCCTTTTGGGCTAGTAATAGACCATTAGTGGCAATCTCAACGTGGGGGAAACCCACATCTTTAGCCATTTTAATAATTTCAGGAAGATCTGCGCGCATCGTTGGTTCGCCTCCAGCAAATTGGACTGCTGGTGTAGGCACCGGTTCATTAGCGCGTAGGTTTTCTAACATCGATCGGATTTCTTCTAAGCTTGGTTCTACCACATAACCTGCTTTACCTGCATGCGCAAAACAGATTGGGCATTCAAGGTTGCAGCGATTGGTGACATCGATGAGGGCTAAGTTAGTGTGGGTTTTATGATTTGGACAGAGACCACAGTCATTGGGGCATTGGTTGACAGTTTCAGTACGTGGGTTTTCAAGCCCAATGCCTTTGTAAGCAAATTTGAAGGCACGATTGAACTCGGACGCACTGGACCAATATGTGTCCTTGTATTCGCCATGTTCTTTGCATTCTTTTTTCATCATGACTTTACCGCCTTCTTCGTAGACGGTGGCCTCAATGACGCAGAAGCATTCAGGGCAAATGGACTTGGTGGTATAGGGTAATTCTTTAGGGGGCATTTTTTCCATTGTATTTAGTCGCTCCTTTGTGGTTACCACTCACAAGTGGTGATTTTGTAATGTTTCGGTCAGGAGTTTCTTAAAAGGGTTTTCCGAAATCTCCGAGTAGGAAAAAGCTAGTTTATGTGAGGAGAAAGCGTTTTAATAATATCCTGATATATGTCAGGGTATGTCCCGGGTAATACGCTTGCATTTGGTGTCAGTCAAACTCCCCAAGGCCTATGTCAAAGGGCTCGATACGCTGGTTGATCGAGGAACCTATCCAACGCG
>JAEOSK010000051.1 GCA_016840405.1 Candidatus Hermodarchaeum yapensis
ACTCTTCATTTTGGACCTGATGGTCGACAACGTCCTGATCTTATCATTAAAGCACAATCTAAGGGAGGCATTTTGAACCCAATTATTGGGGAATGTAAGGCTGTTAGTCAACGCTATTCTCAACGTGCATTGAACAACGCCTTAGTGCAGCTTCTATTCTATAAAACCAAGGACCAGTACAAATCTGCAGTAAGGGGGCTCCTCATCATCACTGGTAACCCTTTCCTTCCCTCGTGGAATACAATCAAAGAAATTGTACACAACTATGCGCAAAGAAATCCAGATGTCAAACTCTACCGATATAGTCGCAGAGTGAAAGCCCATATCGAAAAACATGACATTCTTCGTAAATGGTGTCAAAACCACTTGGATTTAGTCACCGGACAAAAAATCAAATTAATGATTCGAGAAATTTCGGACCAAGAACAGGCTAGACAACTGTTTTCACTCCTTAATTTCATCGAAAAATAGCTCGCGCTAGTCAAATTTGAATTAAAGAAAAATGGTCGTCCACCACAACGGATCTTTCAACACCGGTTTTTCCGTTGATACACCCGCTCCCTTTGCCCACTCCACTCCAAAGCGCCCCGAAGGGCGCTTTAGAGGAAATGAATTCTTAGGAGGTGATCCAGCCGCAGGCTAGGGAAACCGGAGACCGTATCTCCGATTTATTCCCCTACGGCTACCTTGTTACGACTTCTCCCCCCTTGCCGAGCTCCGATTCGACACCACCCACCCTGCTGCCGAAGCGGCTGGGTGGACAGCGGCTCATCCAAACTTGACTCGGGTGGAGCGACGGGCGGTCTACACTCCAGACACACACTGTTGACTGGATGTGTGCAAGGAGCAGGGACGTATTCACCGCCTGGTGTTGACAGGCGATTACTAGGCATTCCATGTTCACGACGGCGGGTTGCAGCCGTCGATCCCGACTGTGCCCGGGGTTGTGAGATTAGCTTCTCCTTTCGGGGTTGCGGCCCATTGTCCCGGGCTTTGCAGCCCGCGTGTGGCCCGGAAGTTTCGGGGCATACTGACCTGCCGTGGCCCCCGCCTTCCTCTGCTTTCTCAGCAGCGGTCCCCTTAGTGTGCCCGGCTACCCCGAGGGGTATCGCTGGCAACTAAGGGTGGGGGTCTCGTTCGTTGCCTCACTTAAGAGGACAGCTCACGCCACGAACTGGCGACGGCCATGCACCTCCTCTCAGCGCGTCAGATAAGGTCATCAGCCTGATCGTCATACTGCTGTCGCCTCCGGTAAGTTTTCTGGCGTTGAATCCAATTGAACCGCAGGCTTCACGCCTTGTGGTGCTCCCCCGCCAATTCAGGGAAAGAGAGCAGTTAGCATCTTTTGGAATCTTTTCCGTTTTTCTGAGTGACATGTACCTATTTCTTGAAAATATCGTGCAAGTTCTTTCTTTCTTGTAAGTCTGAACTGCCAACATTTACCTGTAAGCGTAATTTTTGTTGGGTGGTATACTTTGTTGGTAAGGATATTTCTGATAAACTCTAGAGCAGGTCGATTCTTCTGATCAAATGAGATGTAAGTCTGTTTTGTTGTTTTTGGGAGTCCTCCTTCGGCATCCCAAAAGCCACGGACATAGTCAATTTGAGATGCTTCAGGTAGGGTATGTACTATTGAAGGTGTTTCCCAGGAACCCTGGGGAACTTCGATTTCTGATACTTCAACTATTCTTAGAACAACGGCTTTGGTAGTGATCCGAAGGATTGAGTATTCACCGTGAGGTGTAATATTACCTCCGTAATCAAATAGTTCTTTGAAGATAGATTGAAGGAATTGTAACCAACTTACATCCTTCTGACCAATTTTCACTTCGTAATTTTTGCCTACTCGAATATCTGTCGTAGCATCTCTGAGCGCTCCAAGCAGATAAGCGAGTTTATCCATGAGAGATCACTCGAATATTTAGATTTAAAGATACTAATTGCGCGGCTCCCTTTCTTTCCTTTAAGTGTGCTGGGGAGACAACTCGTTGTCTCAACACTCTTGTCACCCTTTCAGCCTTGCGACCGTACTTCCCAGGCGGCGGGCTTAACGCCTTCGCTTCGGCACCGGACCGGCTCGTAGCCGGACCGACACCTAGCCCGCATCGTTTACGGCCAGGACTACCCGGGTTTTTAGCCCGGATGCTCTCTGAGCATCGGAGTATCTAATCCGGTTCGCTCCCCTGGCTTTCATCCATCACCGTCGGACGCGTTCCAGCCGAGCGCCTTCGCCATTCACCAGATGATAGCATTAAATGCACATGTTATCAAGCTTGATTTGTTTTTCAGGGTGCTGAATTGGTATCAGTTTCCTGAATCTTTGAAAGTTGACTTTGTTAGTGATCCAAATTCGTTTGGATACAACGGTTTCGTTGTTGGGTTTGGTTTTTTCTTGATCATGTTTGACTTCGGAAGTTTGTATGCTTAGATCTTCAAGCAGTTTTGAAATCTCCTGTAGATATTGAATCAAGGAGGCTTCAAGAGGCTTGATTTTTGCATGTTTCAGCACGATCTGCATACAGTTTCGTTCATCACGAAAGTATCCGTCATCATCGAAGACTGCGCTTAGAAAACTGGTTTTCAGTGTTTGTGTCCCTGTACGTATCCAATTGGGTACCGAAAGATCCTGATGAATCTTCGAACCCTTTGGTGCGCCTTGAGAATGTAAAGTTCTGCCAACTTTTGCTGAGAATTGTTGTTGGCGGACACCTTTGCCAGATTTTCTTTGGCAGACATCGAAATCGCCAAATTCCTCTGAAACCATGTGTGTGACGTATTCATGAAGCGAGTTACTGGAATTGGTGTAGATTAGGTAGAACTTGGTAGTGTGGATATATCCATCACCGAAGGCATGTCCTACTAATCTCGCAATTCTTTCGTTCGCCATATACTGTTGTCAAAGGTAAATGTGCACTTAAGGTCAACTACTACCATCTTCTGGTGGTCCCCCTAGGATCACAGGATTTCACCCCTACCCTAGGAGTACCCTCGGCCTCTCCCGCTCCCAAGCCCTGTAGTATTCTCAGCGGCCCAACCGTTGAGCGGCTGGATTTGACCAAGAACTTGCGGGGCCGGCTACGAATGCTTTAGGCCCAATAAACATCCCGACCACTTGAGGAGCTGGTTTTACCGCGGCGGCTGGCACATAGGCTCGACCAAGAAGAATGTGATAAGCGTTATACTTCATAACGTAGTCGCGCGTGTTCAGGGAGACGTTACGAAGAGTGTTCTTGTTATTTTATTGTGGGTTTCTTCTTGGATCGATCAGCCTTGCCCTCCCCTTATTCTCCGACGTTCCTACTGTCGGCAAAAGCCACGCGATAGCATGGCACTAGGGATGACCCTGTCCCGGTTTCCCGGATTGCAGAGGTTTCGCGATTGCTGCGCCCCGTAGGGCCTGGGCCTTTGTCTCAGTGCCCATCTCCCGGTTCCCGCTTTCACGGCCGGTACTGATCGATGGCTTGGTGGGCCGTTACCCCACCAACAACCTAATCAGCCGCTGACCCATCCTCGGGCGCGTACTCCACATGCGGAGCTGGCTTTGGACGACGGACCATTCCAGGCGGCGCCGTCTATCGGGGATTAGCCACAGTCTCGGGATTGGTGTCATTCCATATATGGAGAATTTGGGAAAGCCCATCTCTGTTAAGATGGTGTTTTTGTTGAACCAAAGCGATGATAGTTCTAAATCGTTCGAGTTTATCGCGTTTGACAACGACGTACTCACGGAGTAAATCAGTAAACTTGATGAGGCCGGGTAAGTCATGAGTTACCCAGCTGTAGATGTGCCGTTTTTTAAAGTAATAGACATTCCCTACTTGCATCTTTGATTGAAGGTACTTGAGTATTTCACCGTAGTTCTGTGAAATCTCTATCCGCAAGACGAGCTGGTTTCCGATTCGATATCTCGAATCGGGTCTCGCCTTGACAAGAAATGAACCTTCCCCATCGAAGAAGCCCGATAGGTATGCTTTGAAGATTTTTGGGTCTTCAGATAAATTCGGCTCCATCAATAATTCATCGCTAGTTTCCCTTGTTAACTCCACAAGTGTTCATATGGCACCAATTTTCCCGTAGTTGTCCCCGTCCTGAGGGTAGGTTGTCAACGTGTTACTGAGCGGTTCGCTACTCCTGTACATGGTTACAGGCGTGCAACTTGCATATCTTAGTCTCATCCCTATAGCAGTCGGGTCTGGCAGGATCAACCAGTGTTTGGATTGGTCGCAGTGAGATGTATGGAATCCGGTTCCCTGTTGAAGGGAATGGATTGGCGGTGGGTGTGAGTGGGTGCACTAGTCGGAAATCTAATGTTGCCTGTCAGTTGAGGTGGACGTATCTTCGACCTAAGAGTCCAGGACCCGTGGTGGGTGTGCTGGTTTGCTCAGGTCAGCATCTAGGTGTGCCGCAGAATGAATGCAGCCCATCACAGCAGGGCAGGGTGTGCCCGACGCTCAGGGTAGCTTAGCCAGTATTTCTGCGGTGACGGAGGTGTTGCTTACCCCGTTGCTGTGAGAAGCGAATAAGGGGTAATCAATCTCTCGCCAAGGTAGCTTAAGGTTGTTCTCTGGTTTTTAAATGTGTCGGGTTGCTTACACCAGTTGGGACTAGTTAGGGTGTGATGACGAAGGTGATGAAGAGGCTGATGCTGAGGATGACGACGACAATCAGGCACGCTTTGCGTAATTCGATGCGTTTGGTGTGGATGATGGCTTGAATGTAAATCCACACACCCCAGATAAGGGTGAGAAAGATCACAAGACCGGCTAAGGGCATGACGAGGGTCATTACGGGATCAAAGAGGAAGGCCAGTATAACGAGGAGCCCATGCGGGAGCCAGGCATACAAGCTGGCGCTTAGAAGGGCGGGAAAACCTTCGGTTTTGTGGTCTCGTACGCAGACAATGACCTGGGTGCATAGGGCGGCTAGGAACCAGGATGCCAGAAACGTGGCTACCGTGAGCAGAGGGGTGATAACGGGAAGTGGGGTGGCAAGAAAGCCGATTGTAAGATTGGGAATCAGCGTCACAAGGGTGACGAGGCCAATGAGGAGAATGATGGCTTCGATGAGGAGATGGTCGATACGGGTCGTGAGGTAGCGAAATACGGGGACGAACCCCAAAATGCGGCATGCCCGTCGCAAACGAGGATGGGTGGCTGTGGGACTAGGTGGAGCAGTGCTAGGAGTGAGATCGTCGGCTTGGTTGAGAAAATTCGCCGCGACGCGACCGAGATCCGTGATTTGGTATTGGCGGTCCGCGGTTTGTCGAAGCAGGGGGGCTTCGTCGGTCATGAGTTGTTCTAGGTGGAAGTAGAGGGTGCCGGGTTCGAGGTGGAAGGTGTCGCGGAGGGTGCTGTAGCTGCAGATGCCGCAGGCGAGCATGAATCGGAGGATTTGTCGGCGGATGGGGTTGCCGAGGCATCGAAAGAGGGCGGCTTCGGCGGGTGATTCTTTTTTGATGGAAATGTCTGGTGTGACCGGTTCCTTTTCTTTCGATGTGTCCATGGGTTGATTGTGGGGGGTTGGTCCTGAAAATTGTTTGGGGAACTAGTTCGATTTTATTCGAACTCACGGTTTCGATAATTATTGAACTAAACAATTATATGTTTCTTTAACTTATTGTGTGCTGGGCAGGTGGCCCCGGAAACACCCGGAACGGGGCTATCATACCGGTATAATCCTTCCGTGAGGGGAGGGGGAATGGGACCAACTAAGACGGCATATGTCTCCAAACGGTTTCAACAATCAGCGACTCACCGGTCCCCTCCCTCTTCCCACTCAAATTATTCCTTTTACCAAGAATACGATCCGTCGGAGTTACGGGCTTATCTCCGCTCTCGCACCTAGGGGAAGAGCATCAACAAGAGCAGTGCCAGACTAGCGATGAGTGTGACGTTGGTGATGATGATGGTGGTGAGGGCGGCTTTCCGCATGGCAATCCGCTTGGTGTGGATCACTGCTTGGGTGTAGATCCACAGTGTCCATGTGATGCAAATGAAGAGTAACAGAAATGATAAGACTGGTATGGCATTGAGGAGGGGGGCGTTTAACAAGAGGATGAGCGCATATAATCCGAGGGGTAACCACGCGTAGACCGTTGCCGCAAATAAGGCTCGGAATCCCTCCGTGGACTGGTACCGAAATCGAGCAATGCCTTCTGTGGTAAGGGTGATGAGAAACCAAGATGCCAGGAAGGTGAGGGCGGGAAGATAGATGAAGAGCACGTAGAGGTCAAGGGGGAGAAATCCGACGAGGATGAGCGGGACGAGGCTAAACAGGTAGGCAAGGGCTCCCAACGTAATAATCGATTCGAGGATGAGGTGATCTCTACGGGTGGTTAGGTAACGGAAGAGCGGTGTTAAACCGAGATAGTAGGTAAGGCGTCGGAGACGGGGATGGCGCTGGGAGGTACTCGGTGGGGCTGCACTGGGGGTAATATCGGTGGCTTGGTTTAGGAAAGTAGCTGCAAGGCGACCTAATGAGGTGATTTGATAGATGCGTTCTTTGGTTTGCTCGATGAGAGGTGCGTCGGGAGTCATAAGCTGTTCGAGGTGAAAATAGATGGTTCCTGGTTCAATGTGAAAGGTGTCGCGGAGGTCGCTATAATTAACACGTCCTCGTTCACTGACAAATCGGATGATTTTACGGCGTAAGGGGTGGCCCAGATTTCGGAATAAGGCAACTTCTGCTGGGGTTTCTTTCTCCGTGTCGGTGGGTGGTTCTGTGGGTTGGGTCTTCTTTGTGGTCATATGGTGTGAGTGTGATTTGGAGTTGAAAATTGTTACGAATTTCGAGTTCGACTGGGCTCGAACTCACACGTTTCTATAAGAATAGAACTGAAAGATTATATGGTTGTTTAAATTAAGGTTAGGTAGCGCAAAAAGCTTGCGTCAGACAAAAAACCAAGTGAATGAAAAATGAAAATTTCACAACTCACCCGTGCAACCCTCGCGTTCGCCGCTATCGCCCTTAGCCTGTTGATGGTCTCCAGCTCTTCTGTGATGGCTGCCACCAACGGTCAAGGGATTCAGTATCAATATAATCCTGGTAGCAAACAAGTGACCCTCACAACACCGACACTCGATATTCGTGTGTCCACCGATGGCAATGTACCCCACTTCATGTTCTGGGATCCAACGTTCACTGATCCTGCCAACCGAATTAACTACCATGTCCAGTTTATCCAGTTAATCGAATTCAATGATACAGACGATGATGGAATGTTCACAGCAGAAACCGATCATGTTATCGACCCAATCTTAGGGCTGGGTCGCGTTGATTGGGATTTCAGTGGCTTCCTCACTGAAGAAGACGAAGGCACTACAACCGCCGTTCACTTCAACTTTACACTCAACTACGTGCAAGGAACAGGCTTTGAAACTTTGTACATGGAACTTCGCTGCCACATCAATGCCACCAACAACAATGAACTCAAATTTGACGTAGTCATCTCTGGTTGGCCCTGGGCCACTATTGACACTCTCCTTGCACTTCGATGGGATCTGATGGTTACAATGCCAGGAATGCACCAGTATCAACATGCACATCGCCATCAATACGAGAACCAAACCTACAGCTTTGATGGTGCTTTCTTCGCCTACAAACGTTCAGCCAACGCTGGCAATGAAACTGTCGATGTAACCTGCAACTACGAAGACCACCCCGAACATACACGATTTTATCTCGTGTATCCCAACTTTGGTGACGAACTTTTCGTCCACGATCCTGTGGTAGGACTCGATGGATCAGTGGTTCCACCGAACGCGCTCCTCCCCATCCTAATTGTCATCGGGGCAGGAGCATTGGCCTGTCTAGTTATCGCAGCATCATTATGGACTCGACGGCGTAACGCAGCTCCTACTCCACCCTCCTAGCATCACAGTCTAGGAGGGCGGGTACTCTTTTTTTTCATTTCTTGACCCAAACAAAACAAGCTATTTGATTGCCTTCGCGATAAACTGGATGTAGATGTTAGTGAAGCGATGGCGACGGGTCAGATGTTCCAGTTCGTTGACCTGATCTTTCAGACGGGCAATACGTTCATCAACCCAATGGGACCCACGGCGGAACCGCATCGCCTCGACGCGGGGAATCTCCTCTTCGTAGGCTGCAGCAAGGCGCTTCTTCGCGAAGGTAACCCATTTGGTATCCTGTTCGGTGAAAATATGGAACCGTGGATCAAAGGATTCGACTTTTAATTTGGCTTCCCGTAACAGGTGACGTAAGTTACCCCCCGATAGTCCCGAATCGAACCCAATTTCGCCCTCGCGACGATAATGAGCATCCAAGTGGGGGAGTCCGTACACACGGCAAATGGAATAATCCGGCTCCAGTGCCACAAACAGCCCTTCGGATTTCAAATGGCGGGCAAGTTCCTGAATCCCCTCCTGTTTTAAATCCGCTACGACATGTCGGCTGTAAATGAGGTCGAACATCTCGTCTTTTGGAATCGTTCCTTTTTCCACAAGGTCTCCCGCAAAGAACCGGATGCGAGACCCAAATTCAAACAATTGTGCTAACTGATTGGCACAGGCTGTTAGTGCTGGATTAATGTCGATACCTACGACTTTGCCTTCTGGCACCATGCTGGCTAATTCTAACGTCGTTCGTCCAACCCCACACCCTACATCTAAAATCCGCATGTCTGGACGAACCTCAATTTCCTCAAAATAGGTGCCATAATAGGGAATACTTTCCCACAAATAATGGGCCAATGCACCACGGGGGTCTAAAATCCGGTGCACGGCATTTCGAATCCGTGGCGACTCTAAACCTGGCAAGGTCAAACTAATTCACCCAACCGCACTCCCCCAATGTACTATCTTCAACACTTAAGATTTCTTCGGCACCCCCCAATAAACCCCCATACAGTCATGGCGGAACACTTTTTAACCGCCTCCAAGTGCTGAAGACCACACAACCCTGTGGGGTGGTAGATCAGCGGTAGATCGCGGGTCTTGCACACCCGAGGCCCCGGGTTCAAATCCCGGCCACTCCACCACTTCTCCCACCCGTTACGGTAAAATGATGAGCGAGAAGGAGCAAAGGTTTTTAACCAACGGGAGATAGGCTCTCCCCTGACAACCCCGAAAGGGGTTACACCACCCAAAGAACCGTGCCCTGATAGTGTAGGCACCTAAAACCCAGTTAGGTGGCAAAACCAGGTCAATCATCATGGGCTTTCGCCCCGTGGACCCGGGTTCGAATCCCGGTCAGGGCACCACCACCTAATTGGCGGGGGTAACCAAGCTTGGCCAAAGGTGCAAGGTTTAGGCCCTTGTTGCGTAGGCATTCCTGGGTTCAAACGTGGTTCTAATACGGTTAGAACAGCTGAAATTCCCAGCCCCCGCACCATTTGTTTTTGGTCGAATACCGTAGTGTTCTTTAAGGGCGATTTTCTTTCTATCCATGTTGGTGGTTTGCTCGTGAGCGTGAAACCGATTGGCGACTTGCTAATGGAAATGAAGAAGCGCTACGATAAGGACCAACGCGGCTGGCGGGTCCTGTCAGGTCAGGCAGACCACGGCTTGTATGATACCTTTGTGCTCCATCGGGATCGGCTATGGCAAATGAAAACCGAACCTGTTAATCCCTTTGAGGTGATCGGGGTGGGAACTACTCATCGTCGGGTCGATGAAGGGTTACACAATCGGATTATGCAAGAGGGGAAACCGTTCTTTTTCCAATTAGCTGCGCCCCAGCAAAAAGGTGTCGTAATTGCCCAGGGAATTCAACGATATTCAGATGATTCGGCGTCACAATTACGGATGGTGATGTCGGATCGGCAAGAAGAACTGGACCGTGAGCTTCACACAGCTGTCCAGTCCATGAGCTTGAAACGGTTCCCTGAACGTCATGCGATGTATGGGTAACGGCTTTTTGAAAAAATAGGAAGTGGCGCCGAGGAGCGGATTCGAACCGCTGACCTAGAGGTTAACAGCATCGGACGACAAATCCTGACGGATTTGCAGGCTCCCGCTCTAACCTGGCTGAGCCACCTCGGCACATGAGCTCCTGCCCATTTTCCTTGCTTGTTTTAAATTCTTTCGGAGTCTGAAGCCTGGATTGGCAATAAAAGTGAGTATTCGTGCTAATCGGTGTCGTCGGGACCAATGGGATGCCAAAGTTCCAGTGCCTTACGGCGTTTCATTTGTCGGCGTTGGGTATTCAGATACCGGTTTATCGTGGAATGCTCTGCACCCCGTAACAAGCGGACAATGGCGTTGACGGCTACTTGTTGGTTTTCCACTTCACCAATGACACCAATGGTATTCCCCATTACGGTCACGAAGGTCTCGGTGAGTTCTTCGATGTTCCGTCGGGTTTTGCCTCCCTGACCAATCACCCGTCCTTTCAGGCGTCGAATCTGATTCGGAGTGCTTCCGAACTCTTCAAGATTGATGAGTCGAAGGTACACATCATCATCAAGCAGAGCGAAGGCCCGTTGTGGACTAAATCCTCGACCAATTGCCTGTGCAATATCACGGGCTTTCCACACAGCTAAGGGATCTTTGGTTTCCTCTGTTGATTCCACGACAACTAATCCATCTGCACTGTCAATCGTGATGACCGTCTGGGTGATCTTTTCGAGTTCACGTTTGATTTCACCATTTGGACCGATGAGGACTGCAATACGGGTTTTCGGGATGCGGATTCGTGAATCTGCTTTCATTTGTATGCACCTCCACGTATTGCAGCAATGGTTTCATCCAAGTCTAGATAGGGGATGTCAAATCGCTCAAAGTAGGAGAGAATGTTACGAAGATCACGTTCGAAAAACATCTCACTATGTGGGTGATCCAAGACCACAGCTTGGGACATATCTATCAGCACAGGACCATCCCAGAGCATAATATTATACTCACTCAAATCTGCGTGAACTAGATGTGCATCATGATAGAGAGTCGAAACGGCTTTGAGAATGGTGGTTCGTGCCTGTTCAGGTTTTTCAGGTTTTTGTTGGTGCATTGTGGGTGCAGGGAGGCCATCTTCGCCGATGAATTCCATCACTAGCAGGTTCCGCTGGACATGAATGGGTTGGGGGACCCGTACTCCTGCATTGTGTGCTCGTTGGAGATTTTTAAACTCCTTTGAAGCCCAGGCAGTAATAAGTCCACTACGGGCTCTGGGAATCCGTGAAAATCGTGGGTCGCCTTCCAGATAAAGGGTAATGCGTTTGAAGTTGAAAGTAGCGATGCGGTATATCTTCACGGCAACATCGGTTCCATCTGGCTGTACTGCCCAATACACATTCGCTTCTTTCCCGGTAGAAATGACCCCATTGACTTCTTCGAGAATTTGTTTGTTAAACATTTGGTAGAGCATTAGGAGGGTTTTCGTGTCGAATACAGACTCGATGACCTGCCGGTCTTCTGAGCGCTTAATGCGCATCCTAGCCTTATCCAGGCGTTCTTCTAAGCGATCGAGTTTATCTGACACATTCTTCACCTCCGATGCATAATATGGAGCTCATCAATTTACACATGTTGCGGGATGGTAAGCGCCAATCCCCGATTGATAAAGTTTGTTGTCTCCCGTTTAATAACATTATTTTTGCTGCTGAAACCGACGCGACGTGAGATCTAGCACCCCCTCAACACTGTGGATTATCATTCCCACCACCGTCGAGGTGGGTAAAGGCTCCGGATCTATACTCACGTGGTGGTCAGCAATTTTCTTGGGTGTGGGGGACGGCTCACCATGGGCAAAACCACCGACGAGAACCACAGGTTTTGATTCAGCGAGAAGAGTTTGAGCCAATTGTGTGGGAGGGGTTGGTGTACCATCGGGCGACAAAAGAAAGATTTTGCTCGGGTTCAAGTGTTTTAGGTAGGCTTTCAGCGGTTCTGGGCGGATTTGCAATAGGGGCTTTCCTGATATGGGAACGCGTTTCTTAACTAGCAATTGTTCCATTAGACCTGTGAATCGCGAAGTTCGGCGAGGTAGACGGGTGTCTGATTGAACCTCGATTATTTCACCGGAATAGGTGTGAATGAAGACTTCGAGTTGGTTTTCTCGGGCTAAGACGCTGTCTAACGCGGTCAGAAGGCTCCTGTGAATAATATCTGGGCGTCCACGTTTTTCGTTGTCAGGGAGTTGTTGAAGCGCTTTGGAATGGAGCGCTTCATCAAGCAGAATTTGGTCTGGAGGTTTCCCACGGGATTTGGCCGTTGAAACAACAGCAAGGTCACTAGTAATTTCTACTGGCACTAACTCCAAAGCAGCATCAATCAGTCCAAGAATTAACATGAATAGAAGTCTCTGATGATGGGTAAATATGAATATTGTGAGACGCGGTTACTCAATCTTCAGAAGCCCACGTCTTTCAAGCCATCCGGCTTCGCCTTGGGAATATCGCCAAATAATGTCACCTCGTTTGTCCGTCTGAAAATCCCAAGGTGCCACGAGGACGACATCTCCTTCTCGAATCCATACGCGTTTCTTCATGGTTCCCCGAATTCGGCAGAGTCGAGCCTTTCCATCGGCGCATTTCACGCGAACACGGTCATAACCAAGAAGTTGTACAGCAATCCCCAGCACTTCTCCCTCTCTGGGCATTCGGACCCGAATCACTTCACCTTCTTGGCTAGACTGACCCTTAAATTGACGCCGACCTCTACCTGATTTTCCTTTTCTTCGGGGTTTTGACATGATTATTCTCCTTAATTGGATGAGCTACAACAGGAAGACACCTATTTAAAATTGCTCTCTACAAGTCGATTCTCCAATAGAACAAACAGCGCAGCTAACTTCTGTAACTGCCTTCTTCTAATCTGGTCGTGAAAAGAACACAAGCAAAAC
>JAEOSK010000074.1 GCA_016840405.1 Candidatus Hermodarchaeum yapensis
TTTTTCACTCAACGGCAGCAATAACGGGCAATATTTGGTTCCTAATTCCCAGTAACATAGCTGGAGGGTTTCTGACGGGACTATTCATTGTAAGTAGCACCGCATGGCTGTTGGATTCAGCTCCCAAAATCCATAGGGGAACGGTTGTTGCATTGTTCAACTTAGTCACCGGTGTCAGCGCTTTTACTGCAGCCATGATCTCCGGATTCATACTTGATTTTCTAGTTCTCACTATTCCGTATGGAACCGTAGTGATTACGATGATGTTTACTATAGCAGTCATTCGGCTCTTCGCCTCAATGGGATACCTGACCATAAATGAGACCCTAGTGAAAACTCCTGCTCCCACAGTTACTCGCATTCCTAGTCCAGAAAAGGCACCCTAATCCCTGTTGGGCTTGTGCAAGGCTTTTACTAATTCAGTGTAAAATTGGGCGGTATTAGGAATGGATTCAAGAAGAACATGTTCATTTGATCCGTGAACGCCAAAGCCTATGGGACCAAAATCGATGGCTTCCACTGGTCTATCCGTGAAGTGACGGGTATCACTAGCACCACCTAATTCAATCGGATGCCTCTCAAGGTCAAGCTGTAACGCTACTTTTTGTGCAGTTCTTACGAGCCGTGAATCGGATGCTGTGTTCATGAAGGCTTTACCCATTCGAATAGTCGATTGATATTTGATATCTTGTAATTTTTCTGAGAGAACTTCTTCAATGGCGGTTTCAACCGTGCTTGCATCTGTTGTCATCGCACGACCATCAAAGAAGACTTCCCATTGCCCATTCTTCTCATAGAGTAGATTTGGACAAAGTGTTATCCCATAGTCACTAGGTCTTGTTGGAAAATGAATTCGAGAAACTGGGAGAAGGGTCTGCAGTAATCTTGTAAGATTTTTGTCACCTTTTCTGTTGGCTTGTTTCTTTTTCTCGACGGGATTGACACCTTCTATTTCAAACCAATCTGGTACAACATTGGTTTTCACAAAGCTACCCGAAAACTGACTCACAATGATATGCGGATTGTGGAGAAGAAAACTGGACGCCATAAGGAGTGCATGTTGATCGACTCCTGGGCAGAAATAGGCAGAATGACGCGATTGACGTCCATAATATTCGGTGATAAACCGATGGTTCTCTTGGGATCCTTGTAGTCCTTTTGGTTTTTGAGGAACAGATATTGTAATACCTACTGTATTCCGGCGCCGTGTAACGATTTGCATTCCTACTCCATCAGCGGTGATAAGATAATCTGGAAACAAATCTTGTTTTTCTAGGGTTTCTCGGACAATAGTAGCTCCGTTTAACCCTCCGATTTCTTCATCACCTGTCATGGCAAAGGCTACAGTTCCTGGTAATTTCAGGTTCGAGATTGTTTCAGCAGTGAGTAGTAACGCGACAGTGTTACCCTTATCATCTGCTGTTCCTCGTCCGTAACCCATTCCTTCTCGGACCGTCAACTCGAAAGGATCTGTATGCCATCCGGGGCCAATTGGAACCACATCAAAATGTGCTAAAAAGAGAGTCACTGGGCGCCCTTCTCCGATGGTCCCTAACACCGAGAAAAAGCCATTTTGTTCAAGCACCTGTGAATTCAATCCTACTCCTGTCAGTTGATCATTGATGTAATCGACACAGTCGCGCGTGGGTCGTATGTTTTGTGGGGGGTTATTCACGGTGGAGAATGCAATAAGTTGTCGCAACACGTCAATGTATTCCATGTGATACTTCTCCTCATTCATTTGGACGTTTTGTTGTTATGGTGCATCCTGTTTGCTCGACAATAATTGTGTGTTCAGCTTGTGCCACAAAACTCCCATCTCGTAAACCTAAGACTGGAAAACTATGAATACACCCTTCTTTTCGAAGGGTTTCAAGGGTGTGAGAAATTTGATCAGGCTCAACAAACTCTGTCATCCAGCGCGAAGCAAAGGGAAGTTGAGCAAACTTGACCTTCATTTGACTGAAAAGATTACGGAGTTTGGAATTACTGGGATTTTGTGAACGGACAAACCCAAAAATGTGACCTGGTTCCAAATTCTCCACATTCGGATTTCGACTGTACGTAGTAAAGGGCTCAATGGCGATCACCATCTTTTCTTTCAGCCGCGGAGACACAAAACGTTCTCCTGAACGGGCGACGGATGGCACTGCCACTCCCGAATGGAGATTAAATGCATCTATGCTGTGTCCAGTTAAGTTTTCTATTGGTCGTGCCTTGAATTGCCGGATTGCCCCCGAAATTGCTTTTGAGACCTTCCAAATTCGTAGACCTGCTCGAATCGTTTGCATTGCTGCTTGAAGACCGGCTTCTGCAGCCTGTACCAAATTTTGGAGTTTCTCATCTTTTCCAACTAGAACCGTTTGGGCAGTATCAGCAATGTATCCATGTACATGTGCTCCAAGATCAATCTTCACCAAGGCGAGTTCAGGAACGGTTGACGTATCATCTAGGGCAGGGGTGTAATGAGCCGCATGATGATTGATGGAAATATTAGTCGGAAACGCTGGTTGTCCTCCCAGTTCCCGAATTCGCTGTTCACCTGATTCTGCAATGGTGAGCAATGGCACACCAGCTGCAACTTGACTACAAGCAAAGGCTAATGCTTTAGACGCAATCTTCCCTGCTTCAAAGAGTTTTTCTCGACGGTATCGGTGGCGATCTGAAACGGACATGCCATGTTCTCCTCTGATTTTTTTTACGAATTTTTGTAGGAATAATAAGAAATGGGCTTTAGCATAAATTTAGTTATTGCTGAAAGAATTTTGTTGGCTCAAAAGAGTTAAGAACTAACTTTCCAATGTTTCTAGAAAGGTGGGTGAAAGCCACTTATCCTGGGGGCTTTATAAGTGACTACTAACTTGGCAGAATTTCGGAAGTACTATTCCTCACTCAAAGGAATCAGTTCAAAATGCCGAACAGTTATGGGTGCTCTTCCCTCTGAAGTCGAAACGTCCATCGAGGATGTTGGACGTGAATTAGTAACTCTTGAGGGATTTGATCGAGATGCAAAAACTAGTTGGTCGTTAAGTCCGAAAAAACGACGTCTGACCAAACAAATCGATGCAGGGCTTCCTAAAATCGAAGAGGGTTTATCACAGTCACTTCGACTTCATATAGAGCTGCTACGCACCTATATGACTGAACTTGAAGATTTGAAAGCCACAATTATGAGTTTCGATATCCAGTTGGGGCGTGAAATGAATAGACTTACATTTCCTTCAACGCAAGGTGGGTTTTCCGTTGTTTTACCAGTCCTATCCCGCTTTGTCTCG
>JAEOSK010000007.1 GCA_016840405.1 Candidatus Hermodarchaeum yapensis
CAGTAAAGGCTTAGTCAGTGTTGTCCTCGCTGAAGCCCTTGGTATTTACGGGCTATTACTAGCATTCATGTTAATCATGAGTGCTGACTCTCCGACCATTACAACAGGCCAAGGTTTGCTAGCAATCGGGTCGGGCATTGCAATCGGTGTTGCTTGTATCGGTGCTGGTTTTGGTATCGCGTATGCCGGTGAATCGTTGAGCGAGACAATTGCAGATCGCCCAGAAACATTCAGTAAAGGCTTGGTCTCTGTGGTGCTGGCTGAGGCCTTAGGGATTTACGGATTGTTGATTGGATTCATGACAGTAATGTCAATTGAAACAGCAACCGGTGATGCACAAGGATGGCTGGCAATTGCCGCAGGATTGTCAATTGCATTGGCAGCTATCGGTGGCGGAATTGGTATAGGTTTGTCCGGTGCAGCACTAAGTCGGAGCCTTAAGGCAGCACCCGAAACCTTCAGTAAAGGGCTCGTGAGCGTTGTCCTCGCTGAGGCTCTTGGCATCTACGGTTTGCTAGCAAGTTTCATGTTAGTAATGAATATAGATTCCGTAGTGATTGGATCGGCGTGGATCGGCATAGCCGCGGCAGGCACAGTTGGTCTAGGTTGCCTAGTTGCGGGTGTGGCAATCGGATGGGCTGGTAGCTCCATGGTAGGTGCCCTCGTGAACAAACCTGAAGTGTTCAGCAAATCTATGGTGCCTGTTGTGCTAGCTGAAGCACTGGCTATCTATGCGTTGCTGGTGGCGTTTATGCTCATCATGCAGATTTAGTTTTAGGTTTCTAGTTTCATCCTCGTGGTATGACCAAAATGGGTGACTGGTAACAAAGGTAGACAATAATTGCAATGATGACTAACACGAATCCGATGAGGGTGAGAATTAGCCCGAGGATCAGTATTGGTTGAGTTTGGAATCCAAGCCCTGCAAGAAGCGTTGCGAGAATTAAACAAACAAATCCAACTACTATGATTATTATTCCAGTTATTGCTCCCAGGGCTTTTCCCATTGGCTCATTCCTCCACTAGGTTCTGCTGAACCCTTTCTTCATTAACTTTCGCATCATAATTTCTACGAGAGTGTCAATTGTAATTGTGAAATTTGCTGAAGAGTTATAATGGTAAGCAATCGTGTGTTGTTCTGGTGGACCTTGTTGACAAATGATGAATTATTTTCAGGCGCAAATGCCATTATCTCCATTAAAGCAACCAATGAAATTCGCGACGAGAGTGGTTTTAACACGTTAGAGAAGACAAAGGGCGAATTAGTCCTAACAGAGAAAGAATTTGTTTTCTTAGAGGTAAAAGGAACTTTCAAGAAAGAAAAGAAGCGTTTGCATGCTTCTCCTGTGGACAAATTAGTAGGCTACAGTTATGAGCGATGGAGTGGTGGACCAACTACTCTGTATTTAACCTTCGATAAGGAAACAGGTGGCACACAATATTTCATTTACATCTGTAGTAAAGGGGATTACGAGAAGTTCATCAGGAAAGTCAAAGAACGACAGCTAATCTAAAACCAACATTTTAGTGACGATTTTTCATCCAATGTGGACGTTGCCTAGTTCAGAGCATAGTGTGTCATAATCCTGTTGGGTTTTCACGAATACTCCGATATTTCCTACACGTAGGTTTGTGAGTCCTTGTTGTTGCATAGCTTGTGCGCTTTGCATCATTTCTTGAAGGGTAGGTGGTCGCACTTGGGAAAGTTGGTAAGTAGGAAAGAAGGCAAGAAGGGTTGTTGGTATACTAGGGTCGGTTTCGGCAATGTGTCGAGCAATGGCGGTGTGTTGGTCAGTTTCCACCCATCCGGGGATATAGAGGGTGAGAAGTTCAAGCACGAAACCTGCATCGTAGCTTAATTGAACGGATTCTAAGACGGTTTGGTTTGATGTTCCACAGAGGTTCTTGTAAGTTTTGGGATCGTAGGCTTTGATATCAAGCCAGAAGGCATCTATGCCGCCGTCTTTGAGGATGTCCAGATTGTGGTTTGTTAGGGCGTAGCCATTGGTTTCGAGAAGTATCCACATATTTTGGCCTGCTGCTTCTTTGATTGCATGAGCAGCTTCAGCGTAATAGTCGGGTCGACAAGCAAGATCGCCACCAGTAAAGGCAATGATGTTTCGCGCTGGACCGTACCCTTGGACAGATGATGTGATCTGAGTCGGGTCTAGTTCCTGTGGGCACTGAGGGGATTGCAGGCCGATGAGGCGGCAGAATCCACAATGTTTGCAGAGGGTTCCTGCGTGCCACATAGTTGCTCGCTCTCGAGGTTCCCAGACGGTAACTTCTTGCCGATAATCCTTGACAATAAGGGCTAAATCGGTTGTGGATAGCCACTCACCATTGGCGACCTTACTAAACTCGGCTGAGTGACACTTCAAACAAGTGTGATTACATCCACTTTGGTAGACAGAAAAATAATCTTCAGGACGGCTCAGGTGCATTGATCTGATTAACCGTTCAAAGTTGCCTTCTTTGTTCTTTCGGAGGGTGGCCTGACACGCAGGTCGCTGTTGACCATTGAGGGTTTTAGTCAAGCAAGCTCCTTGTTCAAGCCCTTGCTCCTTGAGAGGACATTTCATCCTATAGTAGCATGGTGTTCATCACTTTTGGATTATACGATTCTCGTTCCGATTTGTATGCAGGTAAATACGGAACTTATTTCCTTCCAAAAGTTGATGATTTGCCACGAGGTTATCAACCATGGTTGCTGAAGATCGTTACAGTCGCTTTCGTGTTCTTGAAGGGATTGGAACCTCTGGAATGCAGCGAATACGCCAAGCGCGGATTGCAGTTGTTGGGATTGGTGGGCTAGGCAGTGTCTCTGCACACCAGTTGACCTCTCTTGGTGTCGGTTTGGTTCGAATTGTTGATCGTGATATTGTCGAGGTATCCAATCTTCAGCGACAATTATTGTACACAGCCAATGATATCGGAACACCGAAAGTTGAGGTAGCGAGGAAGCGGTTGAACGAGTTGAATACCGATGTTACTGTTGAAGCCTTGGCACTTTCTGTAACCGATGCAACGGCAGATCGTGTTGTGGAGGGGATGGACATGGTGATTGATGGATTAGACAGTTTTAAGCCACGGTATGCTTTGAATCGGGCTTGCATTCGTCAAAAAGTACCCTATGTTTTTGCAGGAGCACTTTCAGCAGTGGGGAATATGACCACGATACTCCCTGGGAAAACAGCATGCTTAGAATGTGTTTTTAGTGGTATTGATGAGAATCAACCAACTTGCGCTACGGTTGGCATTTATCCGACGGTGTTGGGAGTGATTGCGAATCTTCAAGTTCAAGAAGCCCTTCGTATTATCCTTGGCAACACTCCGCTTCTTGCCAATCAACTTCTTATGTTCGACATTAACCGTTTTCAATTAGATCAGATTCCAATTAAGCAACATGAAAATTGCCCTGTATGTGGTTTAGAAGCAAGCATTCGTAAACCAGCAATTGAAGAAGTGATAGAAATAACAGAACTATGTACTGAGGAAACATTTCTCGTGCATTCAAATAATCCAGTCACCATTGATATAGATCGTGCAACAGAGATTCTTCACGAACAATTTCCTGTAATTGCCCAAAGTAAGCTGGGTGTTCAAATTCAATATTCTAAAGATGTGGAAGTAAGTATCGTCGGGGAAGGCAACATCATAGTCAAAGGAATTAAATCATCTAAAAAAGCTGAAACGATTTATCACCAAATCCTTGCTAATTTAAATGATGCACTCATAGGTTAATATTGACAAAAAAAAGAATGTGCAAATCTGGTACCACAAGATGTTCGGCAATCCATTTAATTCAAAAAGGTGTGTCCAACAACACTCTGCCTAACCAAAAAAATCTAGTATCCTTTTCGAGTGTGGATGAATTCTTTGTTTTCCTTCCAAAATGTCTGTGGATCACGTTGTTTACCATAACCGAGGATGTGGTCAAGTTTCACAAGGATGCGGTTTAGGAATGGAACGTGTTTGATGGCGAACCGGGCTAGACGATGGGACCAGTGGCGATTTTTCGTGAAAGGACATGAGGTGATGCAAGTACTGCAATCGTTGCCGTTTTGGGTCCAGAAATGGTAGCAGGTTTCTACGTTTATGTACCATTTCAGAATGCCTGGGTTGTTGGATTTGGTAGGACCTGACCATGAGGGGTAGTCTTCATAACTGATGGACTGTGATGGGCATGATTCTGCACACCGTTTACATGTTCTGCAAAATTGAAGGACTCCGAATTTGATAGGCTTGTCAGAAACAAGTGGGAGATTGGTGAAAACCTTACAGATTCGCAGATTGGATCCAAACTCGGGGTTGATTAGAAGTCCATGTCGTCCATATTCACCGAGTCCTGCGTCGATAGCGAGTGGGATGCTCAAGCCAAGGTTGTTACCTGCGGGAATAGCTTCAAAGCCTAGATTTCGGATAAATTCTGCCATGCAAGATTGAATGAATGCCATACGGGAATATCCGTTACCAGTCGCAAAGGAAGCTGGATATGCAGGGGATGTTTGAAGGGCTTCTAAGTCCATTTCGACCCCAATGACAATGGCGTGGGTGATTTTTTCAGGGATTTCCGTTGGTTGCCCTCGTTTATCATGAGAGTAGATCCAGTTTCTATTGAGCCTGCATACACCAACAACCGCTGCTCCATAGGCTTTCGCAACTTGTTTGATGATCTGAGTCATTTCTTTGGTGTCATAAATCGGGGCTTCATTAATTTCCGGTTGTGCTAACTCTGCATCAAACTTTGCTTCTGGCGAAGCCTTTAATTTGATCCACGAAAACGCTTCTCGAAAGTGGTCGTATACAGTCCATGCGCTGGAACTGAGAGCGGCATCAACCTTCGAATAGCCCGGTCGGTTTAACCGAAAAATGGCATTCTGATGGGAATAGATGCCGACTTGGTAGTCTCGAAAATCGGGGTCATTCATCACTCGCGCAAAGATGGTGTTTTCTTCACGAAATTGTTGGAATACTTGGGAATCAACAACATAGGGACTTTTGATCCAGTCTTTGAGATTTTTAACTGGTTCTTGTACCTGTGGTTTTCTAGATTTTGAAATGTCTTCAGATAACGAAATAGCATTTAGCGGGCACGCAGTGATACAGTTTTCACAAATGGTGCAAAAATCCAGTCTAATTTTTGGTTTCCCAGTCCTTTTTGAGATGTATATTGGTGAAGGGCTGCTTTTCTGGCGTTGGATAGGACAGACTTCAATACATTCCTGATGACACTTTGTTGGGTCACAGACCGTATCATCGATATAGAGGAAATCTTGGTTATGCGGTGTCTTCGTTTTCTGTCACGTCCATTTGTTTTGTTACTCTGAGTCAGAATCTTCTGCCTCTAGTTCAGCATGATAGCTAGTCTGGGCTTGAACGGTAGCAAATGGGTTAAGACGCACAACCGTTAGTTCTTCAGTTGAATTGGTTTCTTCTGTTTGTTTTTCATGGAGTACCAAATATACATCAACCTGTTCTTTAACCGCTATGTAGGCCATTCGTTTGTCGAGTGTGAGTAACGCGTATCCGTGTTGTTTTGCATAGGCGATTACTTGTTCATCGGGTTGTCCTAAAAGTTCAGGAATTTCATGGACCGAATGGATAGTCCACTTACGTTGTTCAAGGAGAAGGCGTAATTGTCCACTCAACGTTTTTGGTGACATGCTTAGGTTTTCATCAAAAAGGAGTTCTTTATTACCCATACTTGAGCAAACCTTGGTTTCACCCATTAAGTCTTACTATGAGAATGAACTCTAAGGTTTTGGATTTTTTCGTGTTAGAGTATGAGAGCTCGTTGAATGATGTTCGGTTCAAGTTTATCGGCTTTCCCATTCATGAGGGCTTTGAGGTTGAGGGTTTCGTACCATTTGAGGTTGAGGAAGCCTAAGACGATGCCAAAGTGGAAGGGATATCCGAGGAGAGCGTCAGAGCTGTCGGTACGGATTTGCTTATGGAAGGTATGTTCAAAACTGTATAAGCTTTCATACTGTTGGTAGACTTCCCAGGCCTGAGAAATCATTGTTTTATATGGACTTTCTTGGAGTTTCTTGACACGTTCCTCAAAGCTTCGCGCGTGTAGGGCTTCTTTACAAAGGGCTCGGGGTAATCGAAATTCAGCGTTAAGTAACAGGGTTTCAGCGTCAGTTGGTGATATTCCAAGAAAGTGGGTGCGAAGAGAGGTCATGAAGTTGACAAGATCGATTTCAACACCTGTCAGCTTGGAGGTGACTTCCTGGTCTTGCCCTTTCAATTTTCTTGCTTCACTGTGAAGGTTTTCAAGGATGTTAGCATCAATTGTTTGTTCCACTATAACGAGGCGTCCAGTTTCTTCATATTGTGGAATTAAACTCTCAAGAAGGCGCCTGAAGTATTGGTCTGGAATTTTTGATATAAACTCATTCAGGTCCTTGGAATTTAACAGGTCTAGAAGAACTCTTGTGGTGAAGGGCTCGATTGGTACAAGTAGACGTTCGACAAGACTTTGGTCTTTTTCAGTTACATAAAGTCGAAGAATGGGTTTGACGACCTCGCGTTGGAATTTTCGGGTAATCCAGTTCATGATTGATTGCATGGACTTGGGGGCGTCGGATTGGATTTCGGATAATACGCGGTTGAAATCTAACTTGAGTGCTTGCTCAACTTCGAGGGGAGTGGCGGATTCATCAAAATCCTTTGCAATCTCACCATAGCTCGTGGCATCTAACACACGTAAGGCCGCATACATATCCCGAGCACCTAGCAGGGCGTCCCACTGCTCTGGTGTGAGCATATCTGATTTGAATCCCCGGATTTTTGCGTTAATGTAACTATACCGTGCGACCGACATCGTTTCCTACCTTCTACTTTCTTTTTGATAAGCCTTCTTCTTATTTTTAGGCTATTTCCTTCCTCCGACCAAACATCCCTGCCAAGTAAAAGAGGGTACAAAACATCATAATTGTACCAATCAATGCACCAATCAGAGCTCCGATATATTGACCATTTGGTCCCCAAATATAAGGTCCAATAATCCAACCGACCAAGGCAAAAATGAGAATTTCACAAGCGATTGAAGTATATCGAAAAACTCGACCCGAAGAAATAGGGGCTTCACCACTCATTCCAGTCACCAACATTTTTTTCCAGTATTTTCGAGGTTAAAGTAAATCCCATCATTTACTTTTCTTCGAGTCGCTAGTAAAGGACATCTTCTCTTAAGGTTTCGGCTTATTATCAAGTGGAAACGAAATTTAACTATTTGTCGAGAAGTCCCAGTCGTTCACAGCGGAGAGGAATCGACCCGTTAGTTATCCGCACCCCTCCCACAGACTGAAAAAACACAAAGGTCCACCTAGCCTCAGCATGACGTCAATGCTGCTCACCCTCAAAATCCGCATCGCCCCCACAACGGCACAAATCCAAGTCCTGTGGGCCCTATCTGAAAAATGCCGCCTCCTCTATAACTAAGCCCTAGCAGAACGCCGCCACCAGTGGGCCAGGACTCGTACACAGCCAACCCGCACGCATTCCCCTATCACCTACACACACCAACAAAACGCCCTCCCCGCCCTCAAGGCCCAGTATCCTGAATACACCTGGGTCTACTCCAAGGTCTTGCAAATGGTGTTACGCCGCTTGGATGCCGACTACAAGTCCTTCTTCGCTCGGTGGCGCCGGGGCGACACCCAGGCCCGACTACCTCACTTCAAAGGTAGACACTACTTTACAACCCTGTGCTACAATCAATCCGATTTCACCCTAGACATCGAGCACCAACGGATTCGCTTCGCCCATCACCACCCCTCGGGGATTGAGCTGGTGTTTGTGTTGCCTTGGCTACCACAAATAAAGGATCGGATCAAACAAGTGGACCTGTTTCAGGATCGACAACGACGATGGTTCGTAGCTATAACCTATGAGGCAGCGGTCCTCCCGTATGAGGACAATGGTTGGTATCAGGCAATGGACCTTGGGGTGATCAACTTGGTCACTGCGGTGAACTCACAAGGAAAATTTGTCCAAATGCGTAATCGTCGCCCCGACCTGTACTGGAAGAAAAAGTTACAGGCCGTGCAATCGCGCCGCGATCATTGTCGAATGCAAAGTAATCGGTGGTGGTTTTATCATCGAAAGTGGCAGAAGATGCGACACAAGCTAACCAACTAGCTACGGGATTTCCAGCATAAGGTGTCAAAGGTGGTGGTAACGCATACCCGGGCCAACACACTCATCGTGGGTGATCTCGCGGTGAAAAGCATGGCGCAGAAAAAACGGAATTCGGGGTGTCGGCAGCAGGACGCTGCGAATCGCACGTTGAATCATTCATTGCAGAACACCGGCTTCCTGGGGCGGTTCGTCCAATTTTTGACCTACAAAGCCAAGAAAGTAGGGAAAAGAGTGATAAGAATTGACGAGGCGTAAACGACCAAACGGTGTTGTGTATGTGGCACGGTTCGAGTTCGGCGGTTATCCGAACGCACTATTCAATGCACTTGTGGAACGCCCTTCGACCGGGATCAGAATGCGGCGGTCAACATCATGGTGCGGTTCCTATTGCAGCAACCCCCAGTGAACGGGGAGCCATTACAAGCTTTCTTGCAAGGCTTACATCGACACACAGCCCTCCCCCACGTTCCCCGGGGAGTGGACACGATGGAAACCCCTGCATGAATGCAGGGGTAGTTCACCTGATAATAAGGCTTATTAGGAAAGGTCATCGTTGAAAGGCGAATAACGACTTGATAATTTACCTAAATTCTCGGTGTTTACGATGAGCAAGGTCTTAACGGATATTCAAAAGTCTGAAGCTGAAGCTGAAAAAATTATCGAGGAGGCTCGGGCCAAGGCTGAACAGATTCAACGTCAAGCTGAGCGAGAAGCTCGGGAAACGGAGCCTAAGGTGCGACAAGAATTAACGGAAGAAATTGCACTTATCCAAAAAGACGTTGAGAGCAAGGCGAAAACGAAAGCTCGACAAATAATTTCCAAAGCAGAAAAAGAAGCCGCTACCTTAGAAGAGGCAAGTGCGAAGAATATGAAAAAGACAGTCGACTTGATTGTCAGTGGTGTGTATGAATACGGGGGTGCGAGTTAATGAGTAAGGGATCCGCGGCTGATATGGTTCAAAAAACAATTATCGACGACGCAAAGGCTGAAGCGAAACGTATTGTCGATGAAGCTGAAGTGGCTGGTCGCCAACGCACCGAGGAAGCCTTAGAGAATGCCCGTACCAATCTCACGGGTTGGGCAGACCGACGACGTCAAATGGCTCAAGATTCAGGCGACCGAATCCTTGGCAAAGCTCAAAATGATGCACACATGAAAATCTTGGAAGCCAAGGCAAAGATAATTGATGGGGCTTTCGTCCATGCACGAAAGCAATTTGAAAAAGAAAGGAGTCAAGCCAGGTATAAGACCTTCCTGAAGAACCTGATAATTAATGCAGGAACACAGATTGGCGGTGGCGATATTGTGGTGCTGGCTAGAAAGGAGGATCAGGCTCTCGTTTCTAAGATGACTGGTCTCGCTACTACAATCTCTAAGGCAGCTGGTCAGAGTGCAAAAGTCTCTGTGGGTAAGACACCGATGGACCTCATTGGCGGTGTATTTGTCCAAAACAAAGAGGGCAATATCACGGTGGATTATCGGATTGACACTTTACTTGGACAAGTGGGAACCCAAAAGCGTAACGAGATTGCCAAGGCGCTCTTTGGTGAAGAAGCTAAAACGGAATAAATGGTAAATGCACATGATTCTTTTTTGAGTCAATCTACAAATTTTTGTAACACACAATTATAAATAAATGAGACGCGCTTGAAGCTTAAACTAAAACGTGTGTTGGTACATCGTTATATGAATAGACGGACGTGTCCTTGACGACGGATTCACCATTACCCCACACTCAAGACGCATCTGCTGTCATGGAACAACTGCAGGTCACTGATGAAGGGTTAAATCATGATGAGGCGCAACGCCGATTAGAGAAATATGGTCCCAATGCCTTGGAAGAGACCAAAGGGCCCAGCCCTATCACCATGTTTCTCTCCCAGTTCAAGGAATCACTCGTCATTATTCTTATATTTGCAGCAATAATTTCGTTAGTGCTGAATTTTTACGTTAACCTCACCCTCCCTAGTCACAATGAACCTCCCATTGATGCTATTGTTATTATGATTATCGTAGTCATTAATGCCATCTTAGGTTTTACCCAGGAGTATCGTGCTGAGAAATCCATTGAAGCGCTACAAAAAATGGCTGCACCTCAAGCCCATCTAATCCGTGAAGGTGAACCTATAGATTTACCTGCAACAGAAGTCGTTCCTGGGGATATTCTCCGATTGGAGACCGGAGATCGACTGCCTGCAGACGCGCGGCTTATCGAATCTCATAATATCTACACCAATGAAGCTTCACTAACCGGTGAATCAATGCCTGTGAAAAAAAATGCTACGGGTATTCTCACGCGGAATATTCCACTTGCCGATCAATCCAATATGGTGCATGCTAGTACATCCCTCACTTCAGGTCGCGGTCTTGCAGTAGTCACACAAACAGGGATGAATACCGAGATTGGTCGCATTGCAGGTTTTATTCAGGAAGCAGGAGAAAAAGAAACACCACAACAGAAACGTATGCGAAGACTGGGTAGACAACTCGGTGTCGCAATTCTCATTATCTGTATGATTGTACTTACTGTCCAAGTTGTGGTAGCGTGGTTCACTAGCGGTCTTGAAATGGGCACCTTCTTAGACTTGTTTGTTATTGCTGTAGCACTGGCAGTCGCGGCTATTCCCGAAGGATTACCCGCAGTCGTTACGATTACTCTAGCATTAGGCGTCCAACGCATGGTGAAACGGAATGCAATAATCCGTAGGCTACCGGCTGTAGAAACTCTTGGATCCGCAGATATCATTTGTTCTGATAAAACTGGAACCCTAACAAAGGATGAAATGACAGTTCGGGAAATCTTTGTACCCGGAAACGTGGTAACTGTTTCAGGGGCTGGCTACTCCCCTAAAGGCGATTTTTCCTCTAACGGTCAAAAGATTGATCCCTTGAAAAATGTTCAGCTAGCATTGCTACTTCGTATTGGTCGACTGTGTAGTAATGCCACAGTTCGACAAGATAATGGTGGATGGGAAGTCGTTGGTGACCCAACGGAAGGTGCTCTAGTCGTAGCCGCACAAAAAGCTGGATTCACAGAAAAATTACTAGACGAATATCCTCGAATTGCTGAACTTCCCTTTGACCCTGAACGGAAACGCATGTCAACCCTGCATGATGCCCCCAACCATGAAACCATCGCCCATGTGAAGGGTGCCCCGGAAGTTATTCTAGAACAAAGTACTCACATCTATACCGGTACCGGCGTTCATACCCTTTCAAAAGATGAACGAGCAGAAATTCTGAGCAATAATGACAAAATGGCAAACAAGGCACTACGTGTGCTAGGAATGGCCTATCGAATTTGCCCTGAGGATCTTTGTGATATTTCGCCTGAGGGTGTGGAACAGGATTTGATATTCGTTGGTTTAGTGGGAATGATGGATCCACCTCGCCCCGAAGTCTATGATGCCATAAAAACTGCTCGAGGCGCTGGAATCAAATCAGTCATGATAACTGGGGACAATCAATACACTGCCTTAGCTGTGGCTAACGAGCTAGGTATGTTTGAAGAGGATGACGCTGTGTTAACAGGAGATGCCCTAGATGCCCTTTCTGATGAAGACCTGACCGATGTCTCATCGCAAGTTCGTGTATATGCAAGGGTTTCGCCTGAACATAAGCTACGTATTGTGCAAGCTCTCAAAAACCGTGGGCATGTCACTGCAATGACGGGTGATGGCGTCAATGACGCTCCCGCTCTCAAATTTGCTGATATTGGTATTTCAATGGGAATAACTGGTACGGATGTGACGAAGGAAGCTTCGGATATGATTCTGACTGACGATAATTACGCTTCCATTGTCAACGCCATCGAAGAAGGACGGGGCATTGGTAATAATACTCGTAAATTCATCTCTTACCTCCTCTCTTGTAATGCTGGAGAAATCTTGGTAATATTTCTCGCTAGTATCACCCTCTCCGTAATCTTTGGCTGGGACCTACCTCTTCTGGCAATTCAAATCCTATTTGTTAATCTTGTTACCGATGGTTTACCCGCACTGGCACTTGGTATGGATCCAATGGAACCGGATGTCATGATACGTGGTCCAAGAGACCCCAATGAGGGAGTCATTACTCGTAACGTCTGGGTTCTCATTTGGATAGTCGGGATTACTATTGGTATTATTACTTTGGGTCTCTTTGCTGTGGAAATGTTGCGACTAACTCTACCTCTATGGGCAGGTGGTCTAGGCTGGGATATACAGAGTGCATGGCTTCGAGCGAGTACTCTAGCTTTCACACTTTTGGTTATGGCACAAATGGTTCATGCATTTAATTCACGTTCTGGACATCTCTCGCTTTTCCAAGTAGGATTCACGAAAAACCGCCATCTGATTGCCGCCGTATCAATGTCAATTATTTTACAATTGGTAATTATCTACTTCCCACCCCTTTCCATAGTTTTTTCCACCGTCCCACTCCTTCTTTATGATTGGCTAGTGATTATCCTGCTAGCACTGTTAGTATTCGTTGTCGTTGAGGTGTACAAATTCTATCTCCGCTACCGATTACGAAAAACAACTGAAGTCTCCCAAAATTCTCCAGTTCCTAAACCTGCCAATTTAGAGAAAGAGTTAAGGCAAAAATCCGATGTATGACATGATATCAAAGACATCAATGGTGTTGGAGGCTTAATCCTGTGCAATTCAACCTGACTAATCAGTCTCGGTGGGGACTAGCTGTTCTCTTCCTGGTAATCGGGACTGTACTCTTCGTCGCAGGATGGACTTCCCCATTTCTACCCGTCCCGGATTCTCTCTTCTGGATAAAAACCGTGTTCCCCATTGCCGCATCCCTTGGATTTGTCTTCTTCTTTTTCGTTAGTCTTTTCATGCTATCAAAAACTCCACCACCCCCATTGAACCCAAAAGAATAGCCGAAGCCTTTTACAACCTTCGTCTAGCTTCTCGTTATATTTTTCTAAGAGGCATTTGCCAATACGATAACGATAATAAGAGAATAACAGGGTTGCTATTTACCACAAAGATTGGGGTGGGATTTCACTGAATTCCACGAGGAGGTTCAAATTTGACTGATTTCCGCGACAAATTACTAGCACTGGATCGGGAGGGTTTAGAAAAGGAGGCTTCGCGACTGGGCATTATTGTAACTGAGTCAATGAGCCGTGCTGAATTAATTACTTCGATTGAGAAAGCAAATGCCCATCTTGAATTGGGCGACATTCAATCCTTCTGGGAATATCGTGGCCTCATTTCTGGCCTTATATTTGTCACTGTAGCTACTATTGTATTAGCAATTGATACGTATTTCTTACTAACCGGTCTCTACATCCAAATTTTTGATGTTGCATCATCACCGGTCCCTCCGCTAATTTACTTAGTATGCCGATCCCTAGGAGGCTTCTTGATTTCCGCTGCACTACTCTCCCTTGTATTCAAAAAAGGTTACCAGAGAATTACTCCGGTTGTTCGAGCTGCCCTAATTATTGGTGCTGTACTTATCATCATTATTGTTATTGTCTCTGTACCTTTACCAGGTGATTGGTTATCGTTGCATCCCTGACGAATGCACATCAACGACTGAATTTGGAATGAGGTAAACAACATGACCGGCGCAATGGAGCCTTCAAGAAACAATGTACCTGCAATTGAAACATTTCAACTCAGCAAGATTTTTCATCCTGACATTTTGGCGGTGAATCGCCTTAATTTGAAGATTCAACAGGGAGTTGTTCATGCCCTCGTAGGACCGAACGGTGCAGGCAAGACCACCACTCTTCGATTGCTTGCGGGCTTGAGTCGACCCAACCGGGGAAGCATCTTTATCATGGGTTATGATATGCTCCGGGAATCATGGCAAGCAAAGGCCCACTTAGGCTTTTTACCAGATACTCCCGCCGCATATGAAACATTACGGGTGGACGAATTCTTACGGTTCATTGCTAGTTTATATCAGGTGCCCAAAACTGACTTTGAAGAACGTCGTGAACAGTATGTGCAGCGGTTTGACATGGCAGGGTATGTGAATAAGTATCTAGGTGAACTTTCTCGAGGAATGCTTCAACGAACTTTACTTTGTGGCTTGCTCATTCGGAACCCCAAAATCCTAGTAATGGACGAACCACTCTATGGCCTTGATCCAGAAGGCGGGTATGTTCTCAAACGAATAATCCGTGAAGTCGCCCAGAATGGCACCACAGTTCTTATTTCCACCCATATTCTAAGTGTTGCTGAAGAAATCTGTGATGAATTTACCATTATCTCAGAAGGTGTTAAAGTCGCTTCTGAATCGGTAAGAGACCTACGTGAAAAAGTTGGAAGCGGAAACAACTTAGAGGATTATTATATCAATACATTACAGGGGAGGTAAAAATCCTGAGGGGCACTTCCACAAGCATCGTCACGCGTTGGGAATATCGCCGCATGTGGAACAATCTTCGTATCTCAATACGCCGCCCCGCTTTCATCATGATCCAGGCTCTCTCAATCGCCATCATCCTCTTGATTTTCTGGTTCCTCTGGTTCTTTATGATAAATGAAAGTTTGATGTTGGGCTATAATACGGGGATTGAGACCGTCCGAAATATGATCTATTCACTTCTGCAAGAATCTGGATTCTTTGGTGAAAATGCAATCTGGCTCGTTTTTGCTCTCATTGCCCTCATTGTTGCTCACCAGATAATCAAGGCTCTAGTTGGTGTCCCCATAGGAGGGGAATCGGAGCCAGCGGATGTTGACACGCTGTTTTCTGCACCCATGAGGGGCTATGTGTTTTTCACCGCCAAGTATTTTCGCACAATTCCCAGACGGCTTCTTATCTACTTCTATGTCATTATCGCCATTCTCCCTATAGTGTGGTTCTTCATACAAGATTATGCTCTGTCATACGATATGATTCTTCTAATCATCCTACTAGTATTTCTCCTGGGAGAAATCGGTTCAGTCGCAACCAGTGGCTTATACTTCATGCGAAAATTTGTCTCACAACATCGTCAATTCCGACGATACTATCGAATTGTATTCTTCGTTGCAGTAGCCTTAGGAACCTTTGTTCTATTGACACCCATATTGGTTGTTGGTGGTGTAGTATTCTATGGTCCGCTTTACAATCTTGCACGATTATTCATCGCAATGGTCTTTAGTGGTCATTGGTTGGTACCCAATCCCCATGTTCCAGTTTTCATCACTCTTTACTATCCTGCTTTACCATGGTTGATTGGTGGATTACTATTTGGTTATCTATTCGTGTTAGAAGTTGCCCAATTCCTTTCAGATCGGATTACCATTGACTTGTATGAAGAAATTTCTGCGGTTACTCGGCGTCGTGGGCTCTCGTTAGGATGGCTGAGCCGATTCCCTGTGCTATTTGAGAGGGCAAAAAGCCCCCTTACTACAGTGCTCCGAAAGGATTTCATTACTGGATTCAGGAAACCGGGGAAGGCATTCTATCTTGTTGGACTCATTGCAAACTTTGTATTCGCCCTGTTTCTAATCACGCTTCAACCCACACTTATCACTGCAATTCCCCTTCCCTCCCAACTTGTACCCACACTCGGTTCCCTGTACATTATTCTCATAATTGTGATTGTTCCCCTTCTTTCTATCAATGCTTCTGATCCCTTCCAAGGTGAACGGGGAACAATCTATCTTATCCGGTTATCTCAGGTTCGACCATTCTGGTTCACATTCATCAAATACTTGCAACTCCTTTTGACCCCCTTTCTGTTAGCAATCCCCGTGACAATATACTTTGCTCTGTTTTTAGGCAATCCTCACTTACTCATAATGGCGGTTGCTATTTTACCTCACGCTGTACTCATATCAACAGCTATCGGTGTTGCGCTAGGTAGTCGCTATCCATCCACACCAAGCGGGAAAAAAGAAACACCAGTCGCTCTCATTATCACTTATCCAGTCATTTCTTGGACTGCGATGTCGCCAGTTCTTTTCATTTTTTTGGGTGTAGCACCAAGTAGCCTCACCTGGGTGCTGCTAGGTTCATTGTTTATCAGTCCGTACACTTTGGGGCTGGTTCTTTTTCTTCTCGGCTGGTCGGCTCACTCATATTTGCGTCAAGAATAGCTAGGGCGCAGTTGGATGTTTTTCCAGAAAAATCTCGAAAAATGGAAAAGAACGCAAAACGCCCAAAAGGACTCGTCCCGACTAAACAATAATAAATAACGTCTTTACTAAGTTGGGTAAGTTTCCAGCTGACAGGGGAGTCCAAGACTAGAATGTTCCCCATCATATTTCCATTACTCCTAATAGGTTCGGTTATTCTCATGTTCCTGTGGGCATTTCGCCCCACAATCGAAGGAAGGCTTATTCCCTATATTCTCGACAAACTTTCGGTTCCGGGGGAAATAAAACACACGTCCCTGATTAGTCTAGCTGACTCGCCACTCGAGCCTGAATATATCTCTCTTACAAACTGGGCAGAATCAGAATTATGGCTTGCTTTCCCACACATCTCAAAAAAGCCCAGTAATATGCTCCTCAACACGATTGATGAATCCTTGAGTTTGAGACTTGTATTGGGAAACAACACAGATGCTGAGCAAATTAAATCAACTGCCCGTCAGTATAAACGGGATGTCGAGATTGTTCGAAGGCCCCGTATGCATTTCAAAGTCTTGTTAACAGGCAATTGTCTTGCCGTGGGATCAGCAAATTTCACTGAAAACGGTCTTGATAAGCTCCATGAGTTGGCGGTTATTTCAACTGAACAACGAATGTTAAAGGAAGCCAGAGCATTTCTCTTAGCTTTCAGTGATGAATATTCTGAGTATCCAAATAGTGAACACACCTATTCACTTTCGTCGAGTTTACCACAAAGATCGAAAAGTGTCTTCGTGAACACCTCCAATGGATTAAATGATTTGGTGTATGCACTACTAGGGTCTGCGAAGCAGAATGTGATTCTCGTATCGCCGTACATTACAAATGATGTTGCTGAACATATTCTCCGAGCGATTTCTGATGAAGTGCAAGTGCGGTTTATCACCTGGGTTGATTGGCGGCAATGGGCGACGGAGCGGTCAGATCCTGAAGCAATTGAGATGTTCTTAGCCAATCGCTTTGTGGTTGACTCTTGTCCAAACCTCCATGCAAACTGTATTATCGTTGATGGCAAAGCTGCAATTCTTTCATCGCAGAATCTAACCACAGAGAGCTGGAGTTCAAGAGATGAAGCGGGTATTTATACGAAGAATCCCGAATTGATTAATGCCATTCTCGAACGCATCGAAGGTTGGCCGAAGACTAGCTTCAGAATGGAACTTCTTGAGCGTGAAATTGAAAGATTCGCCCTGTTCTTAGGAAAAGAATCTGAGCAATTGCCATCTGTTCCCGATCAAGAAGAAGATGATGAATTCCCTGTTGATGTCGGTGAAGTGATAAGTCCCCCGCTTCTTGGGTTTACACTAATGCCCCAAAGGGAAGTGCTAGAACGAGAGGTTCCCATACCCACAGAAGAACCTGTTCTTGATGAGGTTCCGGTTCCTGTCACAGAACCTGCTCCGGCTGGCGTTCTTGCTACCGCAGAAGAAGCTCCTCTCGATCAACAACTCCTTGAACGGTTTTGGATGAAGGATGTAGTATTCATTGGGAAAAAGCGATTAATGGAATACGTATGGGCGTGCATTACTCAAGTAAAGAAGAATCAATCCGTGACGCTCAAAGCAAGAGGTCAACTCATTTATCGCGCAGTCGAAGTTGCTGAACTCTTACGGAACAAATTCGAACCTGATCTGGAAATTGATGAAAAAGCAATTCAAATTGATACCTACTACCCCAAGGGTAAGAAGAGCAAATGGGGAGGAATAAGTCAAATCGAAATCACTCTCCAGAAGAAAAATTAGTGTCCTTGGTTAATCTGTTCACTTTCATCTTTGAGTCAAGTATAATTAATCAGCCACAAGACCATAATTTTGTAGGATGAAACCTTTTAGCCTAGTACGGTAAGGCAAGCAGCAATAGAAAAGGTGAACAATATGGGTAAAGCGAACATCGAACTTGATGGTGAGACCCTTACTATAGAGCAAGTAATCTCTGTTGCTCGGAATAGAACCCAAGTCACCCTCTCATCTAAAGCCAAAGCAAAGGTTGAGGCAGCCGCAAAATTAATTCAACAGTGGGCAGATTCGGGCGCGGTAATCTATGGGGTGACAACAGGATTTGGTCCATTTAGCGAAGTAATCATCTCAAGTGATAAAGCTCGTGACATCCAACGCAACCTCTTGATTAGTCACGCCGCTGGCGTTGGCTCACCTTTACCTGTTGAAGTAGTTCGAGCAACGATGTTACTTCGTGCAAATACGCTAGCTAAAGGGTTCTCAGGCATCCAACTCACAACCCTTCAACTCCTACTTGATCTCCTTAACAAAAGAGTTCATCCCGTAATTCCCGAAAAAGGATCCGTCGGGGCTAGTGGAGATCTCGCCCCTCTCTCACATATGGCACTCGTTTTAATTGGAGAAGGTCAGGCGGAATTCAATGGTGAAATACTTCCAGGAGCTAAGGCGCTAGAACGTGCCAAGTTGACACCCATCACTCTTGATCGCAAAGAAGGAATTGCTCTCATCAATGGAACACAGGTCATGACTGCCATTGCTGCATTAGCCATTGCTGATGCGAAAGCCCTTGCGGCGAACGCAGAAATCGCTGCGGCTCTATCAATTGAAGCACTCGAAGGAGTCACGGATGGATTTGATTCACGCATCCAGAAGGTGCGACCGCATGGAGGTCAGAAACACACAGCTAAGAATTTACGGGCATTGCTTAAAGGTAGTGATCTGGTTTTGACTTCACGCCAGCGCGCTCAAAATGTCCAAAAAGCATTGAAAGAACTAGGAAAGATTCGCCACGCTGATGATACTACAACGCATGATGCACTTCAAATCATTATCCATCATGTTATGCACTTGGTTATCGAATTAGACGAACAAATGGCTGTAGACTCGGGTCCATCCCGAACGAAACTTGAGAAACAGCGAAATGCAATCATGACGGCGTTGGAAAATCTGGGGGTTTCCAAAGAAGCCATTGATGGGGCAAAAGTCCTAGCGAAAAAAACTATTCGGGTTCAGGATGCTTATTCCCTTCGATGCACACCCCAAGTCATCGGTGCGGTTCGAGATAGCCTAGAGTATATCTATCAGGTTGTGTCCACGGAAATCAATTCCGCTACGGATAACCCTCTTATCTTCCCCGAATCGAATATCTACCTTTCAGGTGGTAACTTCCATGGTCAACCAATAGCCTTAGCGATGGACCTGCTGACAATAGCCATGACAAGCATAGGTACAATCGCTGAACGACGAATGGCCCGACTCATCGACCATCATCTCAGTAATGGGCTCCCACTTTTGCTACTCAAACCCACAATAGAAAACCGTGGGGTCTATTACGGGCTTGGATTAGCCCAAATTTCTGCAGCCGCCCTTGTCGCAGAATGTAGAACCCTTTCCACACCTGCAAGTGTGCAAACAATACCCACCTCAGCCAACCAAGAGGATCATGTCAGTATGGGCACAATTTCCGCACGACAGGCCCGTGAGGTAGTAGACAATGTGGAACACATTATTGCGTTCGAATTGCTTTGTGCAGTACAAGGCATTGATCTTCGAAAACTCCAACGTGAAATCACGCTAGGACATGGCTCAGATTTGGCCTATCAAATAATTCGGAAAGCTGTTCCAAGCATTTCAACCTATCACGGTGAGCAACGGAATCGAATAACCCAAGATACTTTTGTTCATCAGGATGTTATCACATTACATCAAATTGTTCATAATAGACAATTACTTGACCCGATTATCCATCAAATTCTGGACTTCTCTCTTTGAAAGCTATTGAACCGAATGTAATAGCATGGTTTCTCCTGAAAAAATGAGGACACGCCCAGCTTAGCTGGGCGTTAATAGGATTAGTCTCCCCATTTTCGACGGCGTCTGAAAATAACGATACCCGCACAAGCCACCGCCGCTATGGTAACAATACCGCCGAATATGATAATTTCTACCGGTATTTGAGGAGTGAAAATAACATTATTTACGGTCACTGAAATGGTTTGGCTCCCCTCATTTCCAGCATTATCATATACCGTAACAGTAATGTCGTGTGCTCCGTTGAGAACTAACGTCGTGTTCCAGTTAAAGGTGAAAGGTGCACTAGTAATCTCGCCTACTTCTGTTCCATCGATGAAGACTTCGATACGTGCGATTCCACTACCTGGATCAGAAGCTGTCATTGAAATCGTAACGATGTCGTTGACCACATCTCCGTCATTGGGATTTGTGATTTCCAGTGCTGGATCTGTGGAATCAATCACTGTATAGCTGTAATAGCTAGAATCATTATCATCAACTACCCAATTCCCAGCATTATCGGTAATATTGAAGTAGTAGTCAATTTGGGTCTGCCAGATTTGGCTCGAAAGAGTTACTTGATAATGGTTACCACTGGTATGTGCCAGAACCAAAGTCGTCCAAGAACCTCCATCAACACGATACACCAACAGAGCTGATTGAATACCGCATCCTACATCAGAGACGTCACAGCCAATAGTTGGAGTTGCGTCATATTCGACATTTGAAGGCGCAGTATCCAAGCTTATTATGACAGGGTCAAAACTGTCAGTCACTGTGTAGTTATAGTAAAGGCCACTGTTATCTTCGACTTGCCAATTATCTACGTTATCTGTAGCATTCATCCAGTATTCAATTAGGGTGCCATATGGTTGAGTGACGAAGGTGTATGCATATCGGTTCCCAGTAGTGTGCGTCATCGCCACGTAGGTCCATGCGCCGCCATCAATTCGATAGGCTAATACAACACTAGCGATGCCACTCCCAATATCGACAACATCACAACCAATTACCGGAGTATCGTTGTACTGAACGGGTGAAGGAGTGTGACCAACATTTGATATGACCGGTGGGTTCAGGTCACCAACCGTGTAGGTATAATAGCTACCTCCGTTGTTCTCGACAGCGTTGTTTGCAGCATTATCAGTTGCATCAATGTAGTATTCAACAAACGCATTCAACGCCTGAACAGGAATGGTTCCCTCGTAGTGATCACCACTTGTGAAACTCATGGCTACGATATCCCATGATCCTCCGTCGACGCGATAGTGCAATTGAACAGAACTTACTCCGCTCCCTGGATCAGAAACATTACACCCAACTATGGGGGCATCAAATTGTGAAACCACAATAGGAGTATGACCCACCTCACTAATCACAGGATCAGTGTTATCAACAACTGTGTAGCTGTAATAACTGCCAGTGTTGTCATCGATAATCCAATTGCCTGCAATATCCGTGGCATTCGCATAATACTGTACAACACTATTCCACGACTGAACTGGAATTGTCCCTTCGTAGTGATCACTCACAGGACCACTCATAGCTACTTGTGTCCAGCTCCCGCCATCAACTCGATAGTATAAGACAACAGAGCTGACTCCACTACCACCATCAGTAACATCGCAACCCACTACAGGAGTATCATCATATTCGACGGTACTGGGGGAGTGATCGACACTGCTGATGAGTGGATCGGTGAAGTCGTCAACTCGGTAGCTATAGTAGCTCCCTGTGTTGTCATCAGTTGCCGTATTTGCGGCGTTGTCTCGGGCAACGAAGTAGTACTCTACGAGAGTGTCATAGACGTATGCAGATAGGGTGGTTTCATAGTGAATGCCTGTTGTATGTGTCATGGCAACCCAGAACCACGACCCTCCATCGATGCGGTAGTATAATCGGATATAATCGATGTCACTACCTGGATCAGACACATCACAGCTAATAACAGGACTATCCGTGTAGTCTGGGTTCAAGGGTGTTCGTCCAAGATTACTGATAATCGGGTCTGTGGTGTCTTGTACCGTGTAGCTGTAATAGCTACCTCCATTATCATTCACAGCAAAGTTGCCTACAGTATCCGAGGCGTTCACATAGTATTCGACTAAATCATTCCACGCTTGGGCGGGAATTGTGCCTTCGTAGCTGTCGCCGGTGGCGGGGTTCATGGCGACAGTGCTCCATCCGCCTCCGTTCACCCGATAATAGAGGGTGACTGTTCCCACACCACTTTCTGTGTCAGTGACATCACAACTTACATCCGGGTTATCGGTGTACTCAACGGGGGTCGGTGAATGACTGATATTTGAGATATTCGGTGGAGTCGTTTCAGTGACTGTGTAGTAGTAATAGCCCCCACTTGCATCATCCGTAGCGCTATTACCTGCTGAATCAGTGGCCACGATATAGTATTCCGTGAAGGTATCATAAGGCATGGCACCAATGGTGGCTTCATAATGGTTTCCACTGGTATGGCCCATGGCCATTGAACTCCATCCACCGGAGTCAAACTGATACCATAAGGTGACAGTGCTGACACCACTCCCATCATCAATCACATCACAGCCGACTGTTACCGGATCAGAGGATGTCACGACCCCAGGTGTATGTCCAACATTGCTGATGTCCGGATCTGTATTATCCACAACGGTATAACTGTAGTTACTTCCACCATTGTCTTCAGTTGCTGAATTCCCAGCATTATCAAAGGCAACAACGTAATATTCTACATCATCATCCCATGATTGAACAGGGATGCTTCCTTCGTAGCTATTGCCGGTAGCAGGGCTCATGGAGACGGGGTTCCATCCGCCTCCGTTCACCCGATAATAGAGGGTAACTGTGTCTACGTCACTACCTGCATCGATGACGTCGAAGCTGACAACCGGGCTTACAGTGTATTCGACGGTAATAGGATTTCGATTGTGGTTGCTGATTAGTGGGTTTACGGTGTCATCTACGGTGTAACCGTAGTAGGCTCCTGAATTATCATCGATCCCCCATGCACCTGCATTATCGGTCGCATTGACATAATATTGGACCTGCGCATTCCATGCTTGGGCCGGAATGCTGCCAGCGAATCCCGTACCTGACGTGGGGGACATAGTGACGGTGTTCCATCCGCCCCCGTCCACACGATAATATATCACAACCGTATCAATCCCACTGTCTGAATCAGTAACATTACAGCTCACCGTGGGGCTATCGGTGTATTCAACAGAGGTGGGTGTATGAGCAACATTAGTGATTACGGGGGGAATGGTGTCAGTTACAGTATAGCTGTAGGTTCCACTAATGCCTTGAAGGTCCATGTTATCGGTAGCGTTGACATAATATTCTACAAAGGTTCCGTACGGCTGTTGACCAATCGGTGCATAATAGCCTGCAAATCCAGTAGTAACCATGGTTGTGTTTTCCCAAGCTCCGCCATCAAAGCGGTAAAAGACCTTAATGCTTTGTAGGCCGCTTCCTTCTTCGGTGATTTCTGCAGTAACATTCACAGTATCCGTATAGCCCACTGGACTAGGAGTTTGAATAACATTATCAATACTGGGAGCAGTCTGATCCGTAACTGTATAATTCCAATAATCTCCGTTATCCAATGCAGTCGTTGTTAAACCCCAATCATCTGTAGCTGTTACGTAATATTCCACGAAGGCATTGTGGTTCTGACCCGGAATAGTACCACTATAGGTGTCACCAGCTTGATAAGTCATTGAAGCCTGTTGCCAGGAACCACCATCTACACGATAATGTGCTAGCACGCTCTGAATGTCCTGTTCGACCACATCTGCAGACACTTGCACACCCTCTTGATGGTCAGGAGTTGTGGGGGTGTGAGACACATTACTCACCTGAGGTGCCGGATCATCATAGAGGTAGAGGTCATCAAAGAGAATCTCAAGTCGTGCAGTTGCGGAAACTCGTAGATATAATTCTTCCATAGTAATATCGGGAAGACTACCAAAGACTGCTTCATAGTCGTGGGTTAAGTCGCGGTGCATTTGCATCCATAATCCTGTTGTTCCAGCACCAGTGACGTTGAAGTAGGCTACTGAAGATGAATTAGAAGGACTGGCAGTCATTCCATTCATGTAATAATTTAGTTCACGTCCATCAGTGAGAACTAGTCGGAACCAAACCTGGTTTGCAGTGACGGTATCTTCAATGCGCCACATAACATCCAGATAGGTTTCACGGGTGCTGTTCAAAGGTCGTTGTTGCATCGCATGACGGAGAGTCAGCGTTCCACTCGAATGAGTTACATTCCCAGCTTTACTGCCATCATAAGCAGTCCCGGTGACGGTCATTCGTGACGATGTCGTAGTGAACCCCTGAACTTGTTGGCCTACCGCTGGTTGATCCTCAAAAGCTGCATGATTCAATGCCGCAGCACGTAGATTTACACTGTCAATTTGAGTGCTAATAAGTGAATCAGTGCCATTAGCCGTTAAAAAGACTTCAACGTACCAGATCATTAATTCGCTAAGTGAGAAGTGAGAATTTGCATCGGACCATAGGTTAACGTCTAAATGCTTCCAACTTCCTGTAGTATTGAAATCATTGGGATGGAGAACAACATCAAAGGAGCTGTTAGCAACTGGGCTACTCGACCCACCGTATCCGAGCATGTAATAGACATTTCGAGTCGCTGCCCCATCTCGACAACGGAATATGATGCACGCATAAGTGTTTGCAGTCAGGTTATCAAAAGTCAGATACCATCTCATACTGACATGACCCTGATTGAGACTAGTCAATCGGGTATAGGGGTAATCGCGGGTATTGACATAACTGTAATTACCAAAGGAATAAGCAGTGAGATTGGCACTATAAGTTCCTTCATGAGCTGTTGTACTTCGCTCAAATTTCCCAGCATCAGAAGAATCGGGTACTGTCCATGATGTGAAATCTCCTGTCTCAAAATTCCCATTCCTATTCGTCCCGTTAATCCAATAATACCCGTCAGTTTCATTAAGCAGCTTAACATTATCAATATATCCACGCAGTAGTTGATCAGTTCCACCCAGGGCTTGTAACTGGAATCTAATATTATCCACATAGATGTTTTCACTATAAGATCCTGCAAGCTGAGAAACTGACAAGAAATCAGATGTAAGATTACGTGTAAGGGTATTCCATTGTTGTGCTGGACCCAAATCATAAATAAAGTATCCTTCCCAAGTGGAATTTTGGTCAATACTCGAGGTTCCATTGAGGAAATAAAATAACCAATAGGTATTGACACCATCTTGGAGTTGCACCTCTGCATACATTACATCCTCGATCGGATTCTCATTTTGATCGAGATACCAATCAAATTCCAAGGTTATATTGGAAAAGTCAGCGTCAATTCCTGTTTGTTCTAAAGTTGCAGTGGCAGTTTGATCTGGGTAGTTTTGGCACTGATAACCGGCCGAATAGGATCCTTCATTAACTTGGGTTGTTTCAACCCAATGGTGACGGTTACCCGTTTTAGAAACACTCCATCCATCAGCCTCATATGCAGATGACCAATCCTCAAACCCAGGATTTTCAAAATGATTTGAACTCCAATTAGCTTGACCCAAATCAGGGCCCGGTACAGGAATACGATTCATTCCATTTTCAAGCGTTCCATCTTCAGTGCCCAATGTCCCACCCATATCATCAGAAAGCGGAAAGCCTCCATTCAAATAAGTGGTCGTCATCGCACCAAGCGGAAGTAAACCAATTAACAATATCAATAGTAAGGGGTAGCCAGCCCTCATAGATATCCCTCGGAGGTTGTGTCTCCCCTGTATGTCATGAGCACAACTAAAAGCCTTTGCATCAGAAGATGTCTAGAGTGATTTTCGCTTGACTAAATAACAATGAGTATGAAACAAACTACGAGGAATCAGGCAATCAACCAATTCCTTGATTGTGAAAAAGTTAGTTTCTACTAACAACTATTCAACTCGTTTAGGTTTCACTTAATATAATTGAAAAACATGAAGAAATAACGAAATGATAAAACCTCTTTTTTATACTCAAGCCACCTCCTTCGATGGAACCTTGTCTTGGGAAATTACAGTCCCACGGACATCTTTTACAATTTCCCTCAAACGGAAAACGACCTTTCCTATTCGGTTTCTAATAACAAATAACTCCGAGAAGCGGTTGTTAGTGCAAATCGAGGTTCACTCGTTATCACGAGTCCTTCGGTTTCAGATCAAAAAGACAACGGCCTTTGGCAGCGCCCGAGCTAAGCAACAACGTGAAAAACCTACTAGCCTGATAAAGCGCAACATCGCTCCTCTACGAAGTGTCCAATTCACGATAAATGCCAATTTCCATCCACATCTCTCAATTCAACCTATGACCCAAATTGGTCTTGAGTACGTAGTATCTGCTTTTGATGAGGACGGGAAAACTGTCACCCATACTGATCCGTATCGGATCATCATCCCTTTAGCGAAAAAGAAAAGGTGAATCAACTAATTAGACCTAAAAATGCCTTTGGTAAAAATCAGTTACTGTTGATCAAAGGCTGGGAAATTGGGGGAGAAAATAAAGATAGACGCATCTCCTACGCCGGAAGTCCGGGTAAGAGATGCACCCTAAAGATAAAGGAAGAAGTCGCCCTCTGTTCACCTTTCGGCTCAATATAATTGACCCAAATGTGATGTTGCATGTTGCAGCAAGCGTAATGTCTAGATTCGAATTCGACCCCGCCACATTCCCACACGAACTTGTACCAACCGGCTGGGACACCACAAAATTCGATCCAGCCAGTATCATTGGTGTAAAAGGTACCAATATGTAGCCAACAATCCATGTAATAAACATCGACTTCTAATCCTTGAAGATAGATGTCTTTGTCTTGCCATTCGATGCCGTCCATTAAGTCCTTGTACAAGAATTGTTTGGATATACATATGCCGGGTGAAGAGAGGGCGGTTTCTTCAGCTTTAGCTTGGTTTGGGGGTGCAAGAAATATACAGATTCCGATGAATGCCACTGTAGCAATAGTAATCAGAAGTACTCTTGAAGTCTTTAGTTCACTCATCCTCTTTCCTCGTCATGAGGTTTGGTTTTTTTGTGGAGATTATGCATGACATCCAGTCTGCTCCCTACTCCTTTGGAGGTAGGTAATCTCACATATCCCGCTGGTTCTGTTCAAGCCTGGAATCCGTAGGAAACCAGATACCTCAAGGTTCTATTGACTGATTCTTAATATAAAGTGTTAATGGCTTGTTCTAAGTGTAGAAAAACGTAACAGTTTCCAACAGGAAAGCTATTTTTTGATTAGTTAAAAAATAACCGACTTAAACCACAAAATAGCTTATTGTGCAGAAAAAGCGATTTTTCCATTTTTTATCACTTTTTCGACGAGATTTATTCCAAAATGATAAGGGATATGAGCATGGTTCGGAGTATCGATGATCAAAATATCGGCCTGTTTATTTGGTTCGAGACTCCCAACCACATGGGATCGGTTGATTGCATGGGCGGCATTAATGGTTGCCGCGGCAATGGCTTCAGCTGGAGTCATTCGCATATTCAGACAGGCCAAGGTCAAAATGAGTTGCATTGATTCGGTCATGCAATTCGGATTATAATCGGTTGCCAATGCCACGGGTACTCCCGCGTCAATTAATTTTCGTGCAGGTGCATACTCTTTCTCCATTAAGACAAAGGCGGTTGCCGGTAAAAGGACCGCAACTACTTGGGCTTTGGCTAGCGCTTGGATGCCTTGGTTCGAAACTTTCAAGAGATGATCCGCAGAAATCGCTCCGACTTCGGCGGCTAGTTCTGCTCCGCCTAAGGTGGTCATCTCATCAGCATGCACCTTTGGGATGAGATCATATTCCTTGGCCCGGTTGAGAATACGCCTTGATTGGTTAATGTCAAAGACGCCTTCTTCAGCGAACACATCACAAAATTCCGCCATTCCCTTTTTTGCCACGGTGGGAATCATTTTTTCCATGACCAGTTTCACATAGTGTTCTGGTCGGTCTTTGTATTTTTGAGGGACAACATGGGCTCCCATAAACGTCGGAACAACATCAATTGGATGAATCAGGTTGAGGTCACGGATGGCAAGTAATTGTTTGTATTCGTGTTTGGGTTCCAAGCCATAACCGGACTTCCCTTCAACGGTTGTCGTGCCATACCGGAGCATACGATTCAACGTGTGTTGCCCAAGGCGCACCAAGGTCTTTCGACTTGCCTTTCGAGTCGCTTTGACCGTCACATTGATTCCTCCCCCCGCCTCCAAGATTTCCATGTAGGAGGCACCCTGAATTTTCTGGACAAATTCCTTTTCCCGGGTGCCCGCAAAGGCTAAATGGGCGTGGGGATCCACGAATCCTGGAAGGACCGTTTTTCCTGTTGCATCAATGACCTTCGGTCGCGTTCCGGCTTTGACAAGTTTTTCAATTTCTCTGGTTGTTCCAACAGCAGCAATGCGATTTTCTTGGATCGCGACCGCTCCGTCTTTAATAATCCCTAACTCTGCGAGTTCGGTTCCTAGTTTGGGTGTGTGGCTGGCTCCAGCTAGGGTGAGGAGTTCTGCGGCATGTAAAATGACTGAATCGAAATGCATCCTTTCCATTACGGGGGAACAAGGGAATAAAACCTAATAAATGAGGCTCTTCACGATTTCTTCTTCTTTGAAAGGCTTGATAGAACACTGGCATGTTTGGGATTCTTTTCAGCCAGTTTTCGATCTATAGCGATTTCCAGAATGTCCTCAAGGGAGAAGCCTTCCAATCTTAGATAGTAATCTGCAACGCCCGCTAAGGCTTCGATGGGGACCAGTCCACAAAATTCCGCACCTACTACAGGAACACCATATCGGGCGGCTTCAATTTTGACTAGTTCCATTTGTCGGTACAACGGTGACTTCCGGAAATCAGTATTCGTGATACCAATTTGCGTGATATCTCGATCCTCCCAGAGGGCACCCATGGCCTTAATTCGGACAAGACCTCCCTTCTTGCGGTGAATCGCCTTCGCTACCGCTTTAGCAATCTGGAGATCCGTTGTTCCCAAGTTGATGTTTAACCCAACCATCACTTCCCGAGCACCAGTCATGGTGGCACCCGCGGTAGGATGGGGTTTGGCTGGACCATATGCGGGGTGTCGTTCGGGGTCTTTCATGTTCTTGGCAAGGGCTTCCCATTCGCCCTTCCGAATCCAGTCAACATCGCCCTTTTCAGGAGTTTCAGCAGCTTCACCATAGAGATACACGGGGACATCATGCTCTTCTGCAAATGCATTGGCGAATTCTTTGGACAGGGTGATACAGTCCTCGACGGTCATATTTTTGATTGGGACGAAGGGGGCTACATCCAAGGCTCCAATTCGCGGGTGTTGTCCTTTGTGTTTCCGCATATCAATCCGTTCAATCGCCACACGACCTGCGTTCAACATGGCAGTTTTAGCTGCTTCGGGTTCACCGAAATAGGTTATGACTAGCCGGTTGTAGGCGGTGTCATGTTCATAATCGAGAAGGTGGACGCCTTTCGTTTGGCGAATGGCATCAACAATAGCATCAATGGTCTTACTATCTGAACCTACGCTAAAGTTTGGAATGCATTCAACAATTCGGTCCATTTTTGCTTTCACCTAGGTTTAGTCCTTAAGAAATGGAATTTTGATATCACGCTTTTTAGCGAATTCAATTGCCTCCGGGTATCCTGCATCAACGTGACGGACAACTCCCATCCCTGGGTCGGTGGTTAACACGCGGAGGAGTCGGCGTTCAGCTTCCGGAGTTCCATCGGCTACTGATACTTGGCCCGCTGAGATGGCGTAAGGAATGCCCACGCCTCCTCCTTGGTGAAGTGAAACCCAGGTTGCTCCAGCTACTGCGTTGATGAGCACGTTCAATACAGGCCAGTCAGCGATAGCATCACTTCCATCACGCATATTCTCCGATTCGCGGTTGGGGGATGCTACTGAACCAGCATCAAGGTGGTCACGGCCAATAACAATGGGGGCTTTTAGTTCTCCACTAGCAACCAGTTGGTTTAGCGCTTTTCCAAACTGCGCCCGTTCACCATAGCCCAGCCAGCCTACTCGAGCAGGTAAACCCTCAAACTGCACTTTTTCATGGGCGAGTCTGATCCACCGCTTTAAGATGTAGTTATCTGGAAAAAGTTTGAGCACTAAATCGTCGGTTCGGTAGATGTCTTCCGGTTCGCCAGAAAGGGCTACCCAGCGGAAGGGCCCGCGTCCCTCACAGAAAAGTGGGCGAATAAAGGCTTCGACGAATCCAGGGTACTTCCATCGGTTCTTCTTCTCATCCCAGGAGATCTTTTTCGTATGTTGTCGTAGATTATTCCCGTAATCAAAGGTGATGGACCCTCGTTCTTGAAGGTCGAGAATCGCTTTCATGTGATGGAGCATCGAATCTTTGGAATGGCGAATATAATCCTCCGGGTCTTTTTCTCGAAGGCGATCTGCGTCTTCCTTACTAAATCCCTTGGGATAATAACCCGTTAGGGGGTCATGTGCTGCTGTCTGATCCGTCACGACGTCAACCTTGACGCCCCGACGAACTATTTCAGGATGGGTCTCCGCGGTGTTACCAACTAATCCAATTGAACGTGGGGTTTCTTTTTCAAGGGCTTCCTCTGCGAGCTGTAAGGCTTCATCTAAATCGTCTGTTTTGAGTTCACAGTAACCTGCTCGCATGCGTTTATCGATAGCCGCTTCGTCGACATCGACCGCGATGACAACGCCTTCATTGAATGTAACCGCGAGAGGTTGGGCACCTCCCATAGCCCCTACGCCTCCAGTTAAGGATAATTTCCCTTTCAACGTGCCACCAAAATGTCGGTCTGCTACTGCAGCAAAAGTTTCGAATGTTCCTTGAAGGATACCCTGGGTTGCGACGTAAATCCATGATCCTGCGGTCATTTGCCCAAACATGGTCAATCCTTGTTTGTAGAGTTTGTGGAAATTCTCCTCCGTGGCCCAAAACGGTACGATCAAGGAATTAGCGATAATTGCCCGAGGCGCATCCGTATGTGTTTTAAACACTGCGACGGGTTTTCCCGATTGGATGAGCATTGTCTCATCGGGCTCTAATTCCAGTAGGGTTTCCACAATTTTATCAAAACATTTCCAATTTCTGGCGGCTTGTCCCGTTCCTCCGTAGACGATAAGGTGTTCCCAATCCTTTGCGACATCTGGATCTAGGTTATTTTGGAGCATGCGAAGGATGGCTTCGATTTGCCAGTTCTTACAATGTAATTGGGAACCACGGTAAGCGCGAATCGGTTTACGTGTCATGGGTCTCCAACCTGAACCTCAAATGCCATTGAGCTTTGTCGCTGGGGGCTTTAAGTTGTTTTCTGTATCACAGTTCCTGTAAGTCTCCATGATATAGTGACACAAAATATCTGCTTTTATGATAGTTTCGATTTATGATATCAATGTAGGGAGGCCATAATTCTCATGATTGAAGAGCTCCTCTTTCGATACGGATTGCTCTTACTTTTCATTTTATTCATGGGAATTCGAGGCTATTATGGTCGGAAAGCCCAACCACCCGGTCAGAAGCGGACACGTCAGGAACGATGGGCTGACCAGGTCAAATACGAAAGCAAAGTCCTGGTAATCCTTCGAATTGTCATTGTCTACGCTATGATAATGTTCATCCTGATTTGGAGCCTCGTACCTTTCATAATGCCTCCTTTGGCTCAACTCATCTTTCCTGTTTGGGTACGATGGTTGGGTGTCATAATTTGTTTACTCATGATTCTAGCGATTACGTGGGTAGGGATTCATCTTGGTCGACAAGTCTCAGGGTCTTTAGAGATCAAAACGGGTCATACTCTCGTGACAAGTGGTCCTTACAAGTATATCCGGCATCCCATGTACTTGGTGTATTTTATTTTCAATCTTGGCTTGTTTTTGATTTGTGCAAATCTTATCCTGTTAGTCATCGTTCTGCTTGGATTGATTGTAGTGGCTTCAAGAATGCGAGTAGAAGAGCAGATGATGCTTGAGCAATTCGGTGACGAATATCAGGAATACTTAGAACGCACTGGACGCTTTTTTCCACCTATTCGTAGAAAAACGAAAGAGGATAGCACAAACTCAAGATAAAGTGAAATTTGAACAGATTAAAGCGCCAGATAATGGACAAGTTGTTTAGTCATATTGATTAGTGAACTGATTGAGACACTTTCATCAGCACCATGGGCTTGCATATTATCAAGGGTGGGCGCACCGATGCCAATTATGTCAATGGAATCAATTACTTCGTATACATAACCCATATCCGTGGAACCTGACATTCCAGCATATATGATATCGGAATCCTGGAAGCCATGGACCGCTTTGAGTGACTCTGCGATTTTTCTAAGATACGGGCTTTCGAGATTCGTTTTAAAAGGTGGGTAATCGTGGTCGGTTTTGATTTCGACGCTAAGTGCTTTGCTTTTTTCCTGTCCTCTTTTGACTGCTTCTTCAATTTCTTTAAGGGCTTCTTCAAAGGTTTCTTCAGGAATGTACCGCCGATTAATGACCACCTCACATTCAGACGGAACGATATTGACTTTGGTTCCTCCTCGAATGATATCAAGGTTAAACATCGGGGTCATTTGATCTGAAGGTCCCCCAAGCGATTTGAAAACTGGAACTGTTGAGATTTCAGATTCACGGACTTCCACTTCTGCTTTGAGCTTGAGGAGTTCATTCATGATGGGAATCATTTCTTCGATGGCGTTGACGCCCAAGAAGTTCATTCCTGAATGCGCGCTTCGACCCTTGGTTCGAACTGAGACATTAAACACGCCTGCTGCTGCTGCAATGATAAGAGGGAGCTGAGCACCAAGTTCAGTATTGATTAGATGACCTTTGATATATCCTTTTTTCGCGAGGTGATAGATGCCTGGATACACACCAAGTTCTTCATCGGTGCAGAGGCTACAGATGATGTTGAAGTTGGGGGTGAGTTTGAGCTCGTTGAGGACTTCGATAGCCACAATCATACTTGCTATGCCCGATTTCATGTCAAGGGCGCCACGACCGAAGACTTTGCCTTCTTTGATGATTCCTGCAAAGGGATCCATGGTCCAGGGCTCATCAATCGGAACAACATCCATGTGGGCGTAAATGGTGACGTCTTCCTTTTGATTATAATCTCGAGAGGCAACTAGATTCACGCGTGGGCCTTCAATTGGGTAGGGAATAGTTTTGGTAAGTTCTTCGGGAATAAGAACACGTTCAGTCTTGAAACCTAATTCTTTGAAGATAGGCTCTACCAAATCAACGAATTCCTCGTAGTTGTTTCCTGGTGGAACCACTGTGGGGACTTGGATTAATTCACTAAGTAACTTCGCGATTCGTTCCTGCTTCTTTTCGACAGCTTCGAAAACTTGGTCAACTGAGAATTGATTTGACATTTTCTCTCACATTTCCTTCCCTCATTCGCTATTTTACTGCATCGAGTTGCCGTTGAAAACTGACATTGATGGCTTTGATGTAGTCAGCGCGGGGCACGATTTCTCGACTAATAGTGTTTAACGTGGCTGGTCTAATGGTACCTGATTGAACGAGTTCTCTTCCGGCTTGTTTGATAGCCTTGAAGATGTCGTCAACTTTGATTCCCATTTGTTTGAACACTTGGAGTTGGGCACCCATGGGACGAAGAATTGCGCCAACGAATTCACAATTTAAATTCTTACAGTACGCGTTGACATGGGCAATCAGTGGATCAAAATTATCCAATTCTGTAAAACCCGAAACCGAAACAAGGACGACCTTGTTCTGTTTACGATCACCTAAAGGTGGATGACGGCAATGATCATCACGAACCTCAAAGAAAGGTTGTACTAACGGAATCGACCGATCCAGTACCGCCTTTAGCGTGCTTGTCATCCCGTCAACGAAAACTGGTGTGGCTAGGATTAACACATCTGCGGTTTGGTGTTTCGTTAAGAGTTCTGCCATGTCATCATTGTGAACGCATTTTCCAGGAGTTTTTACCCAGCAGGTGAAACAACCAAGACAGGAATTCACTTTCAAGTCATCGACATATATTAGATCAATTTCTGCTCCTGCTTCCTTTGCACCTTCCAGGAAGGTATTGAGAAGTAGGGCAGTTCCACCACGGTCTTTTCGTGGACTACTGTTGAGAGCTAAAATCTTCAACGCTTCTTGCACCTTTACGTGTACTCTGATGAATTCAAGTTTATCATATGCTTCGAGAAAACCCTGTCCTGTCAGGGCGGGGGTGAATCGTGAAGTTTAAATAGGTTTCTAGAATTCCCTAGTCGAGGTCCCGGTCAGCGGTCCGAGAACCAAGGCACCATGACCGGGCAACATCGCCGGAACGGCGAGTAGAGCCTGTGGACCAGTCGACACTGGTCGATGGAATGAAACAGGAAGCTTCGTCCCTCAGGGCGGGGTAGTTCACAACCCCAAACACCGGATAAGGAACAAATGAGGTTTTGCCTTATGTCATATTTCCGAATCTGGCGCTATTGGCTCTTGGGCGTGAGTGTTTTCATTACTGCCTTTGGTTTGTTTATGGCGCTTCTTAATCACACGATTTTGTTTTCATTCTTCAATACTCAAATTAATCCCGCGTTTTGGGGTTCCACACCTGTTCCGGCACCTGCCCAAGCGTTCCAAGGTTGGATTTATGGGGCTTGGGGCGCCACGGTGATGGGGTGGGGGGTTACAATGATTTTCATTGCCTACTATCCTTTTGGTCAACAGGAACGATGGGCATGGAAAGCTGTCCTCGTCAGCGTCTTATCATGGTACATTATTGATACCACGATCTCCTGGCTGTTTGCTGTCATCATCAATGTAATTTTTAATACAACTATTCTGATACTGGTGATCATTCCCTTACTCTTTACCTGGCAAGAGATGTCAAATTGAACTTGAATCCTTTTCCGACAAGGTAAAAAAGCGGTGAACGTCCTTACATCGACGTTCAAGTGGAGATGACACTGTTGAAATCTACTCGTTCAATTTCAATTCTGAAGTGTATGGAAACCCATTGTGAAGAAATTGAAGATGTGGTCGCTCATGAGTTAGGATTGAGAATTCTTCTCACGGATTCGATGGGTGAAGAAAGTTTTGCTCTGGTTCATACGTTGCCAACAGAATTTGACTCACTCATCATTGGGTTACTGTTTACTTCGCGTTTGATTTCTTCTCCTGGGGATGTTGTTCAAATCCGCACCCGAAGCCAACTTGCTAAAGTACGTCTATCAGATGAAAGTGCATTCCGGGACAAACTCAATTCAATCCGGGCAACTGCACGGATTGTTATGGGCATTTGTGGACCTGAAGAAGGGGCCTTAGGTACGTGGCGTGCTTGTGATGTTCCTGCAATTGAAACATCAATGAAAATATCACCTTCGATTATCCGGCAAGCAATTCAAAATCTGAATAACGAAATGGTGTTGTATCGACAGACAGGAGGTACACATGGCGCCGCATTGGTTGACACTGAAGGTAATGTTATTAAGCTCGCTGAAGATGTGGGTCGCCATAGTGCGATTGATCGCGTCATCGGGAAAGCGTTATTGGATAATATGAATTTGTCAAATCTGATTTTGGTATGTTCCGGGAGACTGACGGGTGACCTAGTTTTGAAAGCTGCAGTTGCGAGAATTCCTCTAATCGCTTCAATCAGTGCAGGTGTATTCTCAGGCATTGAGCTCGCTGATGCTGCAGGCGTTACGCTTATTGGGTTTGTTCGGGGTGCACGTATGAATGTCTACACGCACCCTAGTCGGTTGGTGTTTTCGTCAGTCTAGCGAACAAAGGTTTTCTTGTCAAGACGGTCATTGAAACTGATTTGTTCCATGCATTCATCACAAAGGGCTTGGGCTTCTGCGGGGATACCATATTTCTCGAAGAACTTGACAATGTTTGTGATATCTCGGAGAAGGATAGGACGGCCCTTCTTTAGAGCTCTGTGACGGTTGGGTCGTGATGCAAAATCGATTGCTTGTGGAAAATCGATGATCCATGGTTCATTTTGGAAGTACAATATGTTGAAGGCGGACAGGTCTCCGTGAATGATGAATACTCGGTAGATGGCAAAGATTTGGTCGATGATTGAGTTGAAGATTCGTTTGGGGTGCTCAATCTGGACGTCTTTGAGCAGTGGTGCGGGTGTTCCATTTTCACCAAGAAATCGGGCGGTAAACATGTTATCGATATGACGGGCAGGAGTGGGAACCTTTACACCGGCACGAAAGACGCGATCTAAGATCCAGAATTCACGAGATGCCCAATAACTCATGATATCCTTGGAATAGCCGACTTTCCCACCACCCATTTTCTTACGTTTCCCTCCCTTTGCGTGCGGTGTGGCATAGAGGCGATAGACTTTCAGGGCGAGAGGGAAATCATACCATAGTGCATGGAAGACGGTAGCTTCTTTTCCTGCACTAATAGTTCCTTTAACGTCCGTCGCGAGTTGTGTGGCTAGTGCTTCCACTCGAACGGACGTCAGAGTGATTTCAGGCAGATCTTCAAGGCGTCCTCGTTGCCCCTCGATTTTGCTGGTCTGACGTTGCGCTAGACTGCGCTTACTGATGTATGGGCTTGGTTGATTTGGCACTTTTTTCTAACCTTTCTTATGGTGAGTTTCGCCTCTCCACCAATTTCCAAGAGCTAGTAGGGTCAGATATCTTAACTACTCTGTGCTCTGGAGCTGCGGATTGGCAACTGATGTCCCTTTAAAAAATGGGTTCAACTAGTGCCTGTCTCGGGAGGCAGCGATTACACCATCTCCATCGACAGAGCAGGTCCTTTGAATTGAAAATTCTATTACCGGCATAAACGCAATACACCTCCATGAAAACAAAATCATGTACACGGGAATTACCCATTGCGATATAAATGAATTACGGTATGTTTTGGACCCATCGCCCAAGCACTTTTTAACTGACTAAACGAATTCAAAATATTGGTGCTTCCAATGGGTCGTAGCGCTTTCGCTGTTCTTATTGGGATTATTTTTACTTTTGGTTTAACTCTTCTTGCGGGACTCGTTTATTTCCCTTTGAATATTGCCATGTGGCTTCCCTTTGTGGGATTTATACTAGGATGTCTAGTCATCGGTGTGGTCGGGCGGTTCCGTATATTACATTTACTTCTCCTTTCTTTCGTCATTTACTTAGGGCTCATGGTGTTTCTTGCAGCCAACGTCTCACTGTGGACGGGTTTAGATTTTGGACTCTATTCGTTTGGTCGAATTGAACAAGCTTGGTCACTCTTTATGGTATTCTTAGGTTCCATTCCCTTTATGGAGCTCCTTACTCAACAGGCCGCTTCTCTACGACTTATGTTCAGCGATTCCATTCTAGCAGTTTTTCTTGAATTCGCCGTTGCATCAATGCTCGTCCTTATCGTAGGGCTCATTATTACAATGATCGGCGGGTATTTCACTCGCTCATCGACACTCCATGTGGTGAGTGCTCCCGAACCTCCAGCAGAGGTTCCCGGGCCTGCGGTGCCGGCAACCGCACCACCAATGCAAGAACCCGCTCCTACCTTACCAGCTACAGTGCCTCCGGCTGAATATACTGCCATGGAAGCACCACCACCTACCTTGCCCGAACCTCAACCAGTCGAGGATGCACCGCCACTACCGTCAGATGCAAACCCTGCTGCTGCAGCAATTGCAGGGCTAAAAGGAAAGGCGACTAAGCACCTCAAAGGTACAGGTCAGAAGGCACCTGCTGGTCAATCTCGCTGTCCCCATTGTAACGCCACTGTAATTCGTGGTTCTCGTTTCTGTAATGCTTGTGAGCGAGAAATTTAGTGGAGCAGTCAAACTCGGCGGATTTTTGCCTGTGAGACGTGTGTATGGCTTCCGTCGCAGAATATGTAATTATAGATAACATTTATATAGAAGGAAGAGCTGTTCGGGGCTACTCGAAACCTTAAAAAAGTTTCGTCATGCTGCGCGGGGTTACTCCCTGATATAACATGCTGTCTCTCTCTCCGTAGGTATCTTGTCATGAGGTAGGAGAGGTTCTAACCAAATTACAGTTCCCTGCCCAAAATCCTCTTTGAGGATGTGCATCAGTCTAATCGGAGATTAGATTCGCCACCGCGCACTCATCAGAATCATTGGTAGATTACAAATGGCAAATCCTGCTCAAACTTCAACCCAATCTCGGTCCCAACGATTCCGGGACGCTACCGAGGCGGTAGTAGGGTGCTCGGACTGCGGTACAGCACAGGTGATTCGTGATCCTGTTCGAGGTGAGGTAATTTGCACCAATTGTGGACTTGTGCTTGATTCACACATGGTTGACCATGGACCAGAATGGCGAGCTTTCACCAGTGAAGAGCGTGACCGTCGTGCACGCACAGGTGGGCCGATTGATTTCACTCGTCATGATAAGGGTCTTAGCACTACCATCGATTGGCGTGACCGTGATGCCAGTGGGCGAAAACTTGCTCCTGGATTACGGGCGCAAATTTATCGACTTCGAAAATGGCAAATCCGGACACGGGTACATTCCAGTATTGACCGGAATCTAGCCCGTGCTATGAGTGAACTTGATCGAATCACGAGTCAACTCAGCGTTCCTCGTCCTGTTAAAGAAGCTTCGGCGATTCTTTATCGTCGGACCGTTGAACGGCACTTAATTCGTGGTCGCAGCATTGAGGCTATGATTGCAGCCTGTGTATATGCTGGTTGCCGTTTACGACAAGTCCCCCGGACCCTTGATGAAATTGCCCATCACAGTCGTATCAATCGGAAGGAGCTTGGACGGTGTTACCGTCTTCTTCTTCGAAAGCTTGATATGCGAGTGCCCATCGCACAACCCGCGGATTTTGTACCTCGGTTTGCACAAGCGTTAGAGCTCAGTAGCCGGTCACAGCGGCGTGCGATTGACATTCTCGACAAGGCAAAGGCCAAGGGGATTACTGCGGGTAAAGATCCCACGGGGTTGGCTGCAGCGACTCTATATATCGCTTCGATTCAAGAGGGTGAACGTCGGACCCAACGTGAAATTGCAAATATTGCTCGTGTCACGGAAGTGACGGTACGCAATCGGTACAAAGAAATGGTTCGGGTTCTGAATCTTCAAGTTGAGATCTAAAGCCTGACGGGTCTCAACCCTTTCCCTTCTTTTAATATCTCTCTAGGATAGTGAGGGAAAAAAGAAAACATTTAAATATTTGTTTTACTAATAATTTAATGGGAAAGTTTATAAGGTTATCGAAGAGGAACGCGGTGCAACTTGCAATAACCCGCTAGATATCCTGCCACGTCAGGTCTCTTTAAAGACCTCTACGCACTATTTCCGCCCACATAATGCTTAGACACAATATACTGTGTATCTTAACCTTCCCTCTCCATCACTAGTAGGAGGAAGTATGTATATGGCAAAACATTCATCCGTTCATGACAATAATCGGCTCACCTTCGAGGAAAAAGACGAGCATCCCCGGTGTACAGATTGTGGGAGCTCTGAAGTAGTTCGAGATGGGAGCCGAGGGGAAGTCGCATGCGCGAACTGTGGGTTAGTCCTAGCTTCTAATGCTATTGATTCAGGACCCGAATGGCGAGCATTCACTAGCGAGGAAAGGGATAAACGCGCACGTACAGGAAGCCCCATTAATTATGCTCTTCAAGATCACGATTTAAGCACCACGATTGACTGGCGGAACCGGGATGCAGCTGGTCGTCAGATTTCTACCAGTCGGCGAGCTGAAATTTACCGGCTTCGCAAATGGCAACGGCGTTCACGTGTTCATTCCAGCATTGAGCGGAATTTGGCTAGTGCCATGAGTGAATTGGATCGGCTGAGTAGCCAGCTGGGTGTTTCGCGAACCGTCAAGGATACAGCGGCTGTTATGTATCGGCGTGCTTTGGAACGGCGACTCATTCGTGGTCGTAGCATTGATGCAATGATTGCTGCAGCGATGTATGCAGCTTGTCGTCTCCGAGAAGCTCCATGTACTCTTGATGAAATTGCCTATCACAGTCGCATTAATCGGAAGGAACTCGGTCGATGCTATCGGCTCCTACTCCGACGATTAGATGTTCGTATGCCCGTCTCGCAACCCACTAACTTCATCCCACGATTCGCGAACAGTCTGGGACTCAGTAGTCGAGTACAACGTCGAGCTATCCAGATTCTCGATGACGCCAAAGCTAAAGGTATAACCGCTGGTAAAGATCCCACCGGCCTGGCGGCGTCAGCTCTCTATATTTCAGCAATAATGGAGGGCGAACGACGCACGCAACGCGAAATCGCTGAAATAGCCCATGTCACTGAAGTCACAGTCCGAAACCGCTACAAAGAACTTGTCCGCGAACTCCAGCTTGCTGTCGAATTCTAGTCAAAGTTGTGACCAGCTAGACTTAAAAAAGCAGTAGAGCATTGGGAGTCGCGGAGGCTCTCTTTTTTGGTTGAACAGATTGTTTTTGAAAAACTCTCCCGCGAAGAACTACTCAAAATCATCGACATGTATGCCAAGAACTGGCTAGCAATTGATGGCACCTGGTTTCTTGCGGCAGAACAAAAATTTGATCTAGACACAGCTCTCGAGTTAGACACGGAATCATGGCGTCGGTTTTCTCCGGTCGAAGCGCAACGCATCATGAAGGAAATCGGTATACCTCCTAACTCCGGTTTAGAGGGGTTGAAAAAAGCTCTTCAGTATCGCGTCTATGCCCGATTGAACAAACAGTCTATCGAGGAAGTTGATGCAACACGATTCATTTATCGGATGGAAAAATGTCGGGTTCAAGAAGCACGGAAACGAAAAGGGCTCCCAGATTTTCCCTGCAAATCAGTAGGTTTAGTTGAATACACAGAATTTGCTAAAACCATCGATCCACGAATAACGACTCGGTGTCTAGGTTGTCCACCAGATCCACATCCTGATGAGTGGTGGTGTGCATGGGAATTTACACTTCATGATCATAATATAACGACCTAAAATACAAATGAGCTGCTCTTCTAAAGCATCCAGGAAAGTGATCTCATAAGTTCTATTGCTTTGATTTTCTTTTTAATTTCTTGAACAGCAAGTCGAGTATCCAGAAATTAATTGTTCTTTTTTTCAGGCATTTTTTTCAAAGGAAATATTTAATATCAATCATTTCCAGCAATACATTTTATTGAAGAATTCATCTATTTTAATATCGAGAGTGAGGATTCAATGAATGAAGTTAGACCTAAACTTTGGTTAAGAGTAACGGAAATAATTCTAGGGCTTCTAGCATTAATTGCTAGCTTTTTCATCATGGTGTTTCCCGTTTTCAGTTTGGACCTCTTTATCCTCCTAATTGCTCTTGGTCTTGTAGGGTTAGGGCTAGCCCGGATCCTAAGGGGACTCTTTTCAAAAGTTCTATCGAGAATTAAACGCGAGTTTAGTATTGTTGTTGGTTTCATTTTACTCGTTGGCTCTCTGTTTATATTTCTCAATCCCTCTATCGCCACATTTCTCTCTTTCTGGATACTTGCAGCTATCTTGAGTGCCCTTGGACTAGTTCGAATATTTATCGGAGCACTAACCAAAAACTATCCCCAAAAACTCAAATACACACTTGTAATTCTGGGGACCATAACACTACTCTTAGCTTTGATGGCTTTTGTTCTTCCCCTCACAATCGGTTACTTGGTAATCTATCTTCTTGCAATCGGATTACTAACAGCGGGAATCGGAAGAATAACTCTTGGACTCTTCGGGTTCAAATAGAATAATGAACTAAAATCCACAATTAGTACAGCACAAACTGCAAATAAATAACATTATTTAGGCTACTCGTTGAATTGCCTTCACTGATTTCGAACACCAGTCATTTCCATTATGGTGAATGAGATGCAACCAACTGATCCATTTACAGCATTCCTTGAAGCCCTGATATTCTGGTGGCAGCTATGGGGTTGGCGGGTCATTCCAATAATTGGGGTAATCCTTGTATGGATAATATTGATTATTACCTATGGTATACTACGACGGGTTCTGAAGAATCGGGCTAGAATTGCAGGTGTGCCTCCTGATGCCATTAATGGACTGATTTTAGCTATCGGATTTGGTCTCATTTATGTTGGTGTCATAGCTTTCATGGTTGGCTTTCCAGACATCTTTTCATATTTCGTAGTAATATTGGGAACTAGTTCTCTCATCATTGGCGCTGCAATTGGTATTGCTGTTGGACAAGCCGTGCGGAATTTTGTTTCAGGTCTTTATGTTATTTTTTCGAGACCTTTTCATGTCGAAGACTACGTTAAGATTGGTGATAAAGAAGGAATCGTTAAGGAAATCAGTATGAATTATACAAAACTGTTACAACCAGATGGATCCGATATTCTAGTACCGAATAGCAAGGTTCTCGATTCGGAAATTACAAATTTTATGTTTGAAAAACAAAAGCTCGCAGGCTTATTAGAAAATATCGAGGAAGTGGACAGAAAACAACGAAGCGTACTTCGCCAAGTGAGTAAAGTCATCGAAGTTGAGAAAATCGTACGATATGTGTTCCCAATGGCGTTTCATACAAGTCAGGATCTACGAAAACTACGTGACGCCTTAGACCAAGTTTGCAAAAAATGGGGAACCAAATTCGGCTTCCGACCCGTTTATGAAATCACTGAAGTTGAACAATTCGCCTTTAAATACAATTTTGTCCTTTTTTCAGACAATGCAAGAAAAATACTTGAATTCAAACCTGCATTTATGGATGAAATTCTTAATGCAATATTCATTTCTAAAAACACCTGAATGCAATTTTTCAAGTAACGAAAATAAAGAACCTAAACCATAATCTGTACACAAACTAAATCACCTAATGATGGTGGATTAGATGTCAAGGTTATTCCAAAAAAAATCTAAAAAATCCGGTCTTCCTCCAGGAACTCCTGCATACGTTGGTGAAAAGAAGCCTACGGAGACGCGAATCACGATCATTGAGTATGACAAAGAAAACCTCCATGAAAAAGAAGTCAAAACAATTGAGGAATGTCTTGAGGCTAAAGAGAGTTCGTTGGTAACATGGATAAGAATTACCGGTCTAAAGCAAATACCGCTTTTAGAGCATTTAGGAAAAGAATTCAAAATTCATCCTCTAGTGATTGAAGATATACTGAACACAACTCAACGACCAAAAATTGAAGATTATAAAGCTTATCTCTTCATAGTCGTAAAAAACGTTGATTTCACTTCAAAAGAGATTGAATCGAATCAAGTAAGCATCATTTTAGGACCAAATTTTGTTATTTCAATTCAAGAGAATCAAGAAACAATTCTCCAACCTATCATAGATAGAATTCGGAATAATCGGGGAATCATTCGACAAATGAAAAACGACTTTTTAGCTTATGCAATATTAGACGCTGTTTTAGATAACTACTTTACTGCAATCGAAAAATTAAGTGATAAAATTGAGGTAGTAGAAGACGAATTAATCAGTAATCCCGTACAAGATACTCTACACGAAATTTATCATTTAAAACAAAACCTAATTGTTCTTCGCAAATCAATTTGGCCTTTTAGAGAAGTCGTCAGTCGGATGGAACGAGGTCGCTACACCTTGATTGATGAGAAACTCCTCATCTACATTCGCGACATCTACGATCATTCTATTCAAGTAATGGAAACCGTAGAAACCTATCGTGATATGCTATCCGGTATGCTTGATATCTATCTATCTAGTGTCAGTAATCGAATGAACGAGGTCATGAAGGTTCTCACAATCATTGCCACTATCTTCATTCCACTGACCTTGATTGTAGGAATATATGGAATGAATTTTAGATTTATGCCCGAACTTGAAATACCCATTGCCTACCCTCTTGTCTGGCTATCTATGATAATTGTAGGATCAGTTTTAGTTGTGTTTTTCAAACGAAAGAGATGGATCTGAAGTTTTTAATTTCAAATAATTGAACTCGTCAGTACTTCGGAGATCTTCTAAATTTCAAAGAAGATTATCACAACATATTCAATACAATATAGAAAACATAATCAAATTTTGTTCATGCAGAATCGACTAATTGTTGACATAATTATATGACTTCATACGATTTCAAGTTACGACTCGTTGCTCGGCTAATTCTTTTAATCGCACTAGCCCCAAATTGATCTTGTCTTTCAATTCTGCGACATCCTTTTCTTCAGCTTCTTTTTTATCAAAGAGCACTACTACTGAAAGCTGAAGCTTTCTTAACGAAAGAAATATCTGATAACTCATTTGATGTTGTTCAGGGATGTCAATCGAATAAGTTACCGGCCAATCCCATTCTTTTGTAGTTTGCTTAATGAATTGCTTAATCCAAAAGGAAAGTTCATTTTCTAATGTCATTTTGCTTCCTTAAATTTTTTTTTCGAGGAAATAAAAATACTATGGAACTCTTTTATTGACTCCACCTTTTATATTCTGTTCCATATATTTCTGTTTAGTTCGTTGGTTTGGAGACGCGTATAGAATTTGTCTAAGTGGCCATAGTCGATTTTTGGATTAGCTGTTCTTTGTTTGTCTTAGATCTGCGTCATGAAGAATGGTAACACACCCAGGGATTTGAGTTCGGTTAAAGTCGGAATGAAGGTTTATGGTGTCCTCTACTTTTGGTGCTACATTCCTTTGAATGAATGCTCTCAAGATGCAATTCTAATATTCATCTATTGATTTATTCAATACCTAATCGGGATGTTATTTTGACTAAGATGAAGATGACAAACGCCACTACGAGAAATGTGATTAGCTCTTGGATGAATAGAGTTGGAGTGAAGGTTGCAATTGGAGGCGCTTCCCATCCAATTGAAACGAATAGCACTGATAGAATCGGTGTTATGAAACTGGCAACTAACTGGGATACAAGTCGTCCAAGGTAAAGAGCCATAATAAACGCAACAGCGAGACCCATTACCTTGTATTCTTTGAGAAAGTCTTTGAACTCTTGCCACAAACCTCTCTTTTCGGGTGGTGGTGGAGGCGGAGCTGGTTCAATGGCTTCTCTAATTCGCTTTAATTCTTCTAACATTTGATCTTCTTTTGACATTTCCATCAATTCCTAGCGAATTTGAATACTCTTGTTCTCCGTATTTATAATGTTAAATAAGTTCAATCAAACCGTTGAATGTGGGCTTAACCTTGAAGGGGGGAAAAGGATTTTACACTTCTATTACTTACTACTGACGCGTTACTCTTATTTGGTGATTTGTAATGGATCTTACGACACCTTTGATTCTTGTTAACCTCAAAACTTACAGTGAGAGTATGGGTGAAAAAGCTGTAAAATTAGCAAAAATCGCTGAGGAGGTGACTCGCGAAACTGGTATCTGCGTTGCTCTTGCACCGCAATTTAGTGATATTCATCGGGTTGCCAGTGCTTCAGAAGTTCCAATTTTTGCCCAACATGTTGATCCGGTGACGCCTGGTCGTGGTACGGGGTCTATTCTAGTTGAAGCGGTGGTTGAAGCGGGAGCAGTTGGGACGTTGTTGAATCATAGTGAACGGCAACTAGGATTGGCGCTTATAGAAGCATCTTTAGCTCGAGCTAAAGAAGTGGAACTCAAAGTCTGTATCTGTAGTAATAACCAGGCAGTGAGTGGTGCGGCTGCCGCTTTGGGTCCGGATTTCATCGCAGTGGAACCGCCTGAATTGATTGGAACTGGAATACCTGTCAGCAAAACCCAACCTGAAGTGGTGACAGCGACAGTGGAGACGATTCAAAACATTAACCCGGTCGTCATTCCATTATGTGGTGCGGGCATATCCACGGGAGAGGATGTTGCTGCAGCATTGAAATTGGGTACTCAGGGCGTTCTTCTCGCGAGTGGTGTAACAAAGGCTAAGGATCCCAAGAAGATTCTCTTGGACATGGCTACACATGCCAAGTAAATGAAAAATCTGAACGATTCATTTGGATTTGCGTTGTCGCTCATCAATTTCTTTGTAGAGTTTTAATTTCGTCTCGCGGTGGTGTTTGACAGCCAGTGTGAGATCTTGGATGAGGTTGGTCATTTCCGTGTCACTTAATTTGATGGTTTGAGCGTTTCCTTCACCGTCTGCGACGCGCACAAAGAATCCACCTTCTTTTATGTAGCGATCTTTTTTTGTTTCGGGTGGAAAACCATCAACAGTAAGAACTGATGAAATCTTTTGCTCGAAGAAATGAACTATCTCTGCTACTTTAGTCAAGATTTAGTCACCGATGGCTTATCTACTAAGACCCCCTATAAAGCACTCTCTTTAACGTGAATACTGTATTTTTACTCTCATCTATTCACTTAGTTTTTTGCTTCGACATGCTTTTATGGATGTCAATATCTTCTCCCTAAGCAAACACGTGTTCTCTTGTGGGAGAACCGTTCAAGTATCGAAAAACAACATGTCTTATCGAGGAATGATTGATGCCTAGAAATCCAAAGCCAGACATATTCCTTGGCTTTCGTGCGGAAGAAAAAGTCATGGAATTAGGTCAAAAACATGCTGCGAATGTCTCTTTAATCTTAAGCAAACTCCAACAGGCCATAGCCTTCAAATTAAATGGAAATACCAAGAGCTGTAAAAAAAATGTCCAAGAAATTTCTCAGCTAGAAAATGACGCTGATCAACTACGTCGTACAATGTTACGCGATTTAACAACAAGTGCTCTTGAAGCTGCTGATAGGGAGAGCCTGGTTCGGTTTGCCAAAGCCTTAGATAGGGTAGCTGACTGGGCTAATGACGCCGCAAGAATCTTAGCACTTGTTCCACTAGCGGACATCAGCCAGGAGTTCAAATCCCTTTTTACGGAAATCACCCAATTACTTGTGAATATGGGTAATTACCTACAAGAAGCAACTAACGCGATTGTTGATGACTTGGATAAAGCAAAGATGTTAGGGGACAAAATTGAAGCCGCTGAAAAGGTAATCGACGAAGTCTATACCAAAGGTTTGGGCTTCCTACTCGAACTGGGTTCGACCCACTCCGCAGCTGTGGTAGTGCTAGTGCGGGACTTATTACACAACCTTGAGAATACAGCTGATACGGCTGAAGATGCCGTGGATCAACTTCGCATTATAATACTACGTCATTCCTAATTCCAATGCGTTTGAATGGACTATGATAGAAGATTTACTCCGGAAATGCTACTTCTTTGGGCATTGAATTTTCCGCTCTTATGTACCACCTAGGCTTTATACTTCGACAATCTTTTATGGGCTCCCTCGTCTTCAGGTAACGAAACTTCGCGTTGTGATCTTGGTCGATGTGTGACTCTGAGGGGTAATGAACAAGACCGCGAAGAAGTCGTGGCTACGGAGATAATTAAATTGCGATGGTTTAGACGAAAAAGTAAGGACGAGGCCGAAACTACAGTAGAAAAATCCACTAGCAGAGTGGAATTACCTGAAAGCTCTCTGGAATCGATAATTAATCCTTTACATTCCTTTGAAAAACGATTGGATGAGATGTTTGAAGATCCAGCTGTCGTAGCGAAAACAAAAGCCTTGCAGGATACTCGAATCCAACTAATTGTGGGTGGAGAAGCGCTTCTCCTCAGTAAGACTGGCGTAAAACCCCTAACACTTTCTATTGAACGCAGTACTCAAGTTGATGTATTCATTCGTATCTCAGAAGAAGCAGCAGGGGAACTGGCTACCACCACAACACTTCCTGAATTCAAACAATTGTACAAACAACTGGTTAGTGCCAAGGGAGCTGCTTCCTACATCTCCATTAAACTGCACACACCTTTAGATGAACTTCGTCGGAAGGGTTACTTCACTATAGAACTGCTTCGAATCCTAATCGATGCCTAAGCATCTATTTACAGAATCAACCATTGGGCAACGGCTCTTGTCAAGACAGTTGCTTGATCATCACATTCAATTTTTGATAGTGGCATATACAACGCCTTAGGAAAATCAAGGCTCAGTGTGTTGTTGACAGGAACTACTCTGATAATTGCCGGAATCTTTTTTGAGTGTGAACCAGAGATCGGCATGTTTGTCAGGTATAGCGTTTGTAGAGGAAACTCGCTGAGACCCATCTTCTCAATGAGGTCCTGAATACTTTGAACTGCTTTTTCTTCTGGGGCAATCACAAGACCAGGAAGTTCCAGCTCTCCATCCTCATTTTCTCTAACAAGCATCTTCTTATTTCTAACGACAATTGTCATAGCCGTTGCAAGGAGAGGAGTAGCAGGCATATTCCACACTTTCTGAATCTGTATAAGGTTGGTATCAGTTAACTAGGAGAAGTAATGAGTTTTTAATACTCCTCTTAGAATCAGGGTATTTGATTGATTTGTTGGTGTTCATGTGACTGAGCCATCCTCCCCTTCACGTAGAAAACGGTTAGTTCATACTCTTCATCTGCTCATTAGTCACCACGAACCACCATATATGAATCGAACTTGGAGTATCTCTTTTCGAGGTCGCACCCTTCATATTTGTACTAGGTGTTCAGCGCTTTTGGTGGGTATCGTAGCTGGACTTTTCATCCATCTGTATATTTTCCTAATTCCCATGAATCCCCTCACTTTCTTTGGTGCGTTTCTTCTCAGTATTCCCGCCGTCATAGACTGGTCGACCCAAACACTCGAACTGCGAGAAAGCCGCAATTTCATCCGCGCCATCTCTGGTTTCCTATTGGGATATGCGGTGGGCTTGGTTCTCGCTTCTAACGATGTCATTTACTGGATTCTCGTCGCTGTGCTGTACAGTGGGTATACAATCATTTTTGGCACCCTTGCCCCCCGAATCATCCAAAGACGCGAAAAACGTGAATCACCCCAACAAGACATTCCACCTCTACTTCCGCCAGCTTCATCCACTCGTAGAACTACTCATGCTGGGCGTGACGAAGAGTAGGTTTTATAAGGCGCATTCTAGTGTTAAGGGCATCACTCTCCTGGTTGGAGGGACCTAGATACAATGTCTGAAGCAAAGCCTGAAACCACGGATGAAAAAACGTTCATCACTATTGATGCGATAGATCTAGTTAAACACGGGTCTGAACTTGGAGCTGCGCTCGCTAACTTTCTCGGAGAAAAACTCGACAAGGATATTCAGGTTTCTTTGGCTGAAAATGAAGTATACGTTCGTAGTGACAAACCAGCTCATCCTTCAAAGACTCAACTTCGCGTTTACTTGAAGCGATTCCTCCACCTGAACGCGTTACGAGAGGATCTAAAACTCATTTCTCCTGGCAAAGACAAATTTGCAATCATCGAGTACGTCACAGTTGTATATGTGGAAGAATAGAACCTTCTTGGCAACTATTTTCGACATCTACGTGATTTTTTCCCGAAATTTTCTGAGTCGCTACTCTCTTTTGCCACAAGGTTTAAGAATACAAAGCCGACTAAAACCTCGTATAACCGAATTGGCGGAGATAGGACACTGGGGCACACGGAACTCCCTCCTTTCCCAATATTTCCATCTCCCCTCCTCCTCGCAAAAATTAAGCTTTTCCAAACCCCAGGTCCCTCCATCGCCTTCGCAAAACATGCTCATCGCGCGGATATCCCTCTCTTGCTATGATGTGTCATTGTTTTGTAGACGGGGCTAAGGGCTAAATAACTTAAACCTTAAGGCTTAAGACTCCTCATTCAAGCGTTTAACTAGCGGGGTCACATAATGCGGCATCTAAAGATCTTAGTAATTGGTCATCAAGGCGTTGGAAAAACGACCCTCATAAAGAGTGTTACAAAGAACACTATTTCCACTGATGTTAACGGTCGCACGGTTTGCCTTGATTTTGGTACCCTTGAATATCGTGACCTCAAAGCCCATCTTTTTGGGAGTCCCGGTATGCGGCAGTTCAATCTGGTCAGAAAGGCTTTGTCTTCAGGTTCTGATGGAGTCATTTTGGTTGTTGATAGCACTGACCCTGGATCCATTCGCGAGGGTGAAAGGTACCTGCGCGAGCTCTTTGGCGTTGATCCTCCTCCCTTAGTGGTTGCCGCTAATAAGCAAGATTTACCTGGGGCGATTCATCCGAAAAAAATCGAAAATATCCTCAATGTTCCTGCTCCCGTATTTCCCACACAGGCTCATCGTGGTATTGGACTTGACCCTCTTATCATCAATTTCATTCGATACCTCGGTGAGATTGGCAAGGGCTTGAATCTCCCTACTCTTATTGAAAAAGCATAATCCAACGGTAAACTTAGGATACAACAAGGTTCATTTCCTTTCTTGCGGAATTTGCACAATGCTTTTTAACGAGAGATTATCTGTTGCTTCAATCCGGAGGATAGTCCAATGGTCGAAGAGTTAACTGATGACACGATTGAAGATTTTATCAAAGAACACGAGGTTGTCATCCTCGACATCTACACCGTTTGGTGTGGACCCTGTAAGATGCAGGCAGCGATTCTTGCTGATTTAGGGAAAGGGTTGGATGCAAAGCGTGTTGTAATCGCCAAGCTTGATGCAGATCAAGCTCCTATAACTTCACAAAAATATCAGATTCGTGCCATACCAACCCTAATTCTGTTCAAGGATGGAAATCCAGTCAAAACACATGTTGGTGTCTGGCCACGGGAAGAAATCGAAAACGAACTCGCTGCAATACTTTAGGTTCCTGAATTCTAAACGGTTCAATCCAATCCAGTCCAGCTTGATTATATTCATCAGGCAGACAGCAAAACAGCTAGTCACTCTATTCCAATCTACCTGACATCACAATTCCTTTTTGTGACGTATGGAAAGAAGAGCTAACCTCTAGAAGAAGAACGTCCGCCTTTTCGGCTTATCCTCATCATCTTCAGTTGCTTCAGGCTCTGCTGGAGTCGTTGCCACTGGGGTTGGTTCAGGTACAGCGGCTGGTTCCGGAGGAGGTACTGGATCAGGAGCTGGCTCAGGTGTTGGTTCGAAAGTAGGTGCTGGTTCAGCTGGAACTTCAAATTCGGGAGCTGGTTCGAAGCTAGGCGCTGGTTCTGGTTCAATTTCAAGTGGAAGTTCAGGTTCAAGTGTTGGTTCTAGTTCCGGAGTTACTGGCTCTTCAGGTGCAAGAAACACATCGGGGGCAGGTGGGGCTTCGATGGGTTCAGGTTCCGGAATAGGTTCAGGTTCAGGGATGGGTTCAGGTACTGGCTCTGGAACTTCCGCAGGTTCGGGAACCGGAGGAACAGGCGGAGGTGTAGCTTCTGGTTCAGGCTCAGGAATAGGTTCTGGCTCGGGTTCAGGTTCAAGGGTGGGTTCGAACTCAGGGAGAGGCTCGGGTTCAGGTTCGGCTTCAGGCTGAGATTCGATTTCTTGGAGACCTGGAAGGATATCTTCAACAGCAGCTTCATCTTCGCCGAAGGTTACACCAAGAATTTCCTTAAGGCACGGTGCACATTTCTGACGCACGGCTTCAAGGGCTTCAGTAACGAAAGTTTCGATTGTGCGATCCTCGCTAGGATTCTTTTCTTTCCAGAATAGGAACGTTTGTGTCATACGTAGAGCATCACGTACGCCGTTCCAATACATTTGTCCAAATTCTTCCTGTGACATTTCGTAGTTACACCTTTCCCACAAATATGGAAGCGTAATAACTTCTCTGCACTTTTGTGCGGTATTTAACCACTCGCACGTATTGCTTAAAATGTTTCGTCACCCTAGCACCCCTAGTATGCCCTTTTTGAGAAAGGCATAAAGCAGGAAATGGCTCCAACAGCCTATGGTTAGGTGTTCAATTTCGTCATTGGTGTTGGTCCTAAATGGTAAAATCGCTGCTCGATGAAGTCATGACGGTGTCCCTCCGGCGAGGAATACTCTACCCTAGTGCAGAAATTTACGGGGGGCTTGCTGGCTTTTATGATTTCGGTCCAATAGGAGCGCGAATTCGAAACAATCTCATTGCTCTTTGGAGGAATCGTTTCATTGAGCGCAGAGACATCGTTTATGAGATAAGTGGAAATACGATTCTACCTAGCCCCGTTTTCAAAGCTTCGGGTCATCTTGACCATTTCACCGATCCCTCAGCTGAATGTCAAAAGGGTCACGTTAGTCGCATTGATCAGTTAATTGAGGAAAAATTGCAAATTCACGCCGAAGGGAAATCCAATAAGGAATTGGCAGAAATCATTGCTCAAAATAAGATACGCTGTCCTGTGTGTGGCGACCCTCTCGGTGAGGTAAAGAGTTTTGGACTGATGTTTGGGACCAACGTGGGTGGCGAACGGCGACAAGCTTTTCTTCGACCGGAAACAGCTCAAAATATCTTTCTCGGGTTTAAACGTGTTCAAACTGCAACTCGGGCGAAATTACCATTTGGTGTTGCTCAAATTGGGCGGTCTTATCGTAATGAAATTTCTCCGCGCCAAAGTATCGTTCGTGTCCGTGAATTTAGCCAAATGGAAATTGAATACTTCATTGATCCTAACCAAATGAATGAATGTCCCTTTTTTGAAGAACTATCAGGAATCAAATTGAATCTGGTTACTCAGGAAGAGCAAGAAAAAGCAGCCAAGAAAAAGAGTACAGATTATTCTTCAATCCAAGTTACCGTCAAAGACGCGTATGAGAAAAAGTATGTCCCCAATCAATGGATGGCCTGTACTCTTGGAGACGAAGTTGTTTTCTTCCAAGAACTGGGCATTCCTGAGAACGCTGTCCGGTTCCGGCATATGCGACCAGAAGAAACACCTCATTATAGTGGTGGCAACTTCGATTTAGAAATTCTATTCAGCTTTGGATGGAAAGAAGTCATCGGTAACGCCTATCGGCAAGACCATGATCTCCGGTCCCACATGAATGGCAGTAAAAAAGACCTCAGCCTGGAACTAGAGGGTAAAAAGATAATTCCTCATGTCATCGAACCCTCATTTGGCATTGACCGAATGATCTACGCGATTTTAGAACACACTTATCGTCCAAAGAACAAAAGTCGGGGATGGTCCTGGTTCCAATTCCCTGTTAACCTCGCACCGTATCATGCTGTAATCCTACCATTACTGAATCGCCCAGAACTCGAGGAAGCAGCAAGGCGTTTATACCAACAATGTAAACTACAAGGCCATTCCATCCTCTATGATGACCGTGGACGGATTGGACGACGCTATGCCCGGGCGGATGAAATAGGAATCCCCAAAGCGGTCACCATTGATCCACAGACTTTAGATGACCAAACAGCTACTATCCGTGACCGAGATACGGCCCAACAGACTCGCCATCTTCTCAGTGAGATATCCATCTTACTTAAACCATGAGTGAAAAAATCATGGTTTCATCTCACATCACTTCATAACGTATCCTTTTATTTCGTTTTCAACACCTCAGTAAATCATTTGACTTTCTCCTATGGTTCAATGAAGCTTAGGTTAGGTTGGATGTAATGGCAAACCAACTTTCTTTACAGGAACGATTGAAAATTTACTGACGAATAACAGAACTCGGATCCCTTACCCGGCGTTATATAGTGATTCGGGCCTTCGATGGTGCCCTCACCATTGTTGCCATTGTACTGGCCGCCCTCGCTGCAGCAGTCCTATTAGGTGCGGTGATGACACTTGATCAAGTGATTCTTTTAGTTCGAGCTAGTTTAAGTGCTGGAATGGGTCTTGCAATTTCTAGTGGCTGGGGTGCCTATGAAGCGGAACGCGTTGAACAGAAAAAAGAGATCCAGCACCTAGAACAACATATGCAACGACCCATGGATGGGTGTATGGTAGAATCCGCCCTAAAATTTGCTACAGGGTGGGCTTCCTTTATTCACGGTATTTCTCCTCTTCCTGCCGCAATTCTTCCACTAATTCCCCTGGTTTTATTCCCCGCAGATTTTATCATGGCGGCAGCAATTTCGGTCATCATCGCAATGATTTTCCTCTTTATTTTGGGCGTGTGGATGGGACGAATTTCTAAAACCAATATGCTATTTGGAGGTCTTCGAATGGTGATAATTGGACTTATCACCGCTCTCATTTGTGTGCTCATTGGTGCCCATTGATTGTGAACCCGAAATTTCACTTGGAATCCAATTGAACTTTGATAGCTGAGCGAAGAAGCTCATTCACAAGTTTTCCATCGGCTCGACCGCGAACTTCCTTCATGACCATTCCCATCAGGGGTCCCATCGCCCGGTCTCCTCGCTCTGAAATCATCTTACTATTTTCTTTCACGATTGTATCAACAATCGCCTTGAGTTCCCCCTTTGAAATAGCACCCAATCCTAGGTTTTGAACGGCTTCTTCAACCGCAGCCTGTGGATTCTTTGCTAGCCATGTGAAAAGGTCAGGAATGGCTTCTTTTGCAAACAGGTTTTCTGCCAGGTGGTCAAATATGAGAATAATCTGATCTTCAGGAATATCGTCGACAGCAACTCCTTCTCGTTCCAGATTTCGCCAAGTTGTTTCAAGGGACGCTGCAACCGTGACAGCTAGCTGGGGATGACTTTTCGTAATTTGCTCAAATAGGTCAATCCGAAGCGAACGTATCATAATTTGAGCGAGTTCGTCACTCAGGTGAAACTCTTTCTTAAATTTCTGTAACTTTTCTTCAGGTAACTCAGGTAATGCTTGTCGTATTCGGTCCAGGCGCTGCTGTGTTACGGTAACTGGAGCCACATCGGTTTCTGGGTACATACGGGCGGCACCAGGACGTGGACGTGAATAACGGGTTGTTCCATCACCCAGAGGACCTCGAGTCTCTGCAGGTACTCTCTTCAAAGCTTCTCGTGTACGATCTGCAACAGCATTCAACGCATCTCTGGCTTCTTGTTTGGGTGCAGCTACGATGATTATGGCATCAGACTGAGTAGTCTTAAGGTGTTTATGGAGCCGTTTTATCTCTTCAGCAGTTATTCCATAATTTGGTAATTCATCGGTATGAAACAGCCCTTTCACTCCTCCCCAAAATTGAGCATAATCGGCCAACTCGCTTCCAAAGCGTCGACCTGGCTGTAGTTCCCAGCCAACAAGTCCTGCGAATCCTGGGAGAATGAGAGCGAAAACACCCTCCTTATGCTTCAAAGCTCCTTTGATAACTTTACTTGTACTGGTCTTGAATAGCGGAGTTACATCATGAATTTCGTTATTAATTTGTCCTGCCCGCACTCCGCGGTTCTTCAATTCTTCACGGAGTTTGAGGAGCTCAACTTGTCGTTGGACCTCATATTGGACTACTTGTCCAATGAGATTGAGTTTCTGAACTCCCTTGATTTCAATAATCGCTCCGCCTTTAATCGACACATTAATGTCTTGACGGATAGTTCCTAGACCCCGTTTCACCTTGCCCGTGACACGGAAAATCTGACCAATTCGTAGGGCAGTAGCTTGTACTTGTTCAGGTGTCTTCATAGCTGGGGCTGTGGCAACTTCAATAAGGGGTATTCCCAACCGATCCAATCGCCAATAGGTATTGGTGCCGTCTTCTCGAATTTTTCGGGCTGCATCTTCTTCAACCCCGATTGTTTGAATAGGAACAGTGAATCCATTCACGTTTATGGCTCCGCCAAATGCCACTACAACACTTCGCTGGAATCCCGTGGTGTTACTACCGTCGATAACCAATTTTCGCATTACTTGAATTTCATCAACTGGTTGTGAATCCATGAGTAAGGAGATTTCGAGGGCAAAATCCACAGCTTCCTTGTCTAGTAGGTGGGGTGGTTCTTCATCCTGTTCAACAAGGCAGATGCTGTCATCATAGTTCTCATATACATGAACACGACCTTTGTGAAATTCAAACAGTGCCGCTGGGTCAATTTCACCTAATTCACTTTGAGTAGGTCGTAAACGGCGGAGAAAGGTGAAATGTGGCTCATCTTCGCGAATCTGAGTGGGACAATTGCAAAACAGTTTAGTTTTGGTGTCAAGCTGCTGGTGGACTTCAATTCCAATTAGAGCGCCGACCTTTTCATAATCAACTTTGGTCATTGGTCCCTCATCTCTTCATACTGACTCCGCTTGCTACACTCAGTTATTTCTCCGGCGATGTTGTGAAGCATTTGTTTTTGGACTTCTTTCAAATCTCGAGTCTGAGCCAGTACCCACATGAGTTTGACATAAGCGGTTTCTGCTATCATGTCCTCGGCAGGAATTACACCTCGTTGGACCAGTTCAACTCCTGTTCGGTAGACACGCATTTGGACTCGACCCCATATACATTGAGATGTCATAACCACCGGGATGGTTTCTGAAGTTGCCCGTTCTATTGCCTTTAGCAAGGCTTTAGGCGCGTGTCCTAACCCGGTTCCTTCAACAACAATTCCATGGTAACCCCGGTCGATGAGAGAATCAATCCGGTCTCCTGTCATTCCTGGTGTGGTTTTTACCAAGGCCACCTTTGGATCAAATTTCGGTAGTAGCTGTAATTTCCGTTTAGGATTGCGATGATGGTACGTAGAATCTTCTGCCAGTATCTGAACCTGTCCGTTCTTAACTTCACCAAACAAATCGGTGTTAATTGTAAGGAATGCATCTCGACGGCTTGTATGGCACTTTCGAACCTGTGTTCCTCGATGTAGGGCAATGCTGGTATCGTCAGGGCTACGATGCATAGCAATTACTACTTCAGCAAAGGGACCCTGGGAAGCAGCAATGGCAGCACCAGTTAGATTCAACGCAGCATCTGAGGATGGCCGATCAGACGAGCGTTGTGAGCCAGTTAAGATTACTGGGCCAGGTAGGTTTTGAAGCGCAAAGCTGAGTGCTGCTGCGGTATACCCCATGGTGTCAGTGCCATGCGCAATTATTACTCCAGCTGATTCTTCCAAGTGTTTCGCCGTTTGTTTTGCAATTGTGGTCCAATGACTTGGAAGTAAATCTTCACTAAAGACACTGAACAGCACCTCTGCCTGGATATTCGCCAATTCACCGAGTTCTGGTACAACCGTATACAAATCATCAGCCGTTAACGCTGGATTCACGGCGCCAGTGTGATAATCGACGCGACTAGCAATCGTTCCGCCAGTACTAAGAATGCTAATCAAAGGTAATCCTTTCTTCGTTTTGCGGGTTACGGATGGAAGATCGGGTTTTACCTTTCTCCCCTTTTTTAATCGAGTGAGTTGTTGGATATTATCAATATGAATTCCAATATTGTACCCGGTATCAAGTTTGATGATGATATGTTTGTCATCAGCACCGATTTCTGCTCGGGGGATTACAATGCCCTCAAAGGTGTTCTGGGCTGTTTGAATTTGAATTCGGTCCCCGATTTTGATCTTTGCCTTTTGGAGTGTTTGTTCTGCTTCACCTAAATACCCTGCAGGTTCTTCAGATGTCATATTGATAAACCGCCTGTAGGATGTTGTGATTCTTTGCTTTTAGGACTTTGCCCAAGCCGATTTCGAGTTTCTTCACTCAGCTATGCGAAAGAAAAATCGACATTCTGAATTTGGGGTTCGAATTGCTAGAAGATTCGTCGACGGAAACGATAGAGAACAAGGCCAATAATCGCAATGATAATGATGATCACACCGATTTGGATGAGGAGGGTTTCACTGGCGAGGAGTCCACTAGTGATAGTGAGATTTTCTGTTGTTGAGGTGAAAGTGTACTGGTCTGAGAAGTAATCGACACCAATCACTCTTACCGCAGGGTATTCGTAACTTCCTTCTACTATTGCCATGACGGTGTATTCCAGTGTTACATTTTCCCCAGCTGGCAAATCAAATACTGTAGCTGAGGCAGCTCCTCCTGCTAGCTGGACTATTCCATCTTCAATTGCTTGGAGATCATTGATAATGACCTGAGAGAACGGCACATCACCAGTGTTAATGACGGTGATTTCTACGGTAAGTGTATCACCACGACGAAGGAGATTGGTATTCATTTCCCGCGACACTAAGAGCGCTGATGTAGGTACTTGGAACCAGACGGTGTAATCAAAATCTTGTGGACTAAGATTGAAATCATATTCTTCAATTCCGATTGGGAAATAGGGAAAGATTGCGTTCTCGAAGGTTTCAACAGGAAGCCCGTCAGTGATCATACGGTAAGAAGGACCATCGACAGTAAAGGTTCCAGATCCGTTGAGGATTAGGGGATTTGTGCGACCCATTGCCCTACCAAGACTGAAAATGTAGGTATTACCATCAAGTTCTGTCGCACCAGGAATCCTATATGTAAAAGTGACACGAGCATCTTGATCAGACCATTCAAAGTAGATGCGATATTGTGATAATACCGCAGCAATCCCGGTTGCATTGAATCCATTGATCAGGTACCCAGTTGCGTTATCCACTTGATAGAAAGTGAGATTAAGAAACATCTCATGGGATGCAATTGCGTCATTAAACGTCCACAGAGTTTGGTTCTCATATTCGGTAAAGTTGAAGCTACTAAATGAGGGCCAGTCGTCCAAAGGAACATAGTTTGTAGCAGTATAATTTAGGAAGTCTGTTGCTTCTTCAGCCGTTGTTTCATTGTCTAGTGGAAATGCCGTGATAGTAACATTTCCAGGATTTCCATCCCAAATTCCACCTTCAATAAAACCAGATTGTGTCCAATTAAGTAGCGGATTGAAGGGAGATTGATCCATGGTCCGTGGTTCACCTGACCATGAAATCACAGCAGTGTCATTATAGAAATACTTTGACTCCAATGATACACTAACCCAGTCAGCAAGGCCATTTGGGATTATTGGAGTTTTCGAGCTTGCTTCAAGAGTTGGTGGAGAACCAACTCCCCCGTTTATCATTATAAAGGCTGGTGCTATGGGGCTGATGAAGAGAACACCAAACAGGAACACCATTGAAATCATAGATAACTTACTAGTCACAATTGCACACCAACATGCGGCTGAAACCGCGTATCAGGTTGAACCCGAATGCTCGAAGGTTTTTAAAAGATTTTCTGGTAGGAGCATTTCTTAAAAAATAACTTGATAATTACTCTCCTGTCATCGTGAATTGAAAGAGGAAAAGAAAATTTGTCAAAACTAACATGGGATTTTATCTATTTTCACTAGAGAAAATCAAACCATTCAATGTTGGGAGGAATCACGGGGTTTAAATCATCCTTTATCAAACCACTGTTGAGGTCCTGATGGGTGTCTTAGAATCACGGCACCATAAAACTGAGCAACATCGCAAGAACTGCAAGTAGAGCCTGTGGAGCTGTCTCACCAGGGAAGCAGGAAGCCCACTCCATGAGGTGTGGGCAGTTCACCCACCGGCAATAATTGGTAACACAATAACTCGTTGTCCTTCTTCGATGGCATCTTCGAGTGATACTCGTTTGCCATCGACAAGGACAACAAAGTGTCTGTGAAGCAAACCCAATTCCTTTAAAAGCTCGCGAACCGTTTTGGACTTTGTCAGTCGGATCTCAGAAAAACCATTGCTCAATGCCATGTCGGTGTAATCAATTTCGGATTCCATCGATGTTCACCCGCAACGCTAACCTCCCATCCCTTCCTACAGATAAAAATATATCCGGCTCGAACTGCTAACAGGTCAGGTGTACCGAATTCCTTATTCACGCCCAATGGGCCCGTGGCCAAGCTGGATAAGGCACCGGCCCTCTAAGCCGGTAATCGAGGGTTCAAATCCCTCCGGGCCCGCCACTTCACCTTATTCACTCTTGCCATAATTTTTTCTTATGATAAGAGAATAGGGCTGACAAATAACGGTGGAACTATGACTGCTAATCAATCCAATGGTCGTCCTGTGATGCGACTCCGATACTTGGTCCCCTATAGTCTGATTTTCTTTTTTGTTCCCATTCTAACTTTTATTATCGGTCGTTGGGTTGACCAATTATTTCAACTCCCTTCTTTCCCACCGTTTCCTTTCAACGTCTTCTTCGGAGTGGGAATAATGCTAATTGGGGCTGCAATTGGAATTAAAGCCACACGACAATTACGCTATACTGGAAAGGGGTTACCGTGGGGCGCATTGGATGAAGAAGCCAAAACGAAATTCTTGGTAACTAAAGGGATTTACTCTCACACTCGAAATCCCGTCGTGTTAGGCTACATGTTATTGCCACTCGGGATGGGTTTCCTTTTTCATTCATTGGGGATGGCAATACTATTTCCTGCAGTAATTTTACTTATCATGATAATCCGAATCAAAAAATGGGAAGAACCTGATTTGGAGAAACGCTTTGGTGAAAAATACCTTGAGTATAAACACAAGACACCCTTTCTTTTACCTCGAATACGACCAGTGCTTATTGGCTTCTTTACACGAAGGCGAACCAAGCCAGAGTCTAAAGATTCATCTACTCCTTCTTGAATCGTTCCTGAAACATTTTAACTGCGGTGAGAATGATTTGTTCAGCTGCAGATGAATCCTTCCATTCTTTCACTTTCACCCACTTATGTGGCTCGAGTTTCTTATAACTAACAAAAAAGTCAGCTATTTCGGCACGGAGATGGTGTGCCATCGTCGAACAATCCAAGACTTCATCGAACCGAGGATCGTTAACGGGTACTGCGATGACTTTATCATCTTCACCCTTCTCGTCTTCCATGGTCAAGATGCCGATTGGTCGCGCTTCCATAATACAGCCTGTGAAAGTAGGTTTTGTAGTCAATACAAGGATATCAAGTGGATCGTCATCTTCATACCAAGTTTGTGGAATAATCCCATAATCACCAGGAAAATACAACGCAGAATAGAGTACACGGTCTAACCGAAAAATACCCAGTTTAATATCGTATTCATATTTATTACTGACACCATTAGGCACTTCCACAATGGAATAGATGCGTTTAGGAGGATCTGGACCTGGAGGCAGATCCCACCAAAGATTTGTCAATCCATTACGCTCCGTAACAAGAATATACAATCATTAGGGAATTAGGGCTTCTTTGCTGTTTTCTTTGGCTTTTCTTTTTCCTTTCGGTCTGAAGTTTTAGCAGACTTTGAAGGTTTATCTTTTAAGAGCAGGTTAAATTCTCGGGGTTTTCTCCATTGTCGTTCGGAATGTAAATCAAGTGTAGCTGCTACAAGGTTGTCCTTAGTGCGTTTCAAAGTGAATCCCATTTTTTTCATCAGCTCTTGAGCTCGAAAGTTATCAGGTAACATAATCCCATAGATTTCATCTAATCCTCGTTCAATGCAAATTTCAATCATATAATCAAGCATCTTCGAACCGAGTCCTAGTCGCTGCCATGGATCAGCAACAATGAACGCGATTTCTCCTCGTTTTCCGTCTGGTTCTTCAATCAGTCGAACAACACCCAAAATTTTCTCTTTCCCTTTCTCTTGGAGAACTGGAACAATACCGAGTTCTCGATCATAGTCAATGTTTGTGTATCGAATTCGAACTTCATGGGGCGTATCTTTTATAATTTCAAAGAATCGGTAACGAATTGATTCCTCGCTAAAATTCTGGAACATTTCTAACCAGAGTAGCTCGTCTTCGGGTTTGATTGGTCGAAATAACACATTTCGTCCATCACGCATACGCCATATCAATTCGTATTTCTTCGGATAGGGACTAATTACTAGTTCAGATGCTGGGTCGATTCTTTTGTCTATTCGTTCAATATCAATGGCGATTCTTGCATCCAATGCGATAGCCTGTTTATCGTCAATAAGCATGGGATTAATATCAATCTCAACGATTTCAGGGAAATCTACCATCATCTGAGAAAATTGAACAATGAGTTCTTCGAGGAGTTTGAGATTTGCAGGCTGTGTTCTTCGGTGTCCTTTTTTCAATATCTGATAAACCCGAGTTTCTTCCATAATTCGTCGTGCCAGAGTCTGGTTTAATGGTGGAAAACCAATGGCCACATCTTTGAAGAATTCAACACCTACTCCTCCCATACCAAAGAGAACAATCGGACCAAAGAGAGGATCTCTTTTTGCACCTAAAATCACTTCTACGCCATCAGATGAGATCATAGGTTGAACGGTTACGCCTTCTATTGTTGCATCAGGATTGTAATTTTTCGCGGATTCAATAATTTGATCAAATGCGTTTCGTACCTCCAAATCAGAGTTTAGATTTAAAATTACACCTCCAACATCTGATTTATGGCTAATTTCAGGTGAGAGAATCTTTAGTACAACAGGGTAACCGATAGTTATCGCTGCCGCAGCTGCTTCGTCGACTGTTGATGCGACCTTTGTTTTCACGACAGGGATGTTGTAATATTCAAGGATTTGTTTTGCTTCAACTTCAGTGAGAATAAACCGATTCTGTCGAGCTGCATTTCGAATGATTACTCTTACAGGGCGTTTTGGGGGGCTGCTCTCTGTTGGGAGTTCCTCTGGTGTTTGATATAACAAATCAAGATTCTGTTTGTATTGATACATATACATATATGCGGCTATAGCTTGTTCGGGTGTCCAATAAGTTGGGAAGCTGTTTTCCACAAAAATTCGGTTCGCTTCATCAACTTTCTCTGCACCCATGAATGATGTCAGAATTGTCTTATTACATCCCCCTCTTGCATCACACATTCCCACAACAGCTGAAGCAATATCTGACGCAGCCGTAATTGCCTGAGGTGTGTAGATAATTAGAATTCCATCCACATTAGGATCTTTTAGACAAAGGTCCATAACCGTACGATAGCGTTCAGCGTCAGCGTCTCCTAGCACATCTATTGGGTTACCATGGCTCCAATAGGACGGGAGGAACTTATCAAGCCTTTTAATTGTTGTTTCATCAAGTTGTGCAAGCTTTCCACCACGAACGATTAAAGCATCTGCGGCCATCACACCTGGACCTCCAGCATTAGTAATTATTGCTAATCGCGGTCCCTGAGGAAGTGGCTGCATTCCTAATACTTCAGCAGCATTGAAAAGATCAGTAATTTCCTCAACACGTACAATCCCTGCGCGTTTAAAGGCGGCATCATAGACCATGTCAGAACCGGTCAATGATCCCGTGTGTGACGCAGCAGCTTTGGCAGTCTCACTGAATTTTCCGGCTTTAACGACAATCATGGGTTTTATTTTAGCAAAGTGGCGAGCAGCGCTCATGAACTTTCTGGCTTCTGAAATACCCTCAATGTACATGAGAATACTTCGTGTTTGCGGATCGGTCCCGAAATAATCTATCAAATCACCAAAGTCGACATCTAGCATCGATCCAACTGACACAAAATGGCTAAATCCGATGTTTTGTACATTTGCCCAATCCAAAATAGCTGAACCCAACGCCCCGCTCTGTGAAATAAAGGCAATATTACCTGCTTTCGGCATGCTCTCAGCAAAAGTTCCATTTAATTTGATGGTTGGACGAATTACCCCGAAACAATTGGGACCGATGATACGCAAATTATACTGATTCTTCAATTCGGTTAGCTGTTTCTCTAAAGCCCGTCCTTCCTCACCGATCTCCCTAAACCCTGCAGAGATAATAATGATTCCAATTATCCCAGCTTTTCCACATTCTTCGACAATACTTGGAACCGTCTTTGCTGGAGTGGCAATTATCGCCAAATCAATAGAATCTGGAATCTCACCTACTCTCGGATAGGCTTTTTGACCCATAATTTCCTTTCGCCGAATATTAACTGGGTAAACTTTACCCTCAAAGCCACTTTGTGTAAGATTAGTCATCAGTATCTGTCCAACCGTTCCCTCTTCTTCACTTGCACCGACGATAGCCACACTTCGCGGGTTGAATATTTTATCTAAGTTCACAGTTACCATTGGACGTACCTCCTTTGTTCTGAATGATTATAATTCGAGGTTCAAACAACTAATTGTGTTGCTTTTGCCTGTACTTCATGGGACATACCGCTTGAATCTGCCCATTTTTTTACTTGATTCATTATGAAGCCTTCGCTAAAAAGTCCTCTAGAAATATTGCGTATTCACAAGGATGTGTCCCATTCTGAATGAGGGACTTAATGATCCTAATGCGACCTTTTCCGGTCTTTGTAACACGAGATAGGATATATTCAATAGCTTTTTTGCGAAATGAACATAACCAGGTTTTTTGTTCATTTTTCACTAGTTTATAGTAAGGGCAAGTGCGGTATTTGAGGGTAAAGCCTCCTTCAAAATATTCAATTTCCACTTGGATACCAAGCTCTCGGTACATTTCGAGTAGACGATTACCAACCTCGTTCAGTGACCATGGATAATCGCGCGGGAAGAGCTCGTCTAATGTTGGTTTTACTTGTGCAAGTGCATCTTTAGCAGAATCTGCAGCGATAGCATCACTAACCATTTGTACCACCTCGCTGCGGTGAAGGGGACTAAGACTTGGTTTTCCAACCATTTTTAGTTTAATGTTCAATAGATTTTGAAATGTAGTAATAGAGACTTCATAACCTAACGCTTCATACATTGCCTGTATCAAAATTCTTTGACTAGCCAAAGTCAGCGGCTCTAACTGGTTGAAGACTAAAGAAAAATTCGCTTCATCAATAAACCGAAGTTCGGCATTAGGCTGGGCTTGATGCAAATTCCTTTCTATGAATCTTCTAGCTAATCTTCGGATTTTTCCTTCATCTGTTTTTGCTAACATTTGAATTGCATTGGCAACCCGAAAACCAATATTTCGATATACTTCCTCAAATCGTCGATTATCACTATCATAAACTTTGATGGCGAAAGAATCGAATAGCTCTCGAGGAATAGGAATTGAATCCAGAAATTGTTCATTAAGGACACGAAATAGATTCATTTCAACAAGTTGGTCTAATACATCTTGGCTGCCTTCACCAACAAATTCAATCGTGAAACGCCCTTGGTCATATTCGGTGGCGTATTTGATGAGCTTCCATCCTCGAGTAGCAAGAATCAACGCAAAGCTAACCATTGCTATGTTGGCCATTGAAGGTGATGTTGCTTGAAATGCAATATGATATCGATTTTCAGATTCGTGATTTATGCTTAACTGGGTGATCCAATTCATATTCTGTCCTGCACGTAAAAGTCCCTCTAGAAATTCTTGAGGCTCTTCGGATAGTTCAGCTGGTTTTAGGAATAATCTTATGTCCTCAATTACTGTTCCCAAGTCTGCAATTGAACCCTCAAGACTCTTTGCGGCCCAACTCAAAAATGCAGGCCCAACTAATGCTAATTGTTCCTTGAATAACTGTGGTTTGAGTTTTCCTATTCTTTCTTCCATTCGTTTAATAACTTCTTGAACTGGGTCACTTCTTCGAACGGCTGCTAAGTCTTTCCGAAGCATCTTCAAAATAATCTCTTTTCGCATAATGCGGAGATCAAAATTAATGCCAATTCCTTCCAAGATCAAAGCTTGTTGAAATGCAACCAATTCTGGCATTCGTAAAAACACATTAGGGCGAAGAATAATTGTGTTATCCGTTTCACGGTAGGAGGCAATATCAAAGAGTCGTGTAATCTCACCAATTTGTTCAGTGACTGAAAGAAACTCCTTAAAATTAGTAGGAACTTTCCAATTGATGGAGCTCCTAATGAGTTCAGTTGTATTCTGTGCCTCGTTTCGTTGCCATTGAATAAACTCGTCTAGGGTCTGATCTGAAAGTGCAACCCTTAGAAGTTCATCAAGTAAGTCCTTACGAACTGAAGCTAACTCTATGGCCTCTCGTAGTTTAGTTTGCTCCTCCATTTGTGCCTTTAACGCACAGTCATCACAAGAGCCAACCTTATCAACCCGTAGCAAAGTTTCTAATGCTTTCTCAAGCACACGGCTCTTGGTTCCATAAGTACCCGCAAGTTTTGTAAGAATTTCTCCTGATTTTTTTGGGATTGTGGTATGTATGTGTACCGACAACATGAATCCCTCATTTCACAGCGATGTACACTTCTTTATTAATCTTGTACATATTTTATACTCGAATGTACATTCAAAGGAGTAAGGCAGGCAGCGTTATGCTGCCTGGAAATAGAGTTAGTACCAATTAGATCGGAATACTGAGATGTCTTTTGGTCGTTAAGCTTTTTCGAGTGCGCATCACGTACCCAATTCGGCTTATTGCTAGCATGTAAGCTGCAATCCGCATTGGAACATCATGCTCTTTGGAGATTGCAAGAACCTCATGAAACGCTGTGTTCATGATTTTTTGTAACTTCTCTCTTACTTCTTCAACTGTCCAGAAGTAGTTCATTTGATTTTGAACCATTTCGAAATAACTTACTGTGACTCCACCTGCATTTGCTAGGATGTCAGGAATCAGGAAGATGTTTTGTTGATGGAGAATTTCATCAGCTTCAGGAGTTGTGGGTCCATTTGCGCCTTCAGCGATAACTTTTGCCTTAATCCGTGGGGCATTTTCAGCAGTAATAACGTTCTCAAGAGCTGCAGGAATTAATATCTCACAATCAAGCTCCAAAAGATCCTGATTACTAATCGGAACAGATTCTGGAAAGTCAACCACCGAACCGGTTTCTTTTTTGTGCTCTCCTACTTTCATGGGATCTAAACCTTCAGGGCTAAAGCAACCACCTCTCGAATCAGATACACCAATGATTTTACACCCCACTTCACTTAGAATTCGGGCAGCATGAGATCCAACGTTTCCGAAACCTTGGACAACCACGCGTGCATCCTTTAGCGGAATACCGAGATGCTCAGCGGCGTCAATTACGGTATAAACCAGACCGCGTGAAGTTGCATCGTCACGACCTCTGGAGCCACCAATTCCCACTGGTTTACCAGTGACGACACCAGGACAATATGTCCCCGTGCATTCTGCATATTCATCCATGATCCAGGTCATCGTTTGTGAGTTGGTATAGACATCTGGCGCTGGAACATCAATTTGGGGTCCAATGAATCGTACCAGTTCTCGTGTGTAACCTCGTGTTAAGCGTTCTAGTTCGTTGATGGACATTTCTTTGGGATTACACCGTATCCCGCCTTTACCGCCACCCAAAGGAAGACCCACGACAGCAGTCTTAAACGTCATCCAAGCTGATAATGCAATAACTTCATCTAAGGTCACTTCGGGATGATAACGAATACCCCCTTTAGTAGGACCTAATGCATCATTGTATTGTGATCGGTATCCAGTGAACACCCGAATACCACCATCATCCATATGGACGGGGATGTTGACGATGAGAATACGTTGTGGATGACGAAGAACTTCATGAGTGGCTGAGTCTAACCCCAATTTTTCGGCGGCGAGATCCAGCTGATGAAGGGCTGCTTCATAAGGATTAGGTGTTGGTGTGACTTCTTGAAGTGTTTGAATCTCTATAGCAGTGGCCGTTTCAATTTTATCAATTAAATTGTGGCAACAACTATGTGCTTCTTCAAGATCACCGCCATGAATCCATTTGTAATAATCAACTAAAGCCTCACGTCGATTAGCAAGAAGACTTGCCTCTGCGAAGGACGATTCTTCTGAAAAGTATTCGAACATAGTCGCTAGCATTTCGATTTCTTTTTTAGATAAGCACCCATTCCCTGGTATTTCACCAGGGCATTCAACTTTCACATATTCAGCGTTGCGGATTTTTGAAGATAACATGTCAAACATTTTTGAAGTATCTTCTAAGGCAATCTTGTAGTTTTGTGAAAAAACCGTCATCAGTGCGTAATGAGCTGATGAGAAGTGTTCCAAACCCGCAGTATCTTTGGGCGAATCAGCAAAGAAGTCAACCATCAACTTCTTTAAGCCTAATTCTTTCGGAGTAAGTTCAACCAGGTGGAGCATTTCTTTTCACCTGGTTAAGTTAGAATATAGTGTTCAACTATTCAAAGCTTATGTTCATTTTGTTCAATAATGTACATCAAACAACAACTAGATATATAATGCGGTGTTGCTTGTCCATTTTGGGAGTTTAATTTCAATGCGCTGCTCAACAGGGATACCCACGTTGGATGAGATATTAGGAAAAGGTTTGATTTTAGGCGAAAATGTAGTTTGGGAATATGAGACCGGAACCTTCATTCATGAGTTCCTTCAAAACTTCATGCGCCAAGGTATTGTAAAAAAGAATCAAGTCATTTATTTGGATTTCATTTACCCACCACAAGCATTACTATTATTTCTTGAACCGCTAATCAAGTCATTACCAAAAGGCTGGGAAGAGCATTTACTAGTACTTGATTGCTTTTCAGAATCAGGGGGACGTGGTGAATTAATCTTCACGGATTTCTATGACAAAGCCCCTTCATGGATTCGAAAGGTTCCAATGTCTAGAGATGTTGAAAGGTTTCATCATTTCTTCGGTAGAATTGAACGGGAGTTCGTTGGTGATGGAACACGACTTGTAATTAATAGCCTTACAGCAATGGAAATCATTTGGGGACAAGATGGTGCCCGATCCTTTTTTGGACATATTTGCCCTGCTTTGTATGCCTATAAAACACTTGCCTATTGGACAATTAACCGTAAAGCACACAGTCAGGAGTTTCTCGCGGCTATCGAGCATACAACCCAAGTCGTTATTGAACTAGACAAACTTGATAATCAAAGATCGCTCTGTGTTAAGAAGGCTGGAGGGCGATATGACTCTGAAACTTACAAGCCTCATAATTATACAGTTGATGGGCTTGACATCAAAATAGAAAAATAATTACTTCTCTTACGAACAATCCTTGATTCATTGTTATTCTATCTCAGGTTAGAGAAAGTTCACCTATGAAACTCAGATCAGTTAGATTATGAAACGTGATTTTCGAATTTGAAATTGCATAGAACATCGATTCGATGTATCCAGTTCTGCGAATGAACTGATCTCGAAAAGCCCACCAGTCCAATCGGAATGCATCAAGATCTTCGATATGAGTAATGCGACCCTGAATCGTCAAGGAGGCATTGGCAGGATTCACTGAGAAAACATAAGCACCCTGCCACGATATTGTTCCATGTTCCCGTGGATCTATGTCGGTGTTATTTGTTAAATATTCGCAAAGTCGGATGGGCATAGAAAGAAGGCCTTTTTCAGGATCAATGAGAATTGCTTTATGGTCTTCAAGTGCTTCTGAATCAGTTCCTCGTACTCCAAGGATAAGATTCGTGGTTTCCTGTGGGTCAAAGGGATTTGTCGTGTTGAAAAGGCTGATTTTCATACCTTGGTACCACCAATTGTCACCTTGAATTTCTACATCCTTACCGATTCCGAGTAAATGGTTGCTATCGAGTGGATGTAAGTAATTTGAGAACCCAGGAATCTTTAGTTCACCAAGAAGTTGCGGATTAGTGGGCTCTGTCAAATTGAAGACAAACAAAGGATCAACCTTATAGAATGTGACCAAAAATCCCATCTTGCCAAGGAATCGTGCTGAGTAAATCTGCTCGTTTGGTGCTAACCCTTCGATTGATCCTACTAACTCAAGTTGCATGTTCAAAATACTGAGTCCACTAACTTGTCTTGAGTTCACATCGTAATACGTGGTAAATACTCGAAGATGCTCTTCATATTCGTCCAAGGAAAATTGGTTAAGAAGATATCCTGCTACAGTTCCGGACGCGGCATAAGCTACGGTGTCTTCCATGATTTGTAATCGATGAATTGTTGTAACTGATCCAGCGAACCACTGGTGGGTGGCCAAATACAAGTTATTTTCTGAAACATAAACGGTGGCACCACTAGTTCCTATCAGAAAGCATTTGACATCTGGAAGGGCTGCAGGTGCTGAAATATCTAGGGTTAGAATTGAAGTATAATGGAAGAAGGTATCAATCGTTTTTGGGTCATAGAAAATTTGGGATGCTGGAACACGCATATTGATGATGGTTCCCCAAGTACCAGTGATTCCAACCTCTGGAATCAGTGTATTACCAAACGTATCTTCAGTGGGCATCCCTGCAATTAGATAGATTTTATTTTGAATTAATCGGACTCCAATGAAGTATCCTTCAAAAGTCACCCAGTTTATCCTTTGAGGATTAGAGGGGTAGGTAACATCGAAGACCTCGATTGATATCCCTTGACTGATCACAACTAGTCTATTTGAGTCATAAAGGAATAGACCCAGTGGAGAATCCATTGGAGTGATTCTGCCTGCAATTTCGGCCAGCTCTGGGGGATAAGCCCGAATAATGATGACCTCATCATCAACAACTGTATAGATGAAAGTACCATTGGTCTTGACGATATCTAACTCATCCACACCAGCTACTTGGATATTCGTGGTTGAGTAGGCACCTACAGTTCTTCCTAACCCTGAATCTGAAAAGGTCCACAACTCAGGCCTGACGCCATACATGCCCTCTCCGAAGATCCCGCGTGGTTGATGTGTTCGAAGATAAAAAACCACTTCCCCATGACTTCCAAAATTCTGTAACCCCTCCGCTGAAAAATATCTATGCTCTACATACAAAGTCGTAAATACTGATGTCGACAAAATAATCGCTACGAGCGCAAGAATCCGAAGGGATGGCAATCCCCGTCGGGTCAAAGAAGTATAAACACGGGTTGATCGGAACCTTCGTGAGACTGTCATGTGCAATACTGAGTAATGCAAAGACCTTTAATCTAAAGATTAGAACGCATCAAATGAAGGTGTTCAACGATTTAGAACGGCTCTATCACCTCAAACATTGATAACGTTTATACACCACTCACCTTCTCGTGCCTATAGGTCACAATTCAACCATTATTACATGAGGGTTCAAGCGTGTTTGAGATATTGTCCACAAAAACCATCGCTCCCGACATCTTCGAATTCGAGGTCAAAGCACCCGAAATTGCTGCTAAAGCTTGTCCAGGTCAATTTCTCATCTATCGTCTGCATGATCGAGGCGAACGCATCCCACTCACTCTAAAAGATTGGGACGTTGACAAGAGCTCTGTCACTATTGTATTCCAAGTGTTGGGAAAATCGACACTAGAACTTTCCAAACTCCAACCCGGCGATGAAATTAAGGATATCCTTGGTCCCCTGGGTACAGCTCCCTCTGTAAAAAAGTACGGCACTGTGATTGTAGTTGCAGGAGGATGCGGTGCTGCCCCCTCGCTGCCCCGTGCCCGTCAATTAAAAGAAGCGGGGAATTATCTCATCACAATCTTAGGTGCTCGACAAGAAGAGTTGTTGGTATGTGAACTCGAACTCAGTCAAGTGAGTGATGAAATCTACATCACCACTAATGACGGATCTAAGGGCACACAAGGCTTCGTTACCACTAAACTAAAAGAACTTCTCGAATCAGATCGCCCAATTGATTATGTCTATACTGTCGGTCCTCCTATAATGATGAAAAATGTCGCTGCCACAACCAAACCGTTTGGTGTGAAAACTGAATGCAGTCTAAATCCAATTATGGTTGATGGCACAGGCATGTGTGGAGCTTGTCGGGTCGAGATTGGTGGGCAAACAAAATTTGCCTGTGTCGACGGCCCAGAATTCGATGCGCACGAAGTGGACTTTAACCTTCTTATTAAACGCCTTGACACCTATAAAAGCCAAGAGGAACATGCTTCTGAGCATTATAAGCAAATGTGCGCTCACAGCAAATCATAATTCATTATCCAACCCTATCCACTATCCATCAAAATAATTCCATAACTTTTTTCAGCTGTTCTTCTTAGAATCTGACGAGGGTAATTAATGAATTGGGCTTCCTTTGGCAAACGGCTAGCCATAACTTTGGTAATTTGTCTCATAATTGCCTCTGTTGCCACGTTTCTCGTCTTTCACATCTTGACGCTCTATTCATTTGGGTTTACCCTGCTTTTCATGAGTGTTATTCTAATCATCTTCGGAATTTGTTTACTTACTCCCTTTGTTGAAGCCACAGCAGCATATCGGTATGCTGTCAATCCACCCCATACTCGACATACAATGCGTCGCTTTGAAACTCACCGTCAAGAACAAGCTAAAAGTGGTATCGTGATCCTTGCCGCAGGCGGAATCCTTCTTGGCATATCTCTAGTATGTTTAGCTCTAATGATTCTCTTGCCAGTATAGATTTGGCTCGGTGCGGTTAATTGGATTCTATCGGCTTAAAAACTGCAAGGGGAATGTGTTTTTAACCTAAAACCTTTCATGGATATCCTATCGGGTGACGCCCACAAATGGTAACGAAAGACAAAATCCTTGAGGTTCTAGAAGGCGTTCGAGGGCAATTCGAGGACCCCGCTACTAAATCCAAATTCAAAGGGTTTGATCGAACACTTCAGTTCCTATTCACCGATCTTAAAACAAGCTTCTATACACGGATTCATGATGAAACTATGGATCCCTTTACAGAGGGTGAGTTGGAAAAACCGAATCTTTTAGTCACAACAGATAGTGAAACTCTAGTTGGAATCATGGAGGGGGGGCTCAGTCCACTTGATGCTTATTCTGTTGGAAAACTAAAAGCAAAAGGCAGCATGTCGGATCTCATGAAACTCCAAATCTTGATGTAAAACGAATAACATAAAGGATGAAGGGGAATGCGAGTTCTTATCACAGCATCCTTTCACGAAGAAGGGCTGAAGCTTCTTCGCCAACACGCGACTGTCATACATGAAGATTGGCGAAATACAGGACGCGTATTATGGGGTGAAGAGCTTCTTGAAAAGCTGAAAGAAGATGAAGCTGATGCCGCCATTATTGAAGCTGATGCCGCCACCGAGGAAGTCTTTGAAGGCACCACATTGAAATTCATTGGTTGTGCTCGTGATAGTCCGAAAGAAATCGATGTTGACGCTGCAACTGCTAAGGGCGTTCCTGTCTTCTATGCTCCTGGTCGAAATGCTGATTCTGTGGCTGATCTTACAATCCTCCTGATGTTAGCTCAAGCACGAAAGCTCATCCAGACGGATCGTCTGCTTAAATCCGGCATAATCCAAATCGATGATGCAGGAGAGTTTGCCAAACTCCACGAATCGCTAAAAGGAAACGAATTAGGTCGAAGCACTGTTGGAATCATTGGATTAGGGCAAATTGGCGTTCGTGTGGCAAAAAGACTCCAGGGCTTTGAAACGCGTGTACTCTTCTTTGACCCAAATGTAAGTGCTGTGAAAGGAAAGGAAGTTGGTGCCGAAAAAGTTGAACTCGAACCGCTAATGCGCCAAGCGGATTTTGTGACACTACACACTCGTGCCACTCCTGAAACCTTTCGTATGATTGGGCAAGAACAACTCTCTTGGATGAAGCCCACAGCACACCTGATTAACACCGCTCGATCTGCCATTATCGACGAAGATGCCCTCTTCGAAGCACTCCAAGAAGGAAGACTTGCCGGAGCAGGATTAGACGTGTTCTCACGGGAACCTGTTGACTCAAATAACCGATTCTTGGCATTGGATAATGTAACCGTCACCCCTCATATAGGTGGCAATACAAGTGATGTAGTTTATCGGCAATCGATGATTTTAGCCGCCGATATTGACCGGTTCTTAAAAGGCGAAATCCCCAAATATCTGGCAAACCCAGAAGTTCTTAAATCCTTAAAATGAGGGCCCAAAATGCCCAAACGACAACTGCTAACCATCGATTTTGGCACATCTGGGATTAAGTGCATGATGTTTACTCCACAGGGTACGTCAATCGCAAAACGATTCGTACCAATACAATACGCTGATTCTGAGGGTCTAATGGGCATAGGCAAGGAGTTCGACGCCATAGCTGCATGGAACACAATCACAAGACTGATTCGAGAATGCATCAAGGATGCCAAAATTTCACCAAAGGATGTTGTAGCCGTTTCCGCCACTAGTCAACGTCACGGTGCAGTATTTCTCGACAAGAAAGGAACGGCCATTTATTCAGGTCCCAACTTGGATGCACGTGGTGTCTTTGTTCAGGATTTTGTAGCGAAAGGACTAGAAGACTCGTGTCCTCCCACTGGCTGCTGGCCACCTCTTCTCTATGCTTTGTCTCGTCTTGTTTGGTATAAACAGAATAAACCGGACCTCTATGCGCAAATTCACCACGTACTTTCAATCAGTGACTGGATACTCTATCAATTAACTGGGGAAGCTATCACTGACCCCTCACAAGCTTCGAATACTCAATTAATGGATATCATCAAATCACAGTGGTCCCCAGAAATCCTCGAGATGGCAGAAGTTACAGACGCAATTCTACCTCCAATTCTTGAGCCAGGAAGTTTGGTTGGTAATATCACGTCACAGGCAAGCAAGATAACAGGATTGTCAACGAAAACAGTAGTGGGCATTGGTGGTGCAGATACACAATGTGCCATGCTAGGTACCTTAACGACCCAACCTGGCGAAGTCTGCGTTGTTGGAGGTAACACAGCTCCAATCCAACTTATTTCTGAATCTCCCATCATTGATGAAAGTGGCAAGCTGTGGACCGGACGATATCTGCTTCCTCAACGTTGGGTGCTTGAAGCAAATACGGGAAAAGCAGGAGCTGTTCTAGCTTGGTTTGTCCAAGATATCGTTCAACCGATTTCTGAAGACTTCAAGGATCCTCAGAAGGCTTACACGAAAGTTGAGCAACTAGCTGAAAAAGCTGATATCGGCTCCTTAGATACTATCGCTCAACTTGGACCCCAAATCATGGATGCTTCTGATATGGCGACTGTGCGTCCAGCATTATTTTTCTTTCCACAACCAGCAAATCCCATTGTCACTCCAATAACCATGAATGAGCTCGCCCGATCACTCTTTGAGAATATCTGCTTTGCGATGCGTGTCAACCTTGAACTTCTTCAAGAGGTTGCTGAGAAAACCTTTGAGTGTTGTACGGTTGCGGGAGGATTGACTCGGAGCCAGTTATGGCAACAGATGCTTGCTAATGTTACTGGATTAGAAATTCATCGTGGAAGTGAAGTGGAAGCTTCAAGTCTTGGCGCGGCAATATGTGCGGCTACAGCTGCTGAATTGAACGATTCCCTCTTGGCCTCCGCGGAGAAAATGGTGTCAAAGCAGCCATCACTGAAACCACAAGAAGATAGACAAAAGAGATACGAAACCTATTTCTCTCGGTGGCAAACGTTGTACAAACAATCCGCTAAGCTATAAAGGTAAGATAACTAATGGAGGGCGGATTGAAATGACACCCAAAGCCAATCAAGAAGCAAAACGTGAAGTGCTAGACGTTTGCCAGGAAATGCAAAGAGTTGCCCTTGTAATAGGCAGTTCAGGGAATGCCAGCTTTCGAATCCCTGATACTGATACAATCGCGATAACACCAAGCAGTGTTGACTACGCCTGTATGGATACTAACGATGTGATGATTATCAATCTTGAAGGTGACATTATTGACGGTGACCGAAATCCATCCACTGAACATCCGCTCCATACAGCCATCTACAAAGCTAGACCCGATGTGAATGCTATCGTGCATACTCATGGTATTTATGCCTCGGCTCTTGCTGTACTTCAAGAGCCCCTTCCTCCAATTATTGACGAATTTGTCATTAAACTAGGCGGACAGATTGAAGTCGCCAAGTATGGATTACCGGGTAGTGAAGAACTAGCCACAAATGTTGTCGAAGCTTTGGGACCCCGTAATGGTGTACTTTTGGCAAATCATGGTGGAGTCTGTGTCGGACCATCTATGGATGTAGCGTTACATAATGCCCTCCTGCTTGAGCGCGTTGCCCAAATATACCTGCTAGCCTCCGCTGTGGATAAAAAGAAGATCAACCTGCTTCCTGCTGAATCCATTGAAATGCAGCACCAGATGTTTGAGATGATGAAACGCGTCAAAAAACGGTGATCATCATGCCCAATCCCAAGGGGTATATGGGTGAATTCCTTTTTGCTAACCTGACCAAGGGGACTGCAGAACGGAAACCATTAAACTGGGATTATGCTCGCGATTTCATTGGAGGAGCAGGTTATGCAGCACGACTTCTATACACTCGACTGACTGTGGAAACCCTCGATCCATTTCATCCAGACAACGAAGTTGCCATTTTCACAGGACCCCTCACAGCCACAGGTGCTCCATGTACGGGACGTCATGCCATTTGCACAAAATCTGCCCTCACCGGTATATGGGGTGAATCCACTGGTGGTGGCTATTTCGGAGCCGAATTACGTCATACGGGATTGGATGGCATTCTCATTACTGGGGCTGCCAAAACGCCTGTGCTATTAAACATTGGGGACGACAAAGCAGAGATTGAATCGGCTGATCACCTTTGGGGAATGGATACTTTCGCAACCGAAGAATACATCAAGAAGGAAACCAACGATTCGAAGGTTCGTATTCTCTCCATCGGACCCGCAGGGGAAAAACTGGTTCGATTTGCAGCCATCATGAATGATAAAGGGCGAGCGAGTGCCCGCGCTGGAGCTGGCGCAGTTTTTGGTGCCAAGAAATTAAAGGCAATTACTGTTCGAGGTTCACAGAAATCTGAATTAGCAGATCCTGAAGCTTTTCGAGAACATGTGAAAATAGCGTTCCAGCTACTAGAGAATTTAGCTCCAATCCTGGGAGCAAAAGGCACCCTCTACGGTGCTGACATGTTGATGAATCTCTTCAATGATATGCCAGTCCGGTACTTCACTAAACCCTCCATGGATATCTCAACAATAAACGCGAATGCTTTAGATGAATATCGATCAGGGCAATTCCGCTGTCATTTATGTCCCATAGGTTGTGGTCCAGTGGTCACCATTAGTACAGATGATTTCTCGTTAAATGATGTCGCTGGTCCCGAATACGAAACAATTGGCGCCATGGGCACACTTTGTGAAGTAGACAACTTAGCCTTGTTGTGCCAAGCCAACCATCTTTGTAATCTTTTCGGGTTAGACACGATTTCTTGCGGGAGCGTTATAGCCCTTAGCTTTGCCGCAAATGAACACGGAAAGCTCCCGCAGAATCTCATCGGGTCTTTGAAACTAGATTTCGGTGAGGGGCGAACACTTCTGCAACTCATCGAAATGATTGCTCATCGTGAAGGGCTTGGTGATATCCTCGCTGAGGGAGTAAAACTCGCTGGAGAAAAATTAGGTATTCCTGAGCTGGCTATCCACGTGAAAGGGCTAGAGGTTCCCATGCACGATCCACGAGCCTTCTTTGGACTAGCGACTTCTTATGCGGTTTCTCCAATTGGAGCCCATCACATGCAAGGAGATATCCATACTGTCGATATGGGTGTAGCCATTCCTGACTATGACATCGAACCTGGGGATCGCCATGCCGATGAAGGGCGCGGAATTGTCACCGCCAAATTGAGAAACTGGCGAACCATTTTCAATTCGTTAACTCTCTGTCAATTAGCCCTACTCGAACCTTCACTCGTGACTGAATTGTATAATACAGCAACTGGATTTACCATCACACCCGATCAACTAATTGAAATCGGTGAACGTACAATGAATCTGAAACGTGCGTTTAATATCCGATGCGGGATAACCGCCAAGGACGACACAATGCCTCTCGCACTGCTCCAACCGTTTACTAGTGGACCGAATGAAGGAAAAACTCCAAATCTTCAAATGCAATTAAAGGAGTTTTATGAATTTAGTCAATGGGATCCCAAGACTGGGAAGCCAACTCGTGAAGTGTTAATCAGGCTTGGATTAGAGGATGTCGCCAAGGATCTCTGGTGAACACTTTTTCACCCAGAATTTGTTCTGAATTAGCGGAACTCTTTAATTATGGTACTTATGCTCCCACGATGTCTGTGTTATTTTCACGAAGGGTTTGACATGGGACCAAAACAAGAAAAAGAATCACAGAAGAAAGGCAAACCCCAGCCTTGGTCAATCCAACCACCCAAAATGCCTGAACAAAAACCAAAAACCCGGATTAAGAATTTTGATGAAGTAAATTTAGGATATAATGAAGCGCAAATCCTTCAAGAAGCCAACCGTTGTATGGCCTGCAAGAATCCCAAGTGTGTAGCAGGTTGTCCCGTTGAAATTGATATCAATCGATTCTTAGACGCTGTTCGCAATCAGGATTACCGCACAGCCATTCGGATTATCAAAGAGAAGAATAGTCTACCAGCAATTTGTGGTCGAGTGTGTCCGCAAGAAGTGCAATGTCAACAAGGATGTATCCTAAGTAAGAAAGGGTATCCTATTGAAATTGGGCGGATTGAACGATTCTTAGCTGACTGGGAACGCGAACATGGTGTTGAAGTACCCAAACTTCCCAAATCCACAGGTCGTCGAGTTGCCATCGTCGGAAGCGGACCTGCTGGTCTTACTGCAGCTGGTGATTTGGCATTACTTGGTCATCAGGTTACCGTCTTTGAAAGTCTACACGAACCGGGCGGCGTGTTGATCTACGGGATTCCTGAGTTTCGTCTGCCCAAGGCTGTTGTCAAAGCTGAAGTTGACTATCTCAAACAACTTGGTGTTGAATTTCAACTCAATGCATTCATCGGACAGTTATACTCACTCGAAGACCTCTTTACTCAAGGCTTTAATGCCATTCTGCTCGCCTCCGGTGCAGGCCTTCCCCGCTTTCTCAACATTCCCGGAGTCAACCTTGTCGGCACCTACAGTAGTAACGAGTTCCTCACAAGAGTAAACCTCATGTGTGCCTACCAATTCCCCGATTATGATACACCAATTATCCACGGAAAAACCGTGGCTGTTATAGGAGGCGGCAACGCCGCCATGGACAGTGCCCGAACCGCGTTACGGCTCGGAGCCAAGAAGGTCTATATCGTTTATCGGCGATCAGAAAATGAGATGCCGGTGCGACGTGAAGAATACCACCACGCCAAAGAGGAAGGGGTCACCTTTCAATTTCTTACCCAACCAATCGGAATCCTTGGCGACGATCAAGATCGTGTTAAGACCATGCAATGCATTCGCAATTGCCTGGGAGAACCCGATGAAAGTGGTCGCTGCCGACCTGAAGCAATCGAGGGATCTGAATTCGAATTCCCCGTTGACACCGTCATTTTTGCCATCGGGGCCTCAGCGAACCCCTCAGTTCCACGTTGCACACCAGAGCTTGAATGCGATAAATGGGGTGATGTTGTCGTCGACCCAGAAAAACTTGAAACCTCCATACCGCATGTCTGGGCCGCTGGTGATCTCACTGGAGGCGAAGGCACAGTAATCGCCGCTGCAGGTGAAGGCAAACGTGCTGCACGCAACATCCACGATTATCTCATGAAACTCTAGCTCACCTAGGACTTGCAAATGAGTGATTGAGGTGGCAACCTCTTTATTGTGCCGCCACTACGATTTTTAGTCTGGGTCTACTGGCTGATTCAAGTTGTTCTTCAAGAATCTCTCGCGCAATGTCTAAGGCCACTCTATCATCAAATATTCCTTGACCCTTTTTTCGCGCTACTTGGAGGATCTGACGTTGCACCTTGAGTTTCAGGTCGCCAATGGCTAGCGCTCCAATCCCAAAAGTATCCGGAATTAACTCACGAAGATCGTCCATTGGATTGAGTGACTCAACTCCACTTGGAGGCACAGCGTTTACATCCACTAGTATTTTGGGTCCTAAAACCGCTTGAAGTTGTGCCAGTGATACTAATTGAACGCCAGGAGCACCCACTGTAAAAATCAAGGTCACGTCTTCTAAAAGCTCCTGAATATCATCTGGTGTGATTGCTTGAACACCTTCTATTGTATTCTCCTTGGTTGAAGCTCGATGAGCAACAGCTTTTGCCCGTTCAATTTTACGTGATGTTAGTAGTGTGATAGCTCCACATTTGGAAAGTAGGTGAGCCACACTTTCACCAACTGGTCCCGTTCCAGCAAGAACTAAAGCGATTTTTCCTTTGAGCGAACCCAAATCAAGTTGATGTAACGCAGCTTCAGCTTTGGCGACCATTGCTGCAGAAGTGGAAAAAGCACCATGAGGGTCAACAACTATTGAAGTTTCGAATGGTTTCACCATTGCTTTCTGAATCGTTTCCGCCATCTGACGGGCGATAGGAACTTGGCGTCCACCAACGAAGAAACAGGTGTGTTTTACTCCTTTGGTTCCTCGTGAAAAGATAGCATCTTGGACTAAGTCATGAATACGATCGATTGCAACCCCCACATAGGGAACTACAACATTAAATCCTGCGTCGTACGCTACACAGATGTCAAAAGGGCTAGCGTGGTCATCCGCTTCTAAGAAAAAAAGGATATCACTTAATTTCGCTTTTGGGCGCTTAATCACCGGCACAACAGAAATGGAAGATACTCCTGTGAGTTCAGTCATACCTTTGATTTCTTCCCTAGGTGTTTCTGAGAGAATTTGCTTAAAAGATATGGGTGTCACTTCCACATCTAGGGATTGCAAAAGGTCCATTAAACCTTGGAAATGTCGCGGACTGCTTAGATGTATAGCCGTGATTCGTTTCTTTTTGAAGCGATCCGCCTGTTTTAGAATTCCCATAGCCATCCAGCTTTCACGAATCCCAAATTGTACTTGTCTAATCTCTTCTTCAAGTTCGTCATGTAAATACTGTCCATAGGCAACTAGTCGATCAATATTTTCCTGCACATCTGGGGTAATTTTTTCATCCGACAAGACCCTTAGGCCCTCTAAAACTTCATTACGTCTTTCCAGTTTCAGTTTGATACCCCGAGAGAGATAACTTTGAGCAAAATCATCCATATCAACAGCGTAATAGGGAATCTTTAGTTTCGCTAAGACATCCGCTATTGGGTTGTCTTCATGAAACTCCTTCATATTCCGCATACCTAATTCATCGGTGGCAAAATCTGGCTGTTCTGATTCGACCACCTGTTTTATCATGTCACAATAGGCCATTGACGGTCGTTTAATCATAGACATCTTCGAGTCAGACGCTGAAGAGGTGGGAGTGATTTGCCAAGGTTCATCGTAAGCTTTTCTAATCAAGAAGACCCGCAATTTTTTTTCTTTTAAGGGAGCAAGCTCTAATGTTTTCATATAATCACTTTGCCCTAAAGGGCAATAATAACTTCTTCACATCAAAGATAAAGACGATGAAAATTAATTTGTAAGGGAATCATGACAACTTTTGTCGTCAATCCTAATACTAATTCTCTGATGGTTAGAGCATGGATAATTTTTGTTGTCATGAATCGCAAATTAGGCTGAAAGGCTCCATTCTAGCTTTTCTAATCACGGAATCTGATATCTGTATGAGTAGCACAAGAAACACATGGATCAAAACATCGGACCGCCATCTTTGCTCGTTCGAGGATTTGATCATTTGACCAACCAAGATCTAGACAGGCTGTCATGACTTTTTTGACAATTAGAGTTATTGCACTGGCATTAAGTTCTGTGGGTACTCGAATATCGATATCCTCGATTCTTCCAACGTCGTTTATGTTTATCCGATAGAGAAGAGTTCCTCGTGGTGCTTCCACAGCACTGGCTCCGATGCTGATTTGTGGTTCCAATGCGACTGAGACATCTTCACCCGTTTGCCATTCAGTTTCTAACAGTTTGATTGCGTTAGTTATAGCAAATTCGATTTCATCAATTCGGAGAAGCCCTGAATAAAAAAGGTTGGGTATATTGCGGAGGGATTCTTTACTCTTTGTGGATTTGGTTTGGAGTGCTGCTAGTCGGGCGTGAGGTCCTGCTAGTAGATTATTGAGCCTTTTGTTTGATTCTGCGTAAATGATTTTAGTCGGTGCTTCAGGCAAGTCCTGTTCAACTAGGAATTCAGAGAATTCAGCACAGGAAAATTTACTTTGGGATCCATCTTCAGAGATGAATTCGATTTGGTCAGTACCATAGAATCGGTTTTTATGTGTGTCAAAGCAGCTAATGTAGCGGGGTTGGGGGAGAGTATATTTTTGGATTTCACCTTCGATTTCATTTAGTAACCAACCGTAGTATTCCTTGGTCCATTTAATACCTGAGAGTGTTGCGTGGAGTTGTTGGATAAGTTCTTGCTGTTGAGTGATGGTGATGTTTTGCATGAGTCCACCAGGAATTAGGTTAAAAGCCATGTTTGTATTACCTGCGGTGGCTGTGATTAGTGTCTCCGCGCAATTGTATAATTTTATGGCGATGGGTAAGAGGCGTGGTTGTGTTCGATCTATGCCAAGAATGTCTTGGCGAGAGATTTGGTCAGTCAGATACATTATGTCGGGTAAGGTTGAGAAGAAAACACTGTAAGTATGTGATCGGATTATTTCTCCTAAAAGCGCCAGTTCGCGGAGTAATTCTGCTACTGGAGGAATCGATACTTCAGATGCGGACTCGATTGCTTTGACTGCCCCGATTCTATGGGCTACAGGGCAAATTCCACAGATTCGAGGTACAATTTTAGGTAAGTCTTTAACTTGTTGACCAATTATGACGCCCTTGAAGTCTCGTGCAGTAGGCATGTTATAAATTACATTGGTAATGCGGTCTTTCTCTCGTGTGACAATAAGTGCGCTATCACCTTCAATACGGGTCATGGTCAAGGATATCCGAATTTTCAATGTTTTAATTTCAGCTCCGGTTTTTGGTATCTAAAGGCAAGTTCAGCGTATTCCCGAATCGTTTCGCTGACTTTTAGTACGGAGAAGAGATTGGCAATGGCTGCGGGTAAATTCCCGTTTAGTACACCCATACAGCCATCACAGGGAGTGGATCCCTTGATACAATGTGCTTCACATCCAGCACGGGTTATAGGACCCAAGCAGAGAATACCTTCGCGCAAAAAACAGCTTTTTGGAGAATGCGTGGAATGTAATGATGTAATCTCAATCTCATATGTTTGATCTTGTGCAAATGGGCATTCCCAACACACGTTTTTCTCAGGTAGTTCGAATTCAGAACCATCGATTGCACTCAATAGGAGATTTCCAAGAAGCCTTCGTGGTGGTGGGCAGCCAGGTAATGACGAATGTGGATCAACGAATTTATTAACAGGGTCAATATGCATGTTTGGAGATTGACTCATAATTCCGCCGAGAACCGCACAACTCCCAAGCGCAATAATCTTGGTTCCTTCTGTCCATAGTCTGCGAAGAAGTTCAGCGTCTTCATTACATGTGACTCCACCTTCAACAAATACTACGTCAAGATGATCTTCACTTTGGATATCTGATATTAATCGAAAGACTTGAATATCTGCTGATTTGAGGAGTTCTGGGAATATGGCACTACCAAGTACTGCAAACATACAGCCACTACATGAGTTTAGCTGAAGGAAACCAATCTTGGTCATGAACTTAGCAGCTCCTTTAATTCAGTAGCAAATTGGTTAATCTCTGTCGCAAAAACATGACCCTCTACTGCTGACACATTGAGAATACGAACACGATTCTGTAATTCGTTTCCATAGAAGTTTGAGAGAACGCCAATTCGTGCCTTTGCCTTCTTGATACCATCGAAGTACCGGCATGCTGAGTCATGACACCCAATAACCATAACTCCATCAAACCCATAATTTAGGGCGGTTATTACAATATTTGCATCAACACAACCAGTGCACGGCAGTCGAACTACCATTGCGCTAGCGTCGTATTCCAATCGGCGGATGCCAGCATTATCTGCTGCGGAGTATCCGCATGAATCACAACAAAATACTAGAATTCGCGGTGAGGTGATGCCTTTAGACAGTGCATTTACTGCCGCTAGGACCTCTTCCTGAATTGGAGGTGAAGACAGGGCTCCTGTGGGGCATATTGCGATACAGGCTCCACAACCTTCACATTTTAGAGTATCAATACGGACGGTATCAGCTGTGATGGAGATAGCATTGAAGGGACATGACTCTAAACAAAGGTTACAAAGACCACATTTTTCCTGAATGATTTGAATGGGTATATCTCCTGCAGGGAGACTATCCTTTCCTAATAATAGTAGCACTTCTAGAGCAGTTCTTTGGGCGTCTATTACTAGTTCGGAATACGATTTGGGACCGGTCACAGAACCGCAGGCCCATATGCCTGAGGATAAGCTCTTCGGGTCGAGAAAGCCACGTTTATCTAGGGAAAAATTCGTCAGGGTTCGAAGGGCTAACTGCTGGTCTCCAGGAATCATACCCATATTGAGAACAATAAAATCGGCTGGAAAGCAACCCAAATCGGTTTCGATAAACCGTTTCCGACCTCGATGGATGAGTTTTATACTTTCACAAAAGTGAATACGGGAATCTTCAGGGATGAAGGTGGTTCGATCAGGTGGAATTCGAGAATTGTCATAGACAACATGGATGGTGACATCCGGCGTGTTGTGTTCAACAACATCCAAGTATTTCTGAGCAACATTACAGCAGTACTCTGAACAAGAATTGATTGAATTCAGACATTGAAGAACGACTATGGATCGAGCAGGCTTGCCAGTTTTTTGCCGAATTACTTGACCTCCTGTTGGTCCATCTGGGGCAAGCATTCGTTCAAATTCATAAGAGGTGATAATATCTTTTGATGGATTGTATTCAATTGAATCTAGGCGTGGTTTGGTTCGAGGATCACAAACTTCTGCCCCTGTTGCTAGGATTAAGGCTCCGACAGAAAACTTCTTGGTTTCAGGTTGCTGATCTAAGTTAATGGCGTGGGATGGACAAATTTTTTCACATTTTTGGCAAGTTCGACAAAAATCAATATCCGCATTGTCAATAACGGGCTTATTAGGATAGGCGGCAGGACATGGTAGATGGATAAGTTTACGTTGTGTGAGGTTAAATTCAAATTCATTTGGTCGGGACTCAGGACAGATATCTGCACACGATCCACACATAATGCACCTAGTTAACTCGACATAACGAGGGTGTTGTGTGCCGATGATTTCATAATTTCCAATTGTACCTGAGATATCTGTGGGTTCAATGTTAGTAAGTATTCGAGTTTTGCCGGAAAGGATAATCGATGATACGTCCTCAGCTATCATACATGGACCACAATCTATAGCTCCATGGATTCTTTCCCATCGGCGAGCGATGCCCCCCAGACAAGGTTGTTTTTCTAGGAGGATAACAGAATAGTCAGACTTTGCTAAAACCTTTGCAGCTTCTAATCCTGCTAGTCCACCACCTATGATAGCTACACTTTTCCGAATTGGTACGGTTCGTGTTGGAATTGGCACGCGTTGCCGGAGCATAGCCACGCTAGCTCGGATTAGGAGCAACGCCTTTTCTGTAGCTTGTTCGGGCATATTTCTATGTACCCAGGCACACTGTTCACGAATATTTGTAAATTCTACAGGTACATCTAATTGCACTCGAATAGTAGCAAACATTTCGCTATGTAAACGAGGGGAACAGGCCGCGATGACAAGATTATTCAAAAAGTGGCGTGCACACCATTCCTTTAGTTGTTCAACATTTTCTAGTAAGCAAAGATGTTGAAAAACCCTTGTGCGTTCCACAAAAGGGAGGGCATTCACTTTCTCTACAAGTTCACCCACATTAATGGCTTGGCGGATTTCCTCTCCACAAGTACAAATGATTACCCCAATACGGAAGATTGCTCCTCGAGAATCAGCTTCGCGTAAATCGATTGACTCTCCGGCCATCAACTGTTCCTTTGCGATCATCAAGCGGATTGTATTTTTTCCCGCGGCTGTAAGCTGATATAAGCCATTCCGTTTCTCAATAAATCCTTCAAGTTTTTTCAGATGATAGTTAAATAGACCAGTTTTTTTGACCCCTACTTTTTCCATCAAATCCTTGTAGCTTAAAAGACGCTCAGTATCTAGAATTCGAAGAATATGTTCGCGGAGTGGATGAGCCAATGCCGCATATACGTTCATTACATGCCCCTTCACACTTTTTTTTTAAAAAAATAAAATTACTTTGATAAATTCAATTGTCATACACTAAGACAAAGACAAAAATGCTTGCCCTGTTTCAAAAGTGAAGAGCAAGTGGCTCCAACTATTTTCCTATACCTGATGTGGACCCATTTCTTTCTTTTCTTCTAAAGTTTGTGATTGAGCACGATAACGTGTTTGATAACAACCACGACAAACATAGCGAGTTATGACGTTAAGAACACCGCACCATTCGCATTTCCAAAAATTTAAGGTCTTACGGGTAACATCGGTTTGCCGTCGTATGTAGCGGCAATGTTGGCATAGACGTAAATGGATAGGATTAGAAATTCCACATTCAGGGCACGTCCAGTATTTCAAGCTATATCACCCCACATTAATGTGTTTTCGTATGTATTGAAAGTGAATTATAAAACAAAAAGACTCTGAAGAAATTATTTCTCAATATTTGACAAACTAAGTTATCCATGAATTTGAAATACTTTTAACTAATCGCGTATGTAGCTACGTCATTTCAGGTTTTTTTATTGATGAGATAAATTACTAATGTAGATAATTTTCTCTTCTAACTCCTTTCAAAATTTATGCATCAGCCAACCCTTCTATCCCCCGTTGGACACCAGAACTTGAATATGACAAATGGGGCGGTGTGGTGGTTGACTCTGAAAGTCTTGAAACCTCCTTCCCTCATATTTGGGCTGCTAAAGATCTCACTGGAGGCAAAGGTACATTAATTGCTGCGGCTGGCTAAGGGAAACGAGATGCCCGTAATATGCACGAATACCTTCGGACTCTTTAACGGTCGTGCTAATGTTCCTTCAAGCTTCTCTCATCGTTGTTGTTTGAACCGCGGAAAACACTTATCAGGATACATTAACGACCACGTAACTCTGTCAAAAAATAGTCACAATGAGCACTTTTTTGTCACATTAAGCCTATTCATTCCTATTGCTGGATTTTAATATCTGATGGTCTGTAAATAGAGCTATGTCATTGGTAGCTGTTGTTAAGGGAGAACGTGGTATTGAACCAGTATTTAGGGCAATGGATTTAATCCCGTTTAAGGAAGCTCTTGAATCCTATGACACTGTCTTAGTGAAACCAAATCTTATCACAAGCCACAATTTCGAGACGGGAATAACAACTGATCCCATAGTGGTGGAAGCAGTGATCATGAAGATTCAGGAGCTTGGTAAGAAAGCTATAGTGGTTGAGACAGAGGGCGGAACAACGTCACCTGACGAAGCGATCATTGAGACAGGTATGATGACAGTAATTGAACGGTTGGGTTCTGAATACATCAACATGGGGACGCTTGACGATAAAGTAGAACTAGAGGTAGAAAACTTTCGGGGGATAAAGACGTTTAAGGTAGCTCGGATCGCCGTTGAGTCCGCGATCATCTCGGTGCCATCAATGAAGACGCTGCATCATACGACAATCACGATGGGGTTGAAGAACATGTTCGGTATGCTCACTACCCGGAACAAATATGGTCTTCACCAACACGGTACAAATAACTTCATCTACGATATTTGCAGGACCCTACCACCCACACTCACTATTATCGATGGCTTCTACGGCAAGTCTGGTCCTGGTCCTTGGAGTGGTACACCCGTGAAGATGGACACCATCATCGCTAGTGTTGACCCAGTCGCGGCAGACGCCACAGCCGCCAGATGTATTGGTATCGATCCTTATACTATCGATCACGTTCGATGGCTCCATGAGGTTGGTATGGGCGAGATTTCTGACATCAAAGTCGTCGGTGATGGCATCGATGCGGTCTACCAGAAATGGGAACAAAAATAGGAGAAAGGGTGTACGCAATGGAGCCAATTATCTTACCTGAACCTGTAAGAAAAGGTGGTAAAACGGTACTAGAAGCCTTGCAACTCAGGCATACGAATCGCAATATTGGTTCAAGAGCGCTCCCACTGCAGGTGCTCTCGAATCTCCTCTGGGCTGCTTTTGGCGTAAACCGTGAAAAGGCTGCCTTTAACAAACCAGGACGGACTGCGCCTTCGGCAAGTAATTCCCAAGAAATTGATCTTTATGTGGCATTGAAGGGGGGCCTCTATTTGTATGAAGCAATTCCTCATCAACTGACTCCTATCTCCACAGGGGACTTTCGCATGCTCTCCTGCAGCCGTAGGGCAGCGAACCTCACGAGCAACACGCCAGTAAACATTTTCTATGTTGCAGATCTTTCGCGTTACGATCTTGGACCTAACCAACCTGACAGAAGAATTGGAGAACCTGAAGTTCAAAAATCGTACTATTACACCGATACAGGATTCATTGCCCAAAACATCAATCTCTTTGCTGCGTCAGAGGGACTAGCCACATGGTTTCACAATTGTGACAAGGTTCGTGTCAACGCGGAATTCAATCTGCGTCCTACTCAGCGGATACTGTTCGCACAGACGGTAGGATACCCAAAGTAAAAAATATCAAGCACACTTGCAAGCTTGCCTTCAATTAAAAAGAAAATAGAGTCCCAAAATTACTGTACATATCTAAATCCTGTACAAACTCTAATTCCCACAATAGAGGTTTCGGGAATTCAGTTCGAACCAAAAGAAACATATTTATTGAGTTGTTTGGGCTAAGGCGTTAATCGCGCCTAAATTTTTAGACGCTAGTACAAAGCTCCAAAAAGGGTGACACACTATGACTACCTACAACCAATCTAGTCGACGGATAACAACTCTGACTTCCACCGAACAGCAGGGTGATGACGATGGTGATGGCCAACGGCGGCTCTCGCGAACGCAGATTGATCTGGCGGGTGTACCGGGAAGCGATGCCCGTCCTTCTCTTCACCGTCTTAGCAGAGCTTTTCGCCGGAGCCATGCTACTTGCCCTTGACGTTCATTTTGCTTCTATGCTTGGTTTGTTCGTATTGATTCCTGGTCTAATGCAGTTACGTGGTAATATTTCAACAAGTCTCGCCCAACGTCTTGGATCAGGAACCCATCTAGGAACAATTTCTTGGAAACAAGGTCTTAACGAACCTCTCCGTGCAAACATCAAAGTCGCATTCTACCTCGTCATTATCATGTCCTTCTTACTAGCAATTGGTGCTTTTGCTGTATCCATGATTACACAATCCCTAGTTCCACGAAGTGGATTGTTGTTGGATTTGCGACATTTTCTCATCATTGCCATGGGGACAGCACTGCTTGCCAGTGCCTTTCAAGTGACCATTACTGTCACAGTAGCATTACTCGCTCATGCCCGAGGTCTCGACCCGGACAACATTACCATTCCCATCGTGGCTGCAATCGGTGACATCATCACCATCGGCTGCTTGCTGATCTCCATCACGTTTGCCGTCACCCTCCTCCATCCATACCTAGTATAGTGTGAAAAGGTGAAACTTATGACCGTACATACAGTCCGGAAAATCCTCATCGAGAGCCTCCCCGTCCTCGGCATCGTCCTAGTCTTCGCCCTAATTGCTGGACAATTTCTCGATTACACCCTTGAGGGTCTCAGAATTATTTTCCCCTTAATTCTACTCATGGTCCCTGCATTCATCGATATCACCGGTGACCTTGCTGGTGTAGTCGGTGCCCGAGTAACGAGTCACTTGTATACTGGTGAACTTGACGCAAGTTTTCGACCCTATCGCTTACTCTTTGCTAATCTTTTCGCAATCATCTTGGTTTCTGCCACAGCCTATGCTTTCTTGGGTATCTGTGTCATCGGCATCACTCTGTGGCTTTCACCCATAATAGGACCAATATTTCCTGCGTGGGGTTTTCTTTGGTTATTTCTTGCCATCATTGGAGCTGGAGTGCTTGCTACAGCCTGTACCAGTATGATTGGACTCTTCTCAGCTCGACTTGTCTACCGGTTTGGTCGAGATCCAGATAGTGTTATTCCTCCGTTGACAACAACCGTTGGCGATCTCCTGGGAATCGTATTCATTGCTTTAGCTATCATCAGTATTGGAAATATTCTAGGTCTCATTTAGACTCATGTTCTGAAAAAAAGGAGAAGAGGAAGAACGTTTGACAGTTCTTTGTAGTTCTATCTATTTGGTTTGCTAAACGCTCTTCCAGCCTGGTGCGCGTTTCCAGATGTAAACGTGAATCAGCATTGCCCAGAGTAGCCAAAGTACCCAGTTGACTGGATTATAGACTCCAGTTAGGAGGAAATCCCCTAACAGCATAGGTGAGATGAAGAAGTAAATGTAGAGGCTGATTATTCCGAGTACGACAACGATGATTGTTCGGATTAGAATGTTCACTATAGTATTGAATTGAGTTGGCCAGTTACCGAAGTATTGAGTCCAGATGAATATGAGAAGTATAATGAACACTGCAATCCAAGCGGAATACCCGTGCATCGCGGCAAAGCCCATTGTCAACATTATTCCGGAGAGTAGAGTTGGCATAATGATAAACGCAAAGAGACCACCAAGGAGAGTGCAACCAATTAACGCAGCTACACCAATCCAAGGTTGTTTCTTCAGGGCTTTCCATGGCTGATAATCCCAGGTCATAAGGGTCATTAATCCAAACACGATAATCCACTGTGTAAACGCTAGCGATAAGTAAGCACCACCATTGTTGACTTCACCCGCAATGGGGTCGTATGCCCAGAAGGGCCAAGCAGTCCAAATGGTCCAATCTACAGTCGTTGTAACTGGTGGGAGCGCAGTTGCGATTTGAAAGGGCCAGTAGATGATTAGCCATGTAAAGGTGGTGATGACGGCTCCTAGAAGCATGACAGTGAAGCCACGCTTGGGCTGTTCTAATTCTGTAAATGGCCAATAGATGCTTCCAGCTGCCCAAATGGATGCAAAACTGAAACCACAGGAGAGTATTGTACCAATTGCTGCAGATGAAAGGAAGAGTGCCAACCACCAGTTTCCTCCGATTGAAGTGACATTCATTAGAGCAAAGGGGCTGAACATTGGAATCATGTACGGACCGATGATGAACCAGAAAACAGCGATAACAACTGCGATGCCAACAATATTGAGTATTGTTCCCACTATTCCTTGTGTAACTAGGCTTTTCATCTTGGACGATAGATGATGGTCAAACCAGATTTGAAATACCACAATAAGGATTCCCCATCCTGCAATTGCAGATCCAAGGAATAACCACCCAGACCAGTAAAAGAGGGAGAATCGCCAGTCCATAAAGATATACCAGAACACTAGTGCAACGATGAATACGATGATGAAATTAACCAAACCTGAAACGATCCAATTCCAACGTCGCTCTGTAATCACTGGACGCCACATCTGATTTTCTAAAGGTTTTTCTTTTGTCATTTTATCAACACCCGTTGATTTTTTGACGCGCCTTATATCATGCAGTCAAGATATTTAAGCCTGAATGGGTGACCCTTCTAATGCCATTTACGCGAGGGTCTAGCATGCCAGAAATCCAAGTAAGCGATGATGTAACACTCAACTACGAAGAAAAAGGTGAAGGTTATCCATTACTCCTCATTCATGGATTGTTAAGTGACTTAACCAGCTGGCGATACCAGGTTGACGCATTTGCCAGACATTATCGGACCATCATGGTCGACTTGAAAGGCTTTGGCAAATCCACTAAGCCTCATAAAGAATATCGAGTTCACTCACATGCCGATGACCTCTTCACACTTCTGCAACATCTGAAAATCACTCAAACCCATGTTTGCGGTCTCTCAATGGGTGGTATGGTCGCTGAAGTGCTTGTCATAAAATACCCTCAACTGGTGAGGGGTCTAATTCTTGCGGATTCAGCTGCCATGATTGCTAACTATGCAGTTAGTGACCGACTAACACTAATCAGTGAACATGACATGAACTGGTTTGCAGACTGGGGAACAAAGAAAATTTTGCGATTAGCTTCCGATGAAGCCCAAAACCATGTTCGAGAAATGATTCGACGTGTGGATCGCAATGATTATCGGCTAGCGATTATTTCGACTGCTGGCTTTAATATAGCAAATGAGTTGAAGAAAATCCAAAATCCGGTGCTTATTATTCAAGGAGAAAAGGATGAAACGGTCCCCATGTGGCATGCCGAACAGCTGAAAAGCTGGATTCCCGAAGCAAAATTTGTCATCATGAAAGGCGCCTCCCATATGACACCCGTCGATAATCCCGCAGAATTTAACATGCTGGTCCTCGATTTCCTCAAAGAAGTCGACACCGCTACCTAATCCCGACAGGACACAAATCCTTTGGTGCGAACACAATGATGAACATCAATCCCCCCGAGGACTGGCGATGGATTGGTGACTGGCTTGGACGCCGCGCCGCACTAACACCTAACCATGAAGCCCTTCTCGACCCTTCCAGTGAAAGGCGTTATTCCTATGCCAAACTCAATGACCGAGGCAATCAGCTTGCCCATCTCCTCTCCAATGAATATAATATCAAGAAAGGCGACCGTGTAGCTTTCCTTCTCCACAACCGTATCGAGTGTATTGATGCTTTCTCGGCATGTGGAAAACTTGGAGCCATTCTTGTTCCACTCAATGTCCGACTGGCTCCGGTGGAACACCAAGAATACCTATCGAACATCAATCCCACTGTACTCATCTATGAAGATGCCTTCGATAAGACGGTCAACGAATTCCGTCACAATGTACCGAGTCTCAAACACTTCCTGGCGGTGGACAAGACATCTCTCAAAAATATCCAATCTTACGGACCACTGCTTAACAAACAGCCCACCACATCCCCACTTCGTCCTTCTCTCGGCTTTGAAGACCCTTTTTTCATTCTTCCCACGGGGGGAACCACTGGTTTACCGAAAGGGGCGGTCCTCTCTCATCGACATATATTCTGGAATTCAGTCAATACTATAGTCTGTTGGGGGCTTAGTCCAACTGATGTTTGTCCGATTATTTTCCCACTTTATCACACAGGGGGTTGGAATGTGCTCCTTATTCCCCTGTTCCATGTTGGGGCTCGAGTAATTCTTTGGAGGCATTTTGATGCGGTTGATACGCTTCGACGTATCGAGGAAGAACGGTGCACCATTATCATCGGCGTCCCTACAATGTACCACATGATGATTGATGCACCAGAATTCACCAAGACCGATTTCAGTTCAGTTCGGTTCTGGCTGAGCGGTGGAGCACCTTGTCCGGTTTCAATTATGGAATCCTTTTGGAACCGTAATCAGGAATTCGCCATGGGCTACGGACTAACAGAAGTCGGTCCTAACAATTTCTATATGCCTCTTGGTGCATCGAAAACGAAACCAACTGCTGTTGGTCTCCCTTTTTTCCACAACGGTGTCCGATTAGTCAATGAAGAACTTGAAGACGTGCCACCAGGTGAAGTGGGCGAACTTCTTCTTCGCGGTCCCCATGCCTTCAGCGGATACTGGAATAACCCCCAAGCCACCCAAGACGTATTCGAACTAGATGGCTGGATCCACACTGGTGATCTAGCTCGCCAAGATTCAGATGGATTCTACTATATTGCAGGGCGGAAGAAAGAATTATTCATCTCAGGTGGAGAAAACGTCTTTCCCATCGAAATTGAACGCGTGCTAGATGAACACCCCGCTGTTGATCAGGCTTCTGTAGTGGGAATGCCAGATGAGAAATGGGGTGAAGTTGGATGTGCCTTTATCGTCGTAAAAAAGGATAAACAAGTGTCAGAAACAGAGCTCATCGAATTTATGCGGTCGAACCTTGCCCGATATAAAGTGCCAAAGCATATTATCTTCGTTGAAGCTCTTCCGGTAACAAGTGCGGGGAAAATTTCGAAACGTGAACTCGAGAATCAAGCTAGAGCATTAGCTGATAAATCCTAATCCAGTTTCAATCACATATACAATGAACAACGCATTGCATCATTTACCGCAAAATAAAGACATAAATCGCCTGCCTTTAACAAGAGTAGATGAGTGAATGGTGGGTGCATGAATCGGCAAAAACGAAATCTTGCATCGGTCCTCCTAGGATTAATCCTATTGGTTACCTTTACAGGAGGCTTATCCTCTTCCAATGATGGGCCTCCCACATTATTTACAGTATACATTGGTTATTCCTGGTCAAGTCCTGCTCGGACCGTTATTGCAACAACTATTAGGGATTCGTTCTGTGGAATGCACATTGATGCCCAAATAGTGGGTGGAACTGCTGGTGGGTGGTTAGACCGCATTCTGTTTCCTGATGCTTCTCAGCTAGGCGCAACCTATGAAGAAGGTGGTTGGGATGTATACCAAATTTCATGGAATTTTGGTGAATATGTGATAGATCCATCCACACTTTATGATTCCAGTGCGATTCCACTTTATAATTTCATTCTTCTAAACGATTCTGTGAATGATGCTATGCTCGCTGAAATCCGAGTCACCTATAACGATACTCGCCGTTTTGAATTGCTGAAGGAATGGCAAGCATATATCCATGACTTATCTCCTTCAGCGATTCTGTGTTATGAAAACAGACCCTTTGCCATTGACCCCAACTGGACGGGGTTTGAGAATATCTCTTATATTTTCCCAGAGTACGGTGACCCAATGGTCCGGCATCCCTTAGCAACCAAATGGGTTATTGGAACTACCGGGGACCCCCAACGCTTTGCACCCCTATTTCCATGTAGCGGAAATTACGAGAAATTAGCCTTCGCGGGGGTATATGAGTCACTTTTCAGATATCAGACCAATGAAGATCTGTTTAGTTGTACTCACACACCAGCTCTTGCAGCGGCAGATTGGGTCATTAGCGATGATGGTTTAAATTGGACACTGGACCTCCGGGAAGATATGTTTTGGCCCACGGGTCACCAATTCAATGCCACTGATGTTATCATAACTTGGAAAGCTATAGTGACACCAGCAGTGACCTCATATCTATACAGTGATTATGTTACTGTTGGCTTGAATAATGCGAGCTTTGATGCTCTGGGTAGCCATCGCGTTCGGGTACGGTTCAACGAAACTTTGGGTCCATATGCGTTGGCAAGGTATCTGTTGAATATCCCACCTCTACCCTCCTTTGCCCTGCATTCTGTACCATATGCGGAGTGGCCAACTCACCCAATTAACAATGGTTCAATGTGGACGGTTAACGACACAAACGGCGATCCCTACACCTGTTATGGTCCCATGGGACTTGGTCCATATGTGTGTAACACACCAACTTCAGGTTGGGACGAGGGAAGCAGATCCTTTGTGGCCTATCTTCGGGGTTCTACTAATGATGCTGGATTGGCAAATGGCACCAAGATTCCCTATTTTTTGGGTGACAATGGGTATGGTCAATCACCCATGCCCTCAACTTATATGACGAAAACCATTGAAGGTGGGACTACTCCAGCTATTAGTGCCTTAAAACTAGATAGAATTGACCTAATTGACAATGACTTCGCCATAATGTATGAGATTGACAAACTCAAGCCTGATTGGAGCAGGGAGATTAGTTACATTGAGCCTAGAATCCATATCTTGGGTTTTAATTTACATCATCCGGTCTTTGGTACGGGAGTTGCCACACCCTATGGGGTGTCTGATCCCGACAATGCGTCTCTCTATGCGAAGTATGTACGTCAAGCCTTGAACTACCTCGTTCCACGACAAGAAATAATTGACCAAATCTGGAAGGGATATGCTGTACTCGGTGTTGAGGCTCTCCCCCCTATCACCGATGCTTTCAATTCCGAATTAATTGGGTACACATACCAACCACAAATGGCGAGGCTTCTGTTACAAATGGCGGGTTATGTAATTCCTGTTGAACCTATTGTGCTTCCCATCGAGGTCTTTCTCGTTTTGGGAGTCATCGTAATCGTTGTGGAGGTAATCTTTGTAGCGTTCCTTCTTTACCAACGACGCGCACGACAGGCTGCGTTATCAAAATCCAGCATTTCTTCTAATTGAAGCAACGAAATTTCATGCATTGAACCTGGGTGCCAAATCATTGGTTTTAATTTACACCATCCGGTTTTTGGAACAAGAGAGGCTACACCCAACGGCCAGAGGTATCCCACCAAGGCGTGGCTTTATGCGAAATTTGTCCGACAAGCCCTCAACTATCTTATTCCTCGACAAGCAATGATT
>JAEOSK010000052.1 GCA_016840405.1 Candidatus Hermodarchaeum yapensis
GCGACAGGTAATCGAACGTAAACTTTTGCGCCGTGAATGGTTGGTTGAATTAAAGGATTCACATGAAATCCGACGCCTCAACACATTTGTTTCGCGCGTATTCCGTGAAGATCCTGAAGCGGAAGCAGCGTTAACAGCTCGTGCTGCTAGCCCATCAATAATGCGTATGACAACACTTTCAATTGGATCTTCCCTAATTCGCTTCACGTTGGTCATCATTATTGCATACATATGCATTAACCCTGTGATTTTTCTCACACTACTTGGTGCCCCAAGCATTATCATTGAATCAGTTGAGTTATGGTTCTTACTGGAAAAGGTACTAATCTTCCTCCTTCCCCTTGTTCTTCTCTTTCCGCTCGTAGCTACATTAATAGGTTATATCCGCCAACGACGAAAGCAATCAACAGAAGAAACTACATCGTCATCGTCACAATAGCTTGAGCTGTGGGGCTTTCTGATAAAACGACACGTACTTGAGTGAGATTTGGATAATCAGCTTTCAAGCCTTCAATTAATTTTTGACAGATTACGCGGGCTAACTCTTCAGCTGTAGTTTCAACTACATTGAGAACCTTCACGTCTCTTGTGGGAAACGAATATGCTCCATTTGGTGTCTCAACTTGGACTTGGTTGCCTTTTTGATTGACTTTGATTAACGAGGAAAGCTGCGGGAGTAGAATGTGGTGGTCCCACTTCTTTGACAACAATCGTACCCGACGTTTAATCTCCCTAAAGTCAATCACCATGCCCAGTGAATCGATTTTACCCCAAATTAGAACTGCTACTTGATAATTGTGCCCATGAAGCCGTTCACACTTTCCACCCTCACTCACAAAATGTGCTGCAGAAAAATCAATACCTGAAACCTCGACGGTAATTTGTTGATTCATACGGATGACCACCTCTATACTATACGCTAAGGTAAAAAAAGAATAGGAAAAAGGAGAGAAAAGCGCCCGTAAACACGGACGCTAGTTTACATCATTCCTGGAGGCATTCCACCCATGCCACCCATACCTGGGGGCATGCCGCCCATACCTGGACCGCCTGGTGGTGCAGCACTTCGCTTGGAGGCGATAACGTCATCGATTCGAAGAATGAGTGACGCCGCTTCTGTAGCAGATCGGACTGCATGGGTTTTAACGCGTAGAGGTTCGAGTACGCCGGCTTTCATCATGTCTTTGGATTTTCCAGAATGGACGTCTACACCCATGGTGTTCTTTCCACTTCCATGATCAGCACGGAGAGCAACAATGACATCGATGGGATCGTGACCCGCATTCTCTGCGAGGGTCTTGGGAATGATTTCCATAGCATCAGCAAACCGGTTGACAGCGATTTGCTCACGACCTTTCAAAGTTCCAGCATATTCACGAAGTTGTGACGCCACCTCGACTTCTGGGGCACCACCGCCTGGGACAATTTTTGCGTCTTCAACGGCATCGCGTACAACAGATACAGCATCGTGGAAGGCGCGTTCAGCTTCATCGACAACCCGTTCAGTTCCTCCTCTAATGAGGACGCTGACTGTTTTGGGATCTTTGCAGCCTTCGACGAACACCATCTTGTCGTCACCGACTTTGCGTTCTTCAACAGTCTCACAGGCGCCTAGATGCGCTTCTGTGAGGTGATCAATAGATGAAACCACGCTACCCCCTGTTGCTCGGGCAAGCGCTTCCATGTCACTCTTCTTGATTCGACGAACCGCGAGGATACCGTCTTTTGCGAGGTAGTGTTGAACTTTATCATCAATGCCCTTCTGGCCAAAAACGACATTTGCACCGGTTGCCTTCACTTTTTCCGAGATGCTTTTCAACATTCGTTGTTCTTCATCTAGGAAGGATTTCATCTGTTCGGGATCGGTAATTCGGATTTCTGCATCCATCTCAGTTTTTTCAACTTCCATTGACGCATTAACCAGTGCAATCTTAGCTTTTGAAACACGTCGGGGCATTTCTGAATGTACAATTTCTTTGTCAACAATTACGCCACGAACAAGCTGAGTATCCCGGACTGAGCCGCCTTCCTTCTTTTCGACTTTGATATGATCAATATCGGCAACGAGCCCGCTGTTGGTTTCCTCAGTAATTTGTAAAACTGAATCAACCGCGATGGGGGCTAGGAAGTCTTTTGCTTCAGCAATGAGTTTACTAGCTATCGAGGTCTCAACGACCTTGAGTAGCTTGTTGCGGTCTTCTAGAGTACATTCGACCGACATACCGTCGAGAACTTCAGTAGCTTTGTCAACGGCTTTTCGATAACCTGAAATGATTACAGTAGGATGGACTCCTGAGGTGATTAGCCCCAGTGCTTGCTTGAGTAACTCACCACAAACAACAACAGCAGAAGTGGTACCATCACCTGTTTCAGCATCTTGGGCTTTGGCTACTTGAACAAGCATTTTAGCAGCAGGATGCTGAACCTCAATTTCATCAAGGATAGTGGCACCATCGTTTGTGATCGTAACATCACCCAGGCTATCCACTAGCATTTTATCTTGACCTCGAGGTCCAAGAGATGAGCGAACTGCATCCGCTAGAGCTCGCACTGCCATAATGTTATTTTCGCGAGCGTCACGACCTCGGGCTCTTTCTGTACCTTCTTTGAGTATTAAGACCGGCACGCCTTGCATTTGTGCCATGATAGTGTTCCTCCATAGTATCTGTTGGTATTTCCAATAGGATGAACTGCACGGCAATCCTTGCACTGACATAAAAATCTTACGCCGTGTCAAGAGGTGTTCTCATGAGTGAACAGCTATAGTTCAGTTAAGGGAGTGTAATCCCATTCGAGAAAGATTGTACGAAGCATGCTCACGATTCCACGGGATAAAAAGATGGTCTCCATGACGAAGGCCATGAACAAGATTTCTATCCATGCTTTAGCCACAATACCAAGAGAAATTAGAAGTGCAATGTTTACAGGCATAGCCGTCGTAATGGGGACAATGAAGACGAATAGGACGACTGTGAATATACATTCAGGAACATACCCGATGATTACAGATAGAAAAGGGCGTTTAAGCACACGTTGAACGTAACCCGTAGTAAATCCTGCCATGGCTTTACCTACTGGAAGTCCAATTAGGCCTACGATTCCCAATGACCCCCAGACATAGCCGAATGCAATACCGGGATAAATTCCAACTAGAGCCCCAGTTATGGCGCCAAGAATAGGTCCACCCGGTATTGCTACGAGAAAGGTGCCAAGGTGACTCAGATCCAGTGCGATTTGCCAAACACCGAGATGTACAAAGTTTATCGTGATAATAGAAACAGCCGTGCCCAGCGCAGCCATTATCGCTATGTACACAACTGTTTTGGTGCCATACCGTTGAGAAGATTTAGGGGTGGTCACTAATGAACCTCCAATGGAGTGGGCGCCTTGACTGTTCCAAGTATTTAAGAGTAGCTACTCGAATTTGAGTAGTTCAGTAGCGTAGTTGTGGAGAAAGCTATTTTTGGTTGGAATAAGCGAACAAGGGTGAGGTTGATTAAGTGACTGACTTCCGCCATTCATTTTTACCGACTGTAGGCGAGCAAGAGACAGAGATTCTTGCAGCACTGGGAATCAAAAGCATTGATGAGTTATTTAGTGATATTCCATCAAAGTTTCAACTAAAGACCCGGTTGAAGATTCCTGATAGCTTATCTGAAATTGAAGTAACTCGTAAAATTGCTGAACAACTAGCACAAAATTGGAAGTCGCCTAAAGGAGAAGGATTCCTTGGCGGGGGTGTCTGGCATCATGTTATTCCTGAGACTGTAAAAGCCATTGTGAATCGGACTGAGTTTCTAACCGCTTATACTCCGTATCAATCAGAGATCAGTCAGGGGATGCTTCAAGCGCTTTTTGAATATCAAAGTCTAATAGCCGAGTTAGTAGAGTTACCTGTAGTCAATGCGTCGATGTATGATTGGGCTAGTGCTTTGGGCGAAGCAGCCTTGATGGCAAGTCGGGTTACTAAGCGCCAGAAATTCCTAGTTCCTAATTTGATTGCGCCAAACCGCCGAGGTGTCTTGAATACTTACACAAATCCTGCAGGTATGAACATAGATAGTATTGGTTATGATCCAGTTTCAGGTCAACTCGATTTAGAGCAATTGAAAACTCTTGTCGATAAGGACACCGCAGGAGTATATTTCGAAAATCCTGCTTATCTTGGCTACCTCCAGAGTGAGGTTGATGCCATGGCAGAGATTACACATGATGCTGGTGCGTTGTTAGTCGTAGGCATTGATCCAATCTCTCTTGGTATCATTCGCGCTCCTGGAAATTATGGAGCCGACATAGTAATTGGTGAAGGACAACCACTGGGAAGTCCTATCAATTTGGGTGGACCATTACTGGGAATTTTTGCTAGCCGCGATGAAAGAAAGCTAATACGTCAACTTCCGGGTCGGATAATTGGATTAACAACTGCACAATCCTCTGGGCAGCGTGGTTTTGTGATGACTATTCAAGCCCGTGAACAACACATCCGACGCGAGAAAGCAACATCCAATATTTGTTCAAATCAGGCGCTTTCCGCTGTCACAGCTGCGATTTATCTTGCATTGCTAGGTCCTAGCGGTCTTGTGCAAATTGGTGAGACAATACTTCAATTACGCCATTATGCAGAACGACAGTTAAACGCCTTGGAAGGAGTAAAGGCGCCACTATTCGAAGCACCTCACTTCAAGGAATTCGTTTACCAAATCAAAAATACGAAGCATTCAAGCTCTGCGGGTTTACCCATCAGGACCGTTTTGAAGAGTGTTCAGGAAAGGGGAATCTTGGCTGGAATACCTCTCGATCAAAGCTTCCCAGATTTTGGACAATCTGCGCTAGTTTGCGTTACAGAGGTTCATACTCAAGCTGCCATAGATTCTCTGTCAAAAACCTTACAACAGACAATGGAGGGTCGGCAATGAAATTTCAACAGGCAAAATGGGATGAAGCCCTGCTTTTTGAACGTTCAAGAGCAGGAGCTATTGGCTACTCATTCCCGGCAGTAAGCAAGGCAGTCCAACAAGCACTTCCAAAACCCACGTCCACACTACCTAAAGATTTACGTCGTTCAACTCCTCCTTCGTTGCCTGAACTCTCTGAACCCGAAGTCATGCAGCACTTTGTCCGTCTTTCCCAGATGAACTATTGCGTCGACTTGGGTCTTTACCCATTAGGCAGCTGTACAATGAAATTCAATCCACCAATGAATGAGGAAGTAATCAAGAACCCACAATTTTCTCTATTACACCCACATCAGGACTGTTCAACCTTACAAGGAATTTTGCAAATCTTTTATGAATTACAACAATGGCTTTCCGAGATTACCGGTATGGATGATTTCTCCTTGCAGCCTGCCGCGGGTGCACAGGGTGAATTGGCTGGCGTTCTCATCATCAGAGCCTATCATGCTGATCATGGTAATCTTGAATCAAGGCGGGAAATCATTATTCCTGACTCAGCCCATGGAACTAATCCCGCAAGTGCAGCCATGGCGGGATTTGACGTTGTTGTTGTTCCTTCTAACGAGCAAGGTCAAGTTGATCTCAAAGCCCTTGAGAGTGCAGTATCAGAGAAAACAGCGGGCCTTATGCTCACTAATCCCAACACATTGGGCCTTTTTGAACAAAAAATTGAGAAAATCGCCGAGATTGTTCACAAGGCAGGGGGTTTGTTGTATTACGATGGAGCAAATTTGAACGCAAACTTGGGCCGTGTTCGCCCCGGAGACATGGGATTTGATATTATTCATACGAATCTTCACAAAACTTTTGCAACACCACATGGAGGTGGGGGACCAGGCGCAGGACCTGTTGGCGTGAAAGCATCTTTAGCACCATATCTACCAATACCTGTTATTGTCTTTGATGGGGAAAATTATTCTTTGGATATTGAGCGTCCCAAATCAATTGGACGTACGCATGGTTTCTTAGGAAATGCTGCTGTGCTGCTGAAAGCCTATGCCTACATCATGAGAATGGGGTGGCAAGGATTACATGCAGTGTCAGATCATGCAGTGTTAAACGCAAATTACATCATGAAAAAAATACAAGGGTTCAAGGGCTTTAGTGTGCCTTATGCTTCAGGGGTATGGCGGAAACACGAGGTCGTATTCAGTGCAAAGCAGCTAGAGCAGGATACTGGGGTGAATGCAAGAGATGTTGCCAAGGCATTGTTAGATCGCGGATTGCATGCCCCAACTTTCTATTTTCCTTCGATTGTAGAAGAAGCCCTTATGATTGAGCCTACAGAAACATTTGGAAAAGCTGAATTAGATCGATTTATCGATGCCTTTCGAGAAATTGCTGAACAGGCATATACCAATGTCGATATTGTTTGCAAGACGCCTCAAAATACAGCCATTGATCGCCTTGATGAAGTTAAGGCTGCGCATCCAAGAACGATGGCATTAACTTGGCGTATGTTTCAGCAGAGTCAGAAATAACTTCATTTATTTCGTGAAAATGGGTCGACTTAATTAGAGGTACCTGGGTCTATCCACGTTTCTTTCGACCAGTACGCTTGGGTGCAATGAGACCGACTTTCTGACCAGGTGGAGCCGTTCGTTTAATAGATGTCGGACCACCAGGGTGTTGATGAGCACCTCCACCGTGAGGGTGAGATACTGCATTCATTGCTACACCTCGAACCTTGGGATAAGTGTGGCCTTTAGCGTGTCGAAGTTTGTGTTTATTACCTGCCTTAAGGAAGGGTTTCTCGGGTCGACCGCCACCTGATACTACACCGATGGTAGCTCGTGCTGTTGAATTAAAAGTTCGCGTTTTTCCTGAAGGTAATCGAATGGTGGTTTTCCCGCGGGTGTGAGTGACGATGGTGGCATAGGTGCCACTCGACCGTACAAATTTGCCTCCATCTCCAGGCTGACTTTCAATATTAAAAACAGGAGTTCCTTCTGGAATTTTACCCAGCGGTAGGATGTATCCTGCACGAATACCTGCTTTCGGACCAATTCGCAGTTGTTGACCTATGGCGGATCCTTCGGGGACTAAGGCTAGATAAGTTTCGCCGCCTTCGAGTCTAAGTTTTGCTACGGGCGAACCACGACCAGGATCATGCATTAAATCCTCAATATCCGCGGTTAGATAACCGCGTTTATTCATGAGCGCAAGGGGAGGATATTTTACTGCTCCTCGACGTCGATGTGTTTTTGCGCGGAAGGTTGGAGAGCCACGACCGCGCCGTTGGACCAAGATTCGTTTACCCATTGTTTTATCCTCCATTTAGAATAATCCTAATTTCACCGCAAGGTCAGCGGCATTGTCCTCAGGTGAAAGCTTTACCAATGCCTTCTTTTTTCCGTCAGGGGTAATAAGAGTGTTGACCTTAATGACCTTGACTTCATACAGCGTTTCAATTGCTTCGCGAATTTGCCCCTTGGTTGCCTTCCGATTAACAATAAAGGTCAATCTGTTCTCTTTTTCGACAATTTCTGATGCACGTTCTGTGATCATCATTCGAATAATAACATCGTAAGGATCCATTATTGACCACTCCCATAAAGCCCAGTTGCCAGTGCCTCAATGGCTGATTTTGCCCAGAGCGTGAGGCGTCCGGGTTGAGTTCCGGGGGCAAGTGCTTCGGCATTTAGTTTCGAGACATATAGGACTTTAACACCGGGAAGGTTCCGAGCAGCTTGGCGAATGCCTTTATCTTCAGTTATGACTATAAGCGGACCAACGGGTTTACGATATTTTCGTCCACGGCGTCGTGCATTACCACCTCGAACCTTTCTTCCATTCTTAGCACGAACAACATCAGACCAGATTCCAAGGTTTTCAAAGACTTCCTTAACTTCTTCAGTTGATTGAAGATCTTGGATTTTATCTTCAATAATCAGGGGAAGTTCATCAGCTTCAAATATATGACCACGTGCTTTGACTATGTCGTTTTGGGCTGTGGCTGCAATTGCAGATCGAATTGCTAAACGGCGTTCTTTCTTGTTGATGAGTTCTAGAGCATTTTTTGCAGCTTCAGGAGGATGAGTGCGACGTCCACCAACGGTGAAAGGAGCAAAGGCGCCAGCTGAAGCAGAACGATAACCTCCACCTTTCCGTCGTGGAACTCGAGCACGACCATGTCCCACTCCCCATGATTCAGCCGTGGTTCGTTTTCCAGCAAGTGGATCCACGCCATGTGGTTGATAACGGGCGGACTGTTGCGCAAGTACTGCACGTTTAATTATGTCCTTCCGAAGTGGCGTGTTGAAGACTGGAGGAAGGGTCGCTGTTCCCTTTTTCTTACCATCTAATGTTAGAACCTTAATTGACACCACTTGTAACCCTCCTTCACTATTTCTTCGCTGTCATGCTGATATAGACTATCTCCGGTGGCTTATCGGGAATCGGCTTAGGGCGATTGGGTAACCTTAGTCTGACTAATCTTCGTGAAGGTCCGGGAACAGAACCATCAATGAGAAGAAAATCGGATTGTAGTACTCCATAATGTGGAAAACCGCCTGCAGGTGTGATATCGTCAGTTTTTTCGCCGATTTTTAGGAGCCGTTTGTTATATTCTGTACGTTGATGGACGCCCATTTGTCCTGGGCGAGGAACTGTGTACATGATTCGGTTTGGATGCCATGGACCCAGTGTACCTACTGCGCGGACTCGTTTCCGAGTTTTATGCGAGAGTTTCTTGACACCAAATCGTTTAATCACACCTTGAAAGCCCTTCCCTTTGGTTACTCCAATGATATCTAAGAATTGACCTGGTTGGAAAACGTCTCGAACACGAATTTCTTGTCCAAGGAGGTTCTTGGCGAATTCGAATTGATCGTTTATTGTCCCACCATATACACCAAATTCAAGGGCATCAGGTTTCTTTTGTCCAATACCGGCTTGGCGGGGTTGCGTTAAGAGTTGTACTCGTAACTCAACTAAGTCGTCAAGAGATTTGGTGAATTTCTTCAAGGCGGCTGCGGCATCATAGTCTTTTGGCCAGGGCATTGTTCGACGGATATCCTTAGGGAGATTTTCCATCCAAGTTTCGCCAATTACTTGCAATCCCCCGCCATTGCGACCATATCCTCGTAAAGAAGCTACAAGCATTGGTGGTGTATCAACAATTGTTACAGCACGACTTATCTCACGACCATACCAGGGACTATTCGGTTTGTCGTCAACTAGGATCACATGCGTCATACCAACTTTATACCCGGCATAGCCCAGAATTTGAGGGTCTGTGACATGTGTAGGCCAATGACGAACGCGTCCACTAAGACGACGCGCACGTTTTCGGGGACGGTAGGAAAGGCTACCATGTCTGGGGGCATGTTTTTTTCGATGACCCATGGATTCCACTACCAAGGGATTAACTATGCCGGGAAAGCAATACTATCAACCAAATAAGGCGTTGCTTTTACGGCTTACCGGCTCGGAAGCAAGCGCCGTGATTTAAGTGTTTTGTGTGAACTACGCCTGCCTTCAGGCAGGTGTTTCCATCGAGTCCACTACCCAGGTAGCTTGGGGTAGGGCTGTGTGTCGATGCAAACCAAACAAGAAATCTTGTAATGGTTCCCCGTTCACAGGAGGTTGCTGCGATAGAAACCGCACCATGATGTTGACTGCTGCGTTCTGGTCCCTATCAAAAGAGGTTCCACAATCGCACTGAATAATGCGCTCTGATAACCGTCGGTCCCGAACCTTGCCACAAACACAACACCTCTTGGTTGTCTGCGCCTCATCAATCCTTATTACTCTTTTACCCACTTTCTTTGCCTTGTAGGTCAAGAATTGGACGAACCGCCCCAAGAACCCCGTGTTCTGAATCGAATGATTCAACGTTCGAGCCGCCGTATCCTGCCTTGACAGTTGGGGAGTTATTGGAAAATAGGCTAAATTGGAGGTATTTCGCTGGCAAACTTTCGACCACACCGCTATTCCTTTAAACTAAAAGTACCATCCTACACGAAGGTCTGAAAAATTTCGTAACATTTTCAGGAGCCGGGTTAGCCAAGTGGTTACGGCGCGGGCCTTGAGAAATGGTATGTGAATACCGTTTCAAGGGAGCCTGTGGCTTCCGAGCCGCAAGGGTTCGAATCCCTTACCCGGCGCCACTTTCCCTATATCAAGACTTGTGGAGTCGTTCCTTTTCTTGACCATGGAAACGCCAATGTTAAAAAGCGGGAAACCTGTCATTTCCTCAAGTGTTTCACTTGGTGGTAATCTGTGAAATATGAGTACTTTGACGAGATTACATCGGATCAGATGTTTCGGGCATATGGAACCACACTTTCTGAAGTCTTCGAACATGCAGCCATGGCGATGTTTGGCATAATGTATGACTTAGAGGAAATCAGGATTGATAATCAAGTCAAAGTTGAGGCAAAGGGCCTAGATAAAGAAAAACTACTTTATGATTGGTTATCTAATCTTCTTCTTGAATTTGAAGTGGAAGGCGTATTTTTTGCGGAGTTTTCTGTCGAAGAAATTAATGAATCTCCCGAAAAGAAAATGCATCTGAGTGGGATAGCAAAAGGAAGTCGAACGATGCCCGAACTTCGAACTCATGTTAAAGGAGTGACATTTCATCGGTTTGCCCTTGAAAGGGTTAATAACCAATACATTGCTACGGTGGTAGTTGATGTTTAACGAGATTAAACGATAGGAGGCGCATATTACAATGAAGGAGAAATTGAAGCAACAAGATGAATTCCGTTGGTGGTTGGATAAGTCAGCACGAGAACGAATGAAGGTAAGCGCTAAAATTATTGGTTCACGCAAAATTATTGACGCTTTAGAAGATGCTGCCGTTGAACAACTCACTAATGTAGCTACCCTTCCCGGAGCTGTTGAGCCGGTTCTTGCAATGCCTGACGCACATTGGGGTTATGGATTACCCATGGGTGCAGTTGGCGCATTTGATGCCGAAGAAGGGATAATCTCTGCAGGGTGTACAGGTTTTGACATCAACTGTGGCGTTCGTTTGCTTCGAACCAATCTCACCTTAGATGCCCTAAAACCAAAATTGCGCCAACTAATGGACGAACTCTTCCGTCGTGTTCCCGCGGGTGTCGGTTCAAAGGGTAAACTGCGATTAAGTGATGGTCAATTTAACGATGTCGTACGACTAGGAGCACGTTGGGCGATTGAGAATGATCATGGGATTGAAGCCGATCTCACTCACTGTGAAGAAACTGGAGGAATGGAAGGCGCAGCCACCAAGGCACCGCGTATAACAGAGAAGGCTCGACGGCGTGGTCGACCGCAACTAGGAACGTTAGGTGCGGGTAATCATTATCTAGAAGTGCAAAAAGTAGAGAAAATATTTGACGAAAATGCAGCTAAGACGTTTGGTCTTGAATCAGGACAGATTGTCGTCATGTTGCACTGTGGTTCTCGTGGTTTTGGTCATCAGGTTGCAACAGATTACCTTGAACGCATGGCGACGGCGGTAAAGAAGTACAACATTTGGCTTCCAGATAAGCAACTTGTCTGCGCACCCGCTTCGTCACCTGAAGGACAGGACTATTATGCGGCGATGAAGGCCGCTGTCAATTTTGCCTTCTGTAACCGCCAAGTGATGACCCATTGGATTCGAGAAGGCTTTGAAGCGGTATTCAGCAAAGATTGGGAGAAGATTGGTCTAAATCTTGTTTATGACGTGACACATAATATTTGCAAGTTCGAAACGCATGAGACGAATGGAACCAAACGTGATCTTTACGTTCACCGAAAGGGTGCAACACGTGCTTTTGGACCAGGGAACCCACTTATTCCTGAAGCCTATCGTTCTGTGGGGCAACCGGTATTAATTGGTGGCTCGATGGGAACCGCTTCATACGTTCTCGTGGGTACAGAACAAGCCATGAAGGAAACTTTCGGTTCGACATGCCATGGTGCTGGGCGTGCTATGTCACGCAAAGCCGCAATCCGCCGATATCATGGAC
>JAEOSK010000053.1 GCA_016840405.1 Candidatus Hermodarchaeum yapensis
CGTATCCGTACGAAGTGCCCTGAAGCCCTAAACCGTATTGAACTCCAAGTTGAACCACTCAAAGCTGAAGTCATTCAACTCATCCGAGACGGAAAACTCGACGAATACATGGATGAACGTGTCCAATCCAAAGTTCTACGTGAAAACGCAGGATGGGACGCGAAAGTCGGTCGAAACATCTGGGCTATCGAAGGCACAAATATTCTCCTGAATATGTCTCGCGGTGTTCAACGACTAGACCGCATCAAACCCTACGTCATCACGGCATTCCGCGATTTCTGCCTCAGTAGTGTCCTTGCCCGAGAACCCATCATGGGTATGAAAGTCAGTATGTATGATGCCACAGTTCACGAAGACCCCGCCCACACGAAAGCGGGACAGATCATGATCATGACTGCTTCGGGACTCAACATCAGCTTCCTCACCTCCAACCCAGGCCTGTATGAACCCGTTCTTCGTATTGATGTGAAGACTCCTGAGGACACCATGGGTAGCGTCATCAGTTATGTCACCCAACACCGAGGTAAAATTACAGGAACGGATACGAAAGGCGGAAACGCATTTCTAAGCGGAGAACTCCCTGCCTCCGAAGCGTCACGAGGAATCGCCGACGAACTCCGAGGTGCAACTTCTGGAAGAGCATTATTCGGCTACCAGTTTGAAAAGTTCCAAGTCCTTCCCAAAAGCCTTCAAAACGAAACAATACTGAGCATTCGTAAACGCAAGATCAGCGAAGGTCGCGATATGTCTGATGAACCACCAACCGTTGACACCTTCAAGAACCGAATTTATCCTGAATGGCAATCCGTAATGCCACGATTACGGGAACATCTTCGAACACAAGAAAAGAAGGCAATTGTCCCGGAGTTAATGGCTCGCCTTCTCGGTGAGGAATAAAGAAAAGCCAAATTGTGGAGACTGGTCATTAATACCAGCTCCAACCCCTCTAATTTTATCTCCGGTTCATACCAAAATCAAAACAGGGGATATACCATTTGAGAAACTCCCCTGAAGCCTAAGAGGACACTCCATGAACGTGGAACCTTGCCATGTTTCACGGTTTTGAAACCCAATCGTTCATACAGTGTTTTTACCCGAACGTTCTCATCGACGACTTTCAGCTGAACCCAAAGAAAGCCTTGAGATTTTGCATACTGTATAAATTCTTTAACAATACGGGTTCCTACGCCGTGTCCACGCGCCTCGTTAGTGACTGATAGATAATTTAATTCGAACAGCCTTTTCGCTTCTAATCTAAAAGGAAGGGGAGAGCAACAACAAGACTCCGCAATGCACGATAATGATAGGTTCGAAGCCACGGAATCAATTTACTTTCAACAAGTTCTCCTTCAGTGGTTCTGGATCCAGCGATTCCAATGATTTTGCCATACTTCAAAGCAACAAGAACGTATTTGTCGTTAATTTGTGAGGTAATAAAGGCGATGGCTTTCTCTCGAGGACCTAGAGTATATCGAAGTTTGTGTTCAAAGGCATCATAGATAGTTCTCGCTACTCGACGGTATTGACCTTTGGGAATAGTCCATTGAAGTTCAATAGTCACGTGAAATCCTCGAGTTCCCTGTTGTTCGATTACTAAAAAAGAAAGGGTTCAGCGACCTGTGAGGGTTCGGATAATGGAGGTGATGAATCCGACAAGGGTGAACAGGAACCGGAGACCAAACTCTGATGGAGAAGGATAATAGAGAATATGTGGCGGTGTGAAGGGATTCGATAGGTCATGGCCTAGAGGGTTTTTATGGTGTTGATAGTACCATTGCCAGAGAATGCGACGGTCAAGACGACAAAGTGGAATCGTTAGTTCATGTTGGAGTGGATTTCTTCTTTTGGATTTACGACGATGGTATTGCCATTGGTTCCATTTGATGCCAGTGAATACATGGAAGCAATTACTGATTCGCACTATGGGTCGTTGATCAATGAATACGAGGTTATAGAGTGGTTGGTCTAGCACCCAGATTTCATAGGTGTGCCGGCCCCAAGGAAAAGATTCAAAGGAACTCGTTTTACGGCGTATGGCTCCTGACCGCACTTGTTTCACATGACGATAGACTTCTACTCCATGTCCTCCGTATCTGGGTGGTCCGGCGGATGCAATGACTACCCTGTCCAACGAACTGTGTTGGAGATTGAAGTGGATCTGTATCTGTTCATAATCGTGTTCGTGATCTTTGTTGAACTGTCGCCAAGAACAATCTTGTCGTGTCCAATACACTTCGTATATAATACACAGTCGATGGTGCCGTTCGTCATAGACTAATCGGTATGCCATAAATTCGGGTGGGACTGGTTGCTTTCCATGACCCTTAGGGTCTATGATGATGGGTTTGTAACGAAAGGCGAGTTCATCACAAAATGCGACATCAAAGGCTGGTGAAACGAAGGGGTCACGTTTATCGAACTCGAGTGTGTACTCTCGTCCTTCTAGGGTAACGTTCATCACCAGCAACTCTGTGTTCAAGTGGAGGTTCAGTAATTAGGGGACTTCTTTATGAAACGCTAAGTAGTTTTCTGCCTTTGGAAACTGGATATGAGGCAATCTGCGAGTTCGGGGTCATTGGAGGTTTTTCACTTGGCGACGTAGCCTCTATTTGAGGTTCGACAATTAACGATGTTTTTCTTTATGTGATAACAAGGCTTAAAAGTAACCACAATGCGAACAGTCGATGGACGGACGTTCCCAAGTTTCTATTGTAACCTATTCTACTATTCTGACCGTTGGCACTTCCCCAAAAAAACACCAAAGAAAGAATGATGGATGCTTCGACAATGTTCTATGTACTACTGGACCTAGCAATTGCCTTGATGGTCCTGATACCACTAGCACTCATAGCTTACAAGAAGAATCTCCTTACCAAATCGGGGCTAGTAGCCGCGTTTGTCGTAGGATTAGGCGTTTGGATGTTAGCCTCTTGGGCATGGTTTCTCATTTTCTTAGCATTCTTCATGGTAACCGCATTATTCACCCATTATAAGTATCAGAAGAAACGATCGCTTGGAGCCGCACAGGATAAGAGTGGTGCCCGTGGCTGGAGAAACGTCATGGCTAATGGAATCCTTCCCTTAAGCTTCGTGCTCTTCGGCTTCATTTTAATAGCCCTTGGTGAAGGTTGGGATGCTTTTGGTCGAACAGTTGTAGGAATGGGAATACTCTTTATTCCTCTCCCGGTAATGGGCATAACCTTTGCCGCCTTTCTGGGAGCCTTGGCCACCCATTGTGCTGACACCCTTGCCACGGAGATTGGCCTCCTCAATCCAACACCACCTCGTTTAATCACAAAACCGTGGGAAACCGTTCCAGCGGGAACATCCGGTGGAGTTTCATTGATGGGTGAAATTGCCACCATCCTCGGATCCCTACTAATTGGTGGTACCGCCGCTCTTCTTGCCGCACCGTTTTGGTACTCACTGATTGGAGCGCCACCATTATTTGAATTGATTAACTTTGCGCCAGTAACAATGGTATTAGTAGCTCTTTTTGGCGGCTTAGTGGGCTGCACAATTGACAGCCTCTTTGGTGCAACCATTCAAGGACATTGGCGATGCCAGGTGTGCAATAAGAAAACCGAGAAGAAAGTACACTGTGGCGAAGCAGCGGACTATCTTCGTGGAAACCGATTTTTTGACAACAATATGGTGAATCTTGTCTCGGGTTTAATTGGAGCCCTAGCTGCAATATGGCTCTATCTGACTCTTCTTGGCATTGGTTTCGCGTAGAACATTCCGTTAATACGGAAAATTCAGTTTGAAAGGCAACTTCTTCAGTCTACCCTACGTATTTCTATACTAGGATTTTGATACTCTGCACCAGATGGTTGGTGCGAGGATGACTAGCCAGCAGTCAGACTATGATGTGATAATCGTAGGTGCAGGACCAGCTGGCACAACAACAGCTAAATGTCTCCTTGATCAACGACCTGAAACGCGTGTTCTAATTTTAGATAAAGCCCATCAATTTCCTCGACAGAAACCTTGTGGTGGATACATAGGTGCTGAAATCTTCAATGCGTTCCCATACCTCCAAGGGAATGAAGCCTATTTTGTAGAAAGTGAGAGTAATCATGGGATTCTTCATTCTCCTGACCTGCGATACCAGGTTGGAGGTCGAACCCGGATGTTGGGTGTCCTTCGGGAGACCTTTGATGCATATTTAGTTGGTCTTGCCCAACAGGCGGGAACACAAATCGGAACCCGTAGTCGCGTTATCGACGTGAAATCGGAACAACACCAAGTCAAAGTGGAACTGAGCGATAAACGCAGTTTGACCGCAAAAGTCGTTGTGGGAGCTGATGGTGCAGCGAGCATTGTGGGACGTCGAAGCGGATTACATTCTGGTTGGCAATCTCATGAAATCTGTAAGACTGTTGTCAAAGAATTCACAGTTGAGCCCGAATATATTTTAGATCAGTACGGCCCAGACCGTCCCATCCACTTATTTTTACAATTCAATCAAATCCCCGGCTATGCTTGGGTGTTTCCCAAAGCCTACCAAATCAACGTGGGTCTAGGGTGTTTTGCCGACACACCTACCCGGCTAATTGATTACTTTCGTCTCCTAGTCCGTCTTCTCAAAGAAAAGGAAATGTTGCCAGAGTCTGCTACTTTAACTGGCGTTGAAGCGGGAATCTGTCCGACCGTAGGACCTATCGGCACCACGCAGCGAAAACGCATACTATTGGTGGGTGATGCTGCAGGATTTGTCTCCCCTTCAACAGGCGCGGGGATTGTACCTGGTATGGTCAGTGGAAAACTTGCTGCCCAAACCTTGGCTGAAGCCTTGGACCATCAACGGTTTGATGACGCCTTTCTGCACCGATACCAGATCCGCTGGGAGAATACAATTGGACGGTTTAATACCGAACTCATGATTCAACGCATTTTCTTAACCCGGTGGTGCAATCTTTTCATTCGAATTGGAGAACACGACGAAGGAATTCGGAAGTTTGTAGCAGCCACACAAACCAAGGATCCGAGGGGGTACTATGGGAGAGAAACCAATATCTTTGAATTATTGCTTCGTGTATTTTGGGCGTTAATTAAAGGCCCCTTCGGAAGGCTCTAACGTTCCTAGAGTGAGCGTATTTATAATGTAAGCCACTTTGGAAGACACAAATGACTCTTTCGAGAAGGTTTACGAGGTTACCTGACTGATGTATGATGTAATCATCTCAGGAGCGGGACCTGCAGGGTCAATGACCGCGTATATTTGTGCAAAAGCGGGACTAGATGTGCTACTTCTCGATAAGGCAACATTCCCACGTGAGATCCCTTGTGGGGGTGGGATCTCAGTTCGGTCAGAGAAAGTGCTCCGGTTGGCTGGAATCGAACTTCCTGCAAATCAGATTGAACAAGAACTCAGGAGTCTCCAGTTTATGGGACCGGATCAAAAACCCTTCGTTTTTCGCTCATCAAAACCTCTTGGGTATACAGTGAAGCGAAGCCAATTTGATCATTATTTAGTAAAACAAGCGATAAATGTTGGAGCTCAATTTGTTGATTCGTGTACTTTACAACAGCTGGAAAGTCATAAGGATCGAGTCACTGTTGAGACCGAAAGAGGAGTTTTTGAGTCGCATTTATTAATTGGTGCAGATGGTGTGACGAGTACGGTTGGACGCCTCTCAGGACTTCGAAAACCTTTGAACCCAGATAGAGTTGGTGTCGCTCTTGAAGTGGATGTTCCCATTTCACCAAGCCTTTGGAACAGCGTTCTTGACCCTTCGATTGTTTATTTTTGGTTCCTAAATATCCCCTTTGGTTATTTCTGGGTCTTTCCTCGCAAAGATAGTCTTTCATTGGGGGTAGGAGGTATGGCCAAACAGTTAGAAAATGTCCCGAAGCTACTACGTGGACTTGCACGAACTTTTACGACACGACATGGCTTGCCTCCGTTTTCAATCCCTAAAATTCGTGGACGCATGTTACTTGCCCTGGAATATCCAGTGTTAGAAACGACTAATCGGATTCTCCTTGTGGGGGATGCGGCGGGTCTAATTGACATATTTACTGGCCAAGGAATTTGCTATGCCTTGGAAAGTGGGTTTCTCGCTAGCAAAACTGTTATCAAAGCAGTGAAGAACAACCGCATCACAAAAAAAATGTTATCAGAATATACCTGGAATGCACGACGATGTTTTGGCGAGGAAATCAGAATTAGTCGGACAGTGAATAATTTGGTCCACAGACATCTTCATGGATTTTTCCAAGTAGCTCGTAGATTAGATTGTATTGGCAAGGTGCTTTTTGATATTATTCTTGGAAAAACAGATTATTATCGCATTCGCCGTAATCTACTCGTGTTTGCTATGAGACTTTTCACTTTTGAATTACAAAACCGATTGCTCACTCTTTAACTAGTAAATAAAACATGAATTCTCTTGAGTCATAAATGAAAAGAAAAATTTTGAAAAAAAGGAAGGATTGGAAGCGGGGTTTACCGCATCCGTCGATCATAGTAAACACTAATGCCTAAAGCTAGAATCGCTACAAGAGAAATGGCTTCGATGGGGAAGCCAGAACTCGGTGGGGGTGGTGGGAGTCCACTGGCTATAGTGATGCTTTCGATATTGCTCCAAAGGCTGTAGACATCATCATTGTCGACAGCGCGAACCCGGAAGAAGAACACACCATCAGTAGGTGCGGTGACGTTGTAGGAGGTTCCAGTAGTCGTATAGGTTGCTAGGCCTATGCTGAATCCATCTTCGTTGCTGCTTTGAAGTTCATAGTGGTCGATCGAGCCATCAGGGTCTGTACTCGCTGCCCAGGTTAATAGAATGTCTCCAGAAACAGCTGTATCACCTGGATTGTCAAGATTGGGTTGACTTGGTGGTTGGGTGTGTTCGTATGCAATAGTGATATTGTACAAGTGTGCACTGATGTCTTCACGAGGAGTATCGAAGGTCGCTCGCCAGCGAAGCTGTGAGCCTTGATTTGTAAAAACATGTTGCACTCAACCCTGTGTGTGTAAACCCTGTGGAGAAATAAGCAGAAAGAACAGCAGAGCTTCATTTAATTGAATCTGAAGATTTGTAAGTTGTAACCGTAACTTCTTTAGGTTGGGTTTTCTAGCTTTAATTAGGTGATAAGTGCTGCGTCGCAGATACCTTACCCTATTAGTGTATATTCTTTTTCTTGGAATGGGATTTTCCAGCGCAGCAACAACTTCCTTTGAAAGTAAGCAAACTGGGGACCCAGTGGTCGTCTATCAATTATCAGGACAAATTACTGGTGTAACAACTCTTGCTATCCAAGATTTACTAACAACGGCAAATGATGCTAGTGCACGGTTGATAATCATTGAGTTGAGCACAACGGGTGGGGAATTGGGAGCGGTAGGTCAGATTATGCAACTGTTTACCACGTCACCAATTCCAGTGTTGGTGTATGTCCCTTCAGCTTCGCAAGCTATCAGCGGTGGTACATACCTTTTAACGGCGTCATCTATTGCAGCAATGGGTCCTGCAGCACGCATTGGTTCCTGTCATCCAATATGGGGGATATTTCCATTCACGGATCCGAATTACCTGGATTCTCTAGTCGCTCTAATGAGTTCCCATGCGCATCTTCATGAACGGAATGAGACGACAGCCACTCAGTTTATCCTAGAAAACCTGAATCTAGGACCAGTAGAAGCTCAGAATCTGGGTTCAATTGAACTCGTAACAAATTCACTTGATGAGTTACTTGTTACTCTCGAATCCTACACGCTAGTTCAACGTGAGTTACAGCGAGATGATTTTTCCTATCGCATATTTCTCTCTGCAGATTTAGGCAGTATCAATTACACTCAGATTATCCAGGACTTGGATGGAGTGTCAGCAGCCAATCGAATCACATATTCACCCAGTTTTTCTCTTAACATCTTGTCCTTCCTCGCTCACCCTGTAATTAGTTTCATTTTACTTCAAGTGGGGATTTGGGGATTCATCTTTGCATTGAACGCCCCAGGTCATTTAGGTGAAATCGTCAGTGCCATCTGTATCCTCCTTGCGCTCGTAGGTTTGGGCATTATCGGGATTTCGGTTGCAGGCATGGTCATGATGATTGTAGGGCTTGTGCTGATTATCGTTGAAGCAAAGACCGATATCGGGTTTGCAGGATTAGCAGGGATGATTGGAGTAGCCTGTTTTGTGTTTGGAGGGATTTTCTATTTGCCACCCAACCAATGGCTTATCCCATCCCAATTAATGTGGGCATTCCAGGGTAGCTCAGCAGTCGTGGCATTAGTATTTGCGGGATTGTTTGGCTATGCCATTTACAAGGCGGCCCAAGCTCGTGGCTTACCCAGCGACTTTGATCCCAAGGAGATGCCAGGAACCATTGGTTTAGCAATTACAAACTTGGACCCAGAAGGCCAAATTCGAGCCTTTGGAGAAAACTGGACAGCCATCGCAGAGGAAGGTGTTATCAAAGCCGGAGAATCAGTTGAAGTGGTCAAGCTAGATGGTATTCGATTAATCGTAAAGCGTAGTGACGTTCCCTACGAAATCGAACCCGAAACATCAACTTGACAAATGCGAGAGTTATCAGTTTTTATGGCTCAAGCAATACTTACAAACACCGATTGCATTAGAGTAAACTCATCTGAAGGGATATGAGTTATGGGATTGCTTGGTTGTCATGTATCCATCGCTGGAGGCGTCCAAAACGCCCCAATCCGTGGTCATGAACTAGGGTGTGAAGCCATCCAAATCTTTACCCGCAACCCCAACCAGTGGAAATCCAATGCCCTTACTGATGAACAAATCCAGGGGTTCAAAGCCGGCATCAAAACGTATAATATTCAGGGGGCAATGACCCATTCTATCTATTTGATCAACTTAGCCAGTGGCGATAAGAGTCTCCGAAAACGGTCAGAACGTGCCTTTCTAAATGAGATGGATCGGAGTGAAGCTCTTGGAATTCCCTTTCTTGTATTCCATCCCGGATCCTTTCGAGAGTCTACGGAAAAAAAGGGGATACGACGCTTGGTGAGTAGTCTCCAACGGTTACTCAATCAACGGCTAGAGCAATCACTTGTTCTTCTTATCGAGAATACCGCTGGGGCTGGTTCACTCTTAGGTAGTAATTTTGAACAGATTGCCGAAATTCGTGAACGGATTGGATTACCGAATCGTGTGAAAGTGTGTTTTGACACGTCCCATGCCTTTGCAGCGGGATATGACTTGAGTTCACTAGAAGGTTTTGAGGAAGTCATGGATCAATTTGATGCTACCATTGGATTAGAGCAGTTACAAGCGTTTCACCTCAACGACTCACTCACCGAACTGGGTAGTCGTAGAGACCGTCATGAAAATATTGGACATGGACAGATTGGGACTGCTACCTTTGAACGGTTGGTAAATGATCGACGATTTCAACGTCACCCTATGACGCTGGAAACGCCTGGGGGGGATGAATGGTTTCAAAAGAACCTTCAGTTGTTATTTCAATTACGACGATGAAGGTCTTGCCGGCTAATCGGATTCGGTCTCTTCATCTTGGACTGGTTCTTCGAGAGGTTCTCCCAATGCGTTAAGTGTTTGTTCTGCATGGAAACGAACAGCCTTGGCAGGATCTTCAAGTACGCCTCGCAGCTCTGAGGCCAAAGGTCGTGCTTTCTCACCAAGGTAACCAATGGCTCGGACAGCAAAAAGCCGGACTAAGGTGTTTTTGTCTCCAAGCATCCGGAGATAGGCTGTTGAGGCGGGTTCTGCTTTAGAGCCCATATTCTCAAGGACCTGTAAGGCTTCATATTTGACGTAAATATCGCCCGCTTTACCTGCAGTCAGAAGTGATCGGAGTAAGGCGAGAGGATCGTACCCGATGCGATAGAGCGCATGGCTCACTTTAATTTGGATGATTGGGTGTTGGACATCAAGGGCGTCGATGAGATCGGGAAACGCTTCTTCTGCCTTCTTTCCAGCAAAACCAAGGCTCTCAGTACATAAAAGCGCTAGAACTGCATTTCGATCTCGTAACCCGTTAATCAGCAGTGGAACAGTGTCCTTATCTTTTTGACCCAAGGAGATAAGCGAAATGAGCCCCGCGGTTTGAACACTGGGCATAGGATCTTCAAGAAGAGCTGATACACTTTTCACCACACTGGCTTCTGCCTTTCTTCCACGATGTATTCGTCCAATAGCGAGGGCGGTGCAAATTCGGATATCATCACTTTCATGACTCAGCTGATTCACAAGAGCGGGAATCGCATCATAAGACTTTGGACCGATTCGTGCGAGTGCACAAATGACTTGAGCACGAACACCCGGATCAGCATCGTTGATACCATCGATTAGTGTTGGAACCGCCTCTGCGGCACGAGGTCCCATGTGTCGAAGAATGGCTGCAGCCTTAAATCGGGGATCAGGATGTTCCTCATTAAAAAGTTGTGACACATAGGGGACAACCTTGGGCCCACCAATCGCCAGCTGATTGGCGGCGTCTCTGCTTTTACGTTTACGAAGCTGAATAGTTTGTATTAATTCAGCAATCTCAGCTTCAGCGAGTTCAGCTTCTGTAGGAATAGGTTCATCAGGCATGGCGATATAATCAACCGCAACAATCCAATGGTCAATGTTAGGAAACAGAAAGTCAATACCGAGACTGGTTTTCACACGGTATCTCGAAGAAATCCGATATAGATAGATTTGGAGAACAAATCCGACTATGAAAAGCGATGTCCCCGCGATGAGAATGTATAACGCATATTGAGGGACTAGATAGGCCATGAAGGCAATCATGAAACCGATACAGAGGATATATCGGGAGTACCGGAGAGCAGGATGTACTTTGGGCTGAAACATTGCAGGCAGAACCCCCATCTAACGTGCAACGTCGCTGAATGCTCTATTTAATTGTAACTCTAGTAGAATTCGGGATTATAATGTCGTTTCTCCCTCTCATTTTTCTCAAAGTCACAAGGTCAGGTCGAACTATATTTAGGGAAAAATAAACGATAAGTACGCAAAACGCGGATAGCCATCCATATTATCATACAGATGATTATCATAATGACTCCAATAGTTAGACTTTGCATTGATATATTATGTAGATTTACCCAAAATACCAATATTGCAAACGTTGGAGAGTCTACTGGAATACCTGAGTAGACAGGAATCTGTTGTTGTGCAAGCAAAATAAGAACCACTGATAGAACAGTAACAATAACACCGATGATTAGTAAAATACCGCCAACATCTTCTATTACGCCTTCATTCTTAACCATTACTTCTCATCTAATTTTGCAAATGAATGTTTTTTATTTATGGAATAGTAGTTAAATGTAGCCATTGCAACTGCAAGGGCAACTAGCTTGTTTCGATGATATCCACAAGGATAATTCTGAATTCCAAAGTTTTTCCAGCCATTGGATGGCTACCCTTTTTTCCATAAGCTTGTTCCGGTGGAAGCACCACGGCTTTTTCTTCACCAGGCTTCAATCCCACAATCGCATCATTAAATCCTTTAATGACCTGTCCTGCCCCCAAAGTCACCTTGAGGGGTTTGTAATCGCGACCTTTATTGTAGATGCCTGCCCGAATGGCTTCCTTTTCTAAGGACGTATCAAATACCTTGCCACCGGGAAATTTCCCCACATAGTGGACGCGTACAGTATCACCATTTCTTGCTTCAGACATAATCATTGTGAACCTTTGTATGTTATTTAACGATTTGGTTGATGGAAACAATTAATTCCTAGCGGTCATAGAAAAGATGATGAGAGCAACAACTAGAACAATTACTGAAACAACGTGTCCCTGAAAAAATTATGGTCAGAGAAACTTTGATCAAATTGGAGTATTAAATGAAACATCTGGGTTTCAGGTTGCGTTCTATGCTTTGATACTAAAGG
>JAEOSK010000008.1 GCA_016840405.1 Candidatus Hermodarchaeum yapensis
CCAATGAAACCTGCAATCAGAACTACTGACAGAAAAACTAAGATCCGCAGATCAAAAAATCCAGTAACAAATATTCCGGCTAAAACAAAAAGAACAAGGCTTCCAACAGTTACACCAAGGAGTATACCAACTCCACCCATTTCAGCGACTTTTGGTTTATCCACCTTATGAACATCAACACCAACAATGTTGCGCTTCTTCATCGCCTTAATGACATAAGGCATCACAATAAAAGTAACAATGAATGTCACCAGTAGCCCGAAAACTGCTACGAGTATAGTTGGTATCACTGTTCTATGCCCTCGTTTTCATTAAATGACAAACCCAGTGGAATTTCATTGTACCTTATAAAGTCATTTATCCACTTCTACGCAGGGGGGTGAAGGATAAAAAGACATTTTGTTATTAAACGAGACGAGCTGCTCCGATGATTATCCAACGCGGATTTAAAACAGAACTTGAACTCAATAATAGGCAACGTACACTATACCGAAAACATGCGGGGTGTGCACGATTCGCCTATAACTGGGGACTCCGTCGAAAAATTGAGACTTACAAATTAACGGGTAAGGCTCCAAATGCCATGGAATTGCATCGTGAACTGAATCAGCTTAAACTCGGTGAGTTTTCTTGGATGTATGAGGTATCAAAATGTGCACCTCAAGAATCTCTTCGCAACCTCGACAAAGCATTCGAACATTTTTACCGTAGATTAAAAAACGGTCAAAAACCTGGATTCCCGAAGTTCAAATCGAAGAAACAAGGCTTAGGTTCATTTAGATTAACGGGAAAAATTCGAGTGTTTGAACATTTTATTCAACTTCCACGATTGGGGCGAATCAAACTAAAAGAGCAAGGATACTTGCCTTCCAAATCGAATAGAGTACATATCTTATCTGCAACAATCTCTGAAAAGGCAGGACGCTGGTTTGTATCACTTCAAGTTCGAGAAGAAATTAGTGTACCTAAAAATGTTGGTCCTATAGTCGGAGTGGACTTGGGAATTAATCGACTTGCTACAATATCCGACGGTTCAGTTATAGAAAACCCAAAGGCATTGAAACGATATGGAAGAAAATTAAAACGCTTTCAAAGATATCTTGCTAGAAAACAGAAGGGTAGTCGTAACTGGGAGAAAGCTAAACGCCGATTACAAAGATTGCACGTTCAAGTAACGAATATTCGTCGAGACGTTCTTCATAAAACTACTACGATGTTAGCGAAAACCAAGTCAATCATCGTTATTGAAGAACTCAATATGAGTGGTATGTTGAAAAATCACCGACTAGCAAGATCCTTAGCGGATGTGGCATTCTTCACTTTTCGAAGTCAACTTGAATATAAAACCAAATGGTATGGATCCCAATTAATCATCGCACCTCGATTTTATCCATCTTCTAGATGTTGTTCAAAGTGTGGAAATATCAAAGAAAAGTTTTCACTTTCAACTCGAATCTTTAGATGTGAAAAGTGTGGATTATTAATTGACAGGGGCATGAATGCAAGTTACAATTTAGAAACTGTCACCACGAGTTCCATGGAGACAGAAAACGCCTGGTCCGAGACGGGAGGTAACAGCCTTCTGGCAGTGCCCGTCGATGAGACAGGAACCGAACAGAGAATAATCCAATTCTCGTAGGTATCGGGGAACGGTGAAGATTAAATAGCGGTTCAAAAATGCACTGTTAGAACGGGAGGAAACTATTTGCCAGAGCTAGAACGATTGGACCAAATTCCAGGTGTAGGCCCCCGCCTTGTTGAAAAACTAATTGATGTGTTTGGCTCCGAACGTGCTGCCCTTGAAATTATTAATAATGCACAAGTGGCAACACTTGCAAGCATTCCTGGTGTAGGAAAGAAAAAAGCCCTCGACATTGTACAGGATGCATACACAATACGCGAAGGCATCAGCGCACTTGAAGTTCTAAAAACCGATGATATTCGAACGATTTACCAACGTATTCTGAGTATCATTCAGTCATACGCGAATAGCCTTTTTGCTAAAGATAAGTTGTCTCTCTACCATCCCCTTCCTTCGTCAAAAATCGATGTGATCACTCAACGTCTAGATTGGTTTCAGCAGGCCCTTGAACTGGTCAACCAGTGCTCAATGGAACAACTAACGCACATGGGTAATTTGCTCTCAAACGCTCGTCCTCTTCGTCGAGGAGCAACGTCCTCATTGGCAACATGGCGGGTTATACTCACCGACAATGATGAGGCACATAATCTTATGAAACAGTACAAAGCAGGACAAACCTCACGGCTCATCCGATTGAAACCAGGAGAAAGATTGGACGAATATCTCAAATCATACGATTACATCATTGCAGCTCTAGAAGTGGGAGGGATGAGTGGAGTCGCAGAACATGCAGGTAATCTAGATTTATTAAAAACTGAATTTACTCAGGCTGAGGTCTCACCCGAATCGATAATTGCCTTTTATGCAACAAATCGTGAAACTATTCTAGCAATATGTGCTGCTGCAGAGGCGCTCACTAAACTTCCTCCAACCACTGCTCTTCAAAGCTTTACTGAAAAACTCGATCTACCTGCCCTTACTGAACTCGCGTCAATGACTACTAAGATCACTAGTTCAGGAGAGATTTCTGAAGGAGCTGATTCCGATTACGACCGCCTTCGATTGGCTACTCAAAAATTCGAAACTATTCTAAGTGAAACAGAAATCTGGGCAAATGACAGGATTCGTAATGAGGTTTCAAGTAGTCAGGTGGTCCTTGAAGGCGATCAAATAATCAGCATTCTTGAAGCATCCACTGCTGAATCCATTGGTGCAGAACAGCTTCGCCAATATTTACCTCCTCAGGTCTTTGAAATATTAGTTTCAGCCCTGCAAGATTCTGAGGATCATCTGGCTCGCTTATTGCAACTTGAACGAAATGAACTCGAATGGGTTGATGGAATATTTTCACAAAGCCTTGCATTGCCAATTCAAGCCAACCGTCAACATGCAAGTAATCTACAAAATAACCTAAGACGCGCTATGCATGCTCGAGAACACCGGTTGAAAACCGAAGTAGCTTTCAAACTTGAGCATTTTGATAAAATAATCAAAGATGCGGTGCAGATATTATTAGACTTCGACGTTTTTCAAGCAATTGGACAATTTGCGAGGGACTATAAACTGTCAGTTCCGAAAGTAAAGGAGAATGGAGTTGGGTTAGCATTTCAAAATGGTCGAAACCTCTTTCTCACACATGAAGCATTATCAGGTAAGCTCGAAGTCGTTCCAGTTTCTTATACAATCGGACAAAATCACTGGACACCAGAACTAACTGACGGAGAACGTGTGGTGTTACTATCCGGGGCAAATAGTGGAGGAAAAAGCTGTTTACTCCAAAATGTGACACAGATTGCGATTCTGGCGCAAATGGGCATGTTAGTGCCTGCTTCTCAAGCAGAGGTTGGTATCTTTGACGAACTGTATTATTATGCAAAAGCGACTGGCATGCTTTCTGCTGGAGCTTTTGAATCCTCATTGACTAATCTGGCGAATATTGTACTAAGTGACGCGTCCAAACTTGCCCTCTTCGATGAATGGGAGGCGAGTACTGAACCGGGTGCTGCAGCAAAAGTGGTTGCTGCAATTCTCGAACTGTTTTCAGAAAATCCGAATTCTTGTGTAATATTCGTCTCTCATTTAGCAGAAGATATTATTCAAATGGCCCGCGTACCCATCCGTGTGGATGGTATTGAGGCTACAGGTTTAGATTCTCAACTCAATCTAATGGTCAATCGCTCACCTGAATTTGGTAAAATCGCAAAATCCACTCCAGAGTTAATCGTTGAACGGCTTTATCGTTCATCGCAAGATCGGCGAAAAGGTATCTTTCAAAGAATTCTCGAAATTGTAGGACGAGCGGATACTAAAAAGAAAGCGACCTAACTCGTTGAACGCCATCGAATTGCTGGATTAATTTAAACACCGTTCGAGGGACCAAAGATTCCCAATCTTCTCCCTGAATAATCCGTCGCCTTATTTCGGTACCAGAAAGTATCTTCTTTTCACGCAAAACAATCTCCTTAACTTGATGATTTTGCGCAGAAAATAATTGGTGGGTCGTTTCTGAGCCTGTGTACACTATACCAAATGGTGGCACATATTGTTTTACGTGGTTCACCCACTTTCGATAATTATGGATATCAGGAATCGGAATAATCTGAAAATGCGAACATGGAACCTCTAATTCTTCTAAGACACTTTTTAACATCAGGAGGCGTTCTCCAGTTGTAAACGGATTATCCGGCGTATAAGATGCCTGCGCACTTCCGATAACCATAATAACTTGTTCTTCTTGCGCAAAAACGTCTTTCAAGGCGTGTACATGTCCATTGTGAAGTGGTTGAAATCTCCCAATGAACAAGCCTGGCCGCCGCAAAAGTCTCTCACCTACTTTAGAATTGCCTTTCTTTGTACAGTTCCATTAGAATTGAAGGGCACTCCTTCTGCTTGTAAAATCCTTGCTTTCTCTTTAGTACCGCTAGTAGTTCCTCCAAGTTTTCCGAGTGTTCCATTGGAGTGAATGACACGATGGCAGGGAATAGCCCACGGAACAGGGTTACTTCGCATCACAGATCCCACTCCACGAGGTGAAGATCTGCAGAGTGTTGCTAATCCTCCATAAGAGATGACGTTCCCTTTTTTTACCTGTAACAATTGTTTTGAGATCGCTAGACGTGCAGGGGACCAGTTTTTCTGGGAAATTTCTTCAAGGCTAAATGGGTGTCCTATCCCATATGAGAGCTGACCAAGCCTGTTTCCTATCTCATCCATTCGGGAAGATTTGAATGACTCATCCAACTCTTTTAATCGCTTTAGCCGTTGGAGGATTCCTTTAAGGCTATTTTCTGCTTCCTGCGCAGAATTCTGAGATGAGGTACAGGCAACAAGTTTGTCACCTATTTGTTCAAGAGCCAATGCAAGCCATTTCTTTGAATGAACCTGCACCGTACTAATACCAATTCCTGTCATTGCATATGCACTTTAATTCAACCAGTATATAGCAATTTCAGTGACGGAAAAATGGTTGTCGAAATAGATGGCTCGGTTCTCGAGGGAGGAGGGCAAATTCTCCGCTCAGCTGTTGCATTTGGGGCGGTTTTAGGGAAAACGGTGGTTGTCGAGAAAATCCGCGCTAAGAGGAAAACACCTGGACTCCGCCCTCAACATCTTCATGGAATTTTAGCTGTCAAAGAACTAACGCGTGCTCAAGTAAAAGGAACGCACGTTGGTTCAAACCGAATCGAATTCATTCCCCAAAATCGCAAGGGAGGACAAGTTACAGTTGATATCGGCACTGCAGGGGCGATTACGCTTGTGTTGCAAGGTGTCATGATTGTTGCGCCCTATTGTGAACAACCTGTCCGTGCGCAACTTTCCGGGGGCACCAATGTCGCCTGGAGTCCTCCCATAGAATATCTACAACATGTATTACTTCCTCGTTTACAGCAAATGAACTATCAGGGTATGGTGGAAATAGAAAAACGAGGTTACTATCCACGAGGTGGAGGTCGCATCAACACCAATCTTCTCCCTGTAAGAAAATTAACCTCCTTATGCTTGAAGAAGGCTCAAGAAACCCCTAAGATATTTGGCCTGTCTCACTGCGGATTTTTACCTCGTCATGTGGCCGAACGACAAGCCAACGCGGCCACAAATACTCTCTCGCAGGGAGGCTATATGATCGAAACCATTGAAATCGAACACCGCTCAGATACTCTGTCTCCTGGCAGCGGCATCAGCCTATGGACTAGCAAGCAAAACAATCGCATAATAGGAGCAGATGCTCTCGGCCAGCGGAAGCTGAAGGCTGAAGTTGTTGGTGAACAAGCGGCTACATCATTAATTCAAGAGCTAAAAACATCTGCTCCGGTCGATGTTCACCAAGCTGATATGATCATCCCCTATATCGCGCTAGCAGAAGGTGAATCCTCACTTTTTGTTTCTGAACTTGCTATGCATACTCTAACAAACATTCATGTTGTAGAAAAGTTCCTCAATATCAAATTCGATGTGAAAGGTGAAGTAGGCACTCCTGCACACATTTCAGTCAAAGGGATCGGCTTTGAAGGAGACGGAGTTTCTCCTGAACCTTCTCAGATTGATTAACAACCTTCTGAAAAGCCTGTTTCACTCCTTCCTTTGTCAATGTGCTAATAACTAGAAGATCATGCCTATCAATGGAATCGCGGGCAGTCATAATTTCAGTTTTTGAAGCAATATCACCTTTATTTAATATTGGAAATATGTCAAAATTAGGGAACGTACTGGTTATTTCGGCAAGTAATGCAATTTGACTGGAAAGTTCATAACCACAGTTCAAAGTTGGGTCAATGAGGAAAATTATGGTATCCGCTAAATATTGAATTGCTGCAATAGCTCTTTGTTCAATCGGATTTCTTTTCGCCATCGGTCGGTCTAAAAGTCCCGGAATATCGAGAATTTGTCCCTCTTCTGAATCCAAGGGAATATGACCTACACTAATTTTTTTAGTAGTGAAGGGATATTCAGCAATTTCAGGCGTTGCGGAGGAAAGTAGGGCAACAAGCGAGCTTTTGCCAACATTAGGATAACCCGCAACAACAATAACCGGTAACTCCAGATTGATTGAGGGAAATCGACGATATTCTAAGGCAGCTTGTCGGATAACTGCGAGGCGGGGTTTTATGCGTTTTATTACGGAAGAGATTCTCCCATAAGCCGCGGATCTCAACTTACGTGCTGCAGATGGCGATTCTGCTTTTCGTAATTTTCGAATGTTATCCTGAATTATTCCTCTAATGATTCGAGTGGCTGATGATACCGAGGCGAGAGCCTGTCGTATCTCATCAATTGTAACAACAGTATCAGCAAGATTACGATAAAAAGGATGAATTTCATCAAAATTGGGAAATCGTGAGACAATGTCCTCAAGTCGAAAAGCCAGAACGTCATTAACTTTTTTTAGTTTAGCAATTTCTTTGTCTCTTGCCCGTACGTGGGCGGGTTTCTTTGACTTGGGCAATGTTAGTTTTGAAGCACGAGCAAAGGCTACGTCTAGCAGTTCTTTGCTACTTTGGATGTACTTCAATTTGGTGAATGGGTTCAAGATATATTCCAGCCCAAATAAGAAGCAAGTCAAAAAGGTTTTTTAATTGCTTCCCTACGATAGCTGAGGCAGGTAATTAATCATGAGTGGACAAACAGATATCACCCCCTTCTTTGGTGCCGCAACCGTTGGAATAACCTTTGAAAACGGAGTTGTGATCGGAGCCGAAAAGCGAGTTCTATGGGGTTATACCGTTGTCAGTAAAACAGGAAAGAAAGTCTTTCCGATAACCGATAACATCGTTGTCGGAAGTGCAGGTGTAAGTGGAGACTATCAAATGCTTTCGTCATTCTTAATGGCTGAATCCAATCTTTTTGAGCTTGAAAATCGAAGGGCGATTACAGTCAATGCGGCAGCACAATTGCTTTCCAACATTCTCTTCAGTCGCAAGTACATGCCATATCTTACTCAAACTTTGATTGGCGGTGTAGATTCTGATGGATCACATCTATACAGCCTTGATTTGGCTGGATCCCTTATCAAAGAAACTTATGCAGCAGTTGGCACTGCTACATCTCTAGTGCTAGGTGTGTTGGAAGCGAATTATCGCGAAGACCTTACCAAAGAAGAAGCAGTTCAGCTTGCAGTTAAGGCAATCCGTTCAGCTACGCGACGAGATGCCATGTCAGGAGAAGGCATCGACCTTCTTATTGTAACGCCTGAAGGGATAGAATCAAAGCACTTCCCATTGGCTTAATGATAAGCAAACCTTAGGGACTTTTCGATAGTAGTACCACTCGACTAACGGTGTCTTCATTAGTAACCAAATAGCTAGTCTCCTTAGCGAGGTCTTCTGCAAATTCTCTAATTGACTTCATAGAAGGCATATTTTCACGGGATAATCGTTTCATGCTTCCACCAACATGCATGTATGATTTGCATTCAATGAAATCGGGTTCTGCTTCAATTAGCATTTGCCCATATTGTGAAACTTTCTGCATATTACGTCCTGCAACTAGAGTCATTCGCACAACCGTTGGACAGGACAGTGTAGAGAACAAATCTAATGATTCTTGCAAACGCTCCCAAGCTCCTTTCACTAAAGGCCGACAGAGTTCTTGGTGAGTTTTCTTATCAGGTGCAACAAGAGAAATATACAGCTGCGTAGGCTCATCAATTTGCTTTAGAACTTGTGGGTTTGTACCATTGCTAACAAGATAACTCGTCCAACCGCGATGTTCAATTTCTTGAATCAAATCAGAGAGGCGTTCATACAATGTTGGCTCTCCTACTAAACTAATAGCAACATGACGCGGATTTCGTGCTTCTTCATACATTTTCGGCGTTACCTTAGGATGGCATACTGGATTATATCCATCGAGAATTTTTCTTTGTGCAATCACGGCGTTATCCAAAATTTCAGCTGGTTCATCTGGAATCTCTCGCTCTTGGGTGATAGGAATTCCCTCATCACCGGGCATAGTCCGCCAACAGAAGAGGCAGGCTTGAGTACAATTAAAAGTTGGAGAAAGTTGCATACATCGATGAGTTGTAATCGTTCCATAGAAAGTTTGTTTATAACATGGACGTTGCTGAGTTAACGCTTTGTGAAGATGATAACACTTCTTCAGCACACTATTCTTGCCTATGAAGCGGTACCGTTGTTTTCGATAAACTTTCGCTAGTTCAGTTGAAACCACAAAATCGACCGGTTCTTCACTCAAAGCCAATCATTTAAATGATTGCTTTTCACAGCAGCTTCCGGCGAAAAATTCACCTTAGAAGGAGCGATAAATTTTGAACCTCGAAGGAATTGGCAAGAATATCTATGCAAAACTTGCTAAACAAAACGAAGCACGTGATCTTCTCATTAATGAAATGCACGAAGTTCTGAAAGTAACACGAGAAGCAATTTCAGCAATTCATCGTAATGAACTAAAGAAGGCTGAAAAATCCATTGAAAATGCCCAAACAAAGATGAAAGGCGCTCAAATTCATCTTGAAAAATTAAGTCAACTCCCCGTGATAGGTTTGGTTCATGATGCAGAAGGCGAAGTAGCTGAAGCCGCTCTTTTTTTGGCATTTCGCCAACAACAAACTCTACCACGACCGGAAGAGATAGGTGTCACTGAAGTGGGATATCTTCATGGATTGGGAGATTTAGTTGGAGAACTACGAAGATACGCCTTAGACTCTTTAACAAATGATAATTTAGAAGAAGCCAAACGTGCTTTTTCAGTAATGGAGCTAATTTATGCTACGTTACTTAACTTTGATTTTCCACGTGGTTTAACTAAAGGAGTACGAAGAAAAACAGATGTAGCTCGAGGATTAATTGAGAGAACCCGCGCAGATTTGAGTTCCGCGATTGAAAATCGTAGGTTACTTACTGGAATTTCATCGCTCCAAAAAACGCTCGGAGATTAAATGGGATATGGCGTCCCCATCACAGAAGTTCTCCACTAGTAGAGCCCGACAGGTTCAAGAGAGTTTGGTAAGCCGCATGATCGAGAAAGACGATCTTAAGGGTCCAATAAAAACGGTTTGTGGTCTAGATGTAGCTTACCTTCATCAAACAGCGATTGGTGCTGCGGTGCTTCTGAGTTTTCCTCAGCTAGAGGTGCTTGAACAAAAAATCGTGTATTCCCATGTAACTGTACCCTACATACCCACTTTTCTTTCTTTTCGGGAATTTTCCCCACTTTCCCTTGCATATGCCTCGCTCCAAAACCAATCAGACATATGCTTTGTTGATGCACATGGACGAGCACATCCACGGAAGTTAGGTGCTGCAAGTCATTTCGGTATCTTGAAAGACATCCCAACAATTGGTGTAGCAAAACGATTACTCTGTGGAGAAATTAATTCCACTTCACATCCATACGAAACAATAACACTAGACGATGAGGTGATTGGAGCAAGAATAAACTCCAAATCAGGATGTAACCCAATTTATGTTAGTGTAGGTCACAGAATTTCCCTTGAAACGGCTGTGAAAATGACTTTGCAATGCGTTACAAAATATCGGCTTCCTGAGCCAACTCGGCATGCCCATCGATTAGCTACAAAAGCCCGACTGGAACTAAAACAAAAGGAGAAGATGGCTTGAAGGATCAGTTGTGGTTTACTCTTCTAACACTGGCTCAACTTGGTGCAGTGAACAACAGTATCCGCACCTCAACCTCACGTCTAGCACATCTACTGAAAACCAGTCAACAAACTGCGTCACGGAGAATTGCTGCACTTGAACGCATGGGTTGGATTCGACGCACCCTGAATACTCGTGGGCAATTAATTCGCATAAGACAAAAAGGAGTTGAAGAATTAACACAGATACAATCCATCTTAGAACTTGCGATGACAAAAAAACGGGTTTTGAGCTTTCAAGGGCGCGTTTTTACTGGTTTAGGCGAAGGAGCATACTATATCCAATTAGAAGGATATCGAAAACAATTCAGAAAAAAATTAGGCTTCAATCCCTATCCTGGAACTCTCAATATCCAGCTGATTTCTAATTCGGATGTTAACGAGTTTCAGTTGCTTAGGGCAACAATAGGAATCGAAATTCACGGTTTTGCTAGTGGAGATCGCACCTTTGGTCCAGTAACGTGTTATCCTGCAACAGTTAATGATCAACAAAAAGCAGCTATACTCATAATTGAACGAACCCATCATCACCCTAATGTTGTAGAAATAATTGCACCGATAAATCTTCGCGAGAAACTTAGCGTATCAGATGAAGATATTATCACTGTGAAATTCGATCTTTCCGATTCATATACGCTTTCTCAATAATTCTCGTTGTGCTGCTTAACGGGTATTCAGTGAATAGCTGATCCAGCCGCATCACCTTGGTTTTCAGGCCGCGTTGGCGTAAACGGTCTTGCACCTCGTCAACTGACATTTGTTGATTAGGGCCTAGTAATAGTATGTCTGGGTTTAATTCCTCAACAATGCTAAGGAAATCTGGTCCCGAATTACCAAGTATCGCCTTGCTAACTCCTTTCAGAGCCTGAACCATGAAGAGGCGTTGCTTTGCTGGAACAATCACAGGATGACCTTTAGCACGAAGAACATTTTCATCCCGCGCAATAACCACGGTCACTTCACCAAGCTTTGCAGCTTCTGAAATCAGAAAAACATGTCCTGGGTGAAGAATATCAAAAGTTCCAGCAATTACAACTTGTTTTGCAGTCATCCTATTTTGCCTTTGTAACACATGTAAGTATAAAATCCTACGGCTCAGCCATTCTTCAGAAAGCTTTAAAGTAAGTGCTAGAAAAACTGCACAAACACGGGCTCGTAGCTTAGCCAGGCAGAGCGTCGGGCTCTTAAGCCGAATGTATCGGAGACACCCGATTGTCGGGGGTTCGAATGATCGTGTACTACGATACCGAAAGTCCCCCCGAGCCCGCCATTTCTCTTATTCTAAAAAATGCTCATAACCTCTAGGCTCAATAGAAATTTCCTTACCATCCTTTAGTAACACCTTCTCAGGCGCTTCAACGATTTTTCCAATCGGAATTAGATTTCCACCCACCTTATTTACTACTTGAAGTGCCTTCGACCATCGGTCGGGAGGGATGGTTACAACGAGTTCGAACTCTTCGCCGCCGTAAAGGGCGAAGTCAACCACATCTAAATCATGAGCCGCTGCGAATTTTGAGCAAATTGACGGTATTGGAAGGTTGTCAATATGAAAGCCTACGTGGCTTGCTGCTGCAATTTCATGCAATGACCAGGCTAAACCATCACTGCTATCTATTGCAGCAGATGCTGCACTCGTTTTTGCTAGTGCATTACCTTCTGGAATGCGAGCCCGTGGATGGAGCGCTTTTTCTCGAATCTCCTCGACAACTTTCGCAGGCTTTTTTCGATCATTTAGAACCGATTCAAACAGGGCACCTGTATATCCAAAATCACCTGTTACAGCAATAATATCCTCAGGAGAGGCTCCCCTTCTTCTAATGAGCTTGTCCTGAGGAACCCTTCCGAAAGCTGTACAATCAATTACTAATTCCAAGCACTGATTTGTATCTCCACCAAGATAGTATGTTCCATGTTCTCGAATCACACAATTTAATCCACCCACAAGTGCTGCAGCAAAATTTGCCTCTGTATCTTTGGGAAGCCCCAGTGAAACAATCATTCCCAATGGTGTAGCTCCTTTTGCTGCTAAGTCACTTAATCCCATAACTCCTGCTTTCCACCCAATTTCAGCAGGAGTCATTCCCGGCAAAACGTCTGTTGAGGCAACAAGCATATCGCAATTCACAACAAGCGCATTACCATCCCACGGTATTGCAACTGCATCTTCCATTCCAGATAGTAATGCCTCATCAAATTGGGTGATTAAATCCTGAAACCATCGAATCAAACCACGTTCACCAAGGTCACGGACGGTGTTAGCCTTATCTGTCATGAAAAATCCCTTCTTCTCTACTATACACTCCTATGACGAAATCTTTTTGGGTGTCCCCACTCAACCCACTATCAACGCCTCGGTAGCTCAGTGGTAGAGCGACAGCCTCGTAAACAGTCATTGACTTTCGAGATAGCTGCTGGTCGCGGGTTCAATCCCCGCCCGAGGCTCCACTCCCCATTTTTCTTCTAATTAGGTTTAACTCGCGAATCGACGATTTCCTGGAATTTTAACCCGCCCGCCTGCTCTAAGAGCGATTCTAAATCCATGAAATGAATAACAGGAGTAATCTCTGTTTCAGTCTTCGTTATTTTTTGAATTGTTCTTTGCGTTTTGGTTTTATCTGATCCTGCCTTCAAGACCACATTCAACGAAAGGACATCCATCGAATACTGGTCACTAGGTTTCGCCTTACTCACAACAATTTGCACTTCATCAGTTTCTTTCATAGCCAACAGTGATTCACGTAAAGCTGTCAGATTGACAGTTGCACCCTTAATTTTCTCCTCAGCAATTCCCATTACCTGCATTTGAGCATCAATTTCAGATTCCCGAGAGATATTGAAGAAGCAAGGCATTTCTAGTCCACAATGTGGACACTTCCCAGTAATCACCTTATCAACATGGTCACCCATGAGGTACCCTTCAAACATAGACGACCTACCATCCACATGAAAAATGGTGATATACCCGCCTTCTTCTGGGCTGGTAAATTCGTAATTTCCTGCGTCATCTGTGAATTTGACGAAACGGATGGCAAAGGCTAAAGGTGAGAGATTATGATAACCGCCCTTTTCCTGACACTGACACGCTACACCAATCTTAGTTTCACTTGCTGCCCAGCCACCAATTACTCGTGTTTCCGTCATTCCAGCCTCAGCAAAGTATTCTTTGATATCGTCAATCACTACATCGTAAATCCGTTCGCCAGCCAACAAAATGATTCCACGTTTCTCTAATTTCGGCTTCTGAACCAACATTTCACGACAAAAAATATTTCGTAAATAACCAGGCATTGCCGCAAATCCTGTCACCTTAAACAATTCAGCCAACTGAATTAGCTTATCTGTTGAAATCGCACCACCTGCAGTGGAACGGACAATAAAATCAGCCATTTGAAGCAATCCCCCGTCAACACCGAAGAAACCAAGGTGTGGTGCAGACGGAAAAAGATTCATGGCACGGAGTTCGAATCCCTCTTTGACAAAGGGGTCGATTGCCATTTTTCCCGATTTTGCCATGTTGTTAAGCATGAGTTCGTTATCGTAATGGGTTAAGAATACAGGTGAAGGGAGCCCAGAGGCACGTCCAGAGGAGAACCAGAAGAAACGCGGGGAGTATTGGTGTTTGATGTGTTCTAAGAGCTCCTGTGTGGCTTTCTCTTTACCAATACGGAGTTTGACTTTGAGTCCTCGGTTGAATACATAGCTTCTCTCTTGTTTGTAACCTGCTTCTTTGTAATAATCGAGGAGGTTTCTGATGACTTCCGCCGGATCGCGATCCTTTCCTTCCACTTGTTGAGGGTTAAGGACAAATTCCCGAAGATTTTCCTTGTAATCAGATTTTTTAACAAGGGGAAGTCCGTATTTAGCCCAATCTGTCGGAGTCTGAAGATCAAAGGGATCGACATTATGTTTTTTGAATAATCGTCGGTAGAAGGGATGATTTGGGTAGACCTGGTACCGGATAAACGCCCGGAATTTCCGGTTTTGCAGAGATTCTATTTCATCATATTTCATTGTTTTTAAATCATCAAATGTCAGAAACCGCTTCATTAGAGAGCACCCATTACAACCTGTTTTTTTTCAATTGTAATGCATAGCTTGTTCGTAAACCGCAAAAAGACTTTCGATGGGTTAAAATTCGGAGGCCGTTCGGTCGCCATATTCTATCCTTTTATCAATTTGAACGAACTATAGCTAAATTGGAATGGTTTATCCTTCTAAGAAGAAAGAGAAGAAAAGCGGGGAATGTTAATCGACAAGGTCGATGAGTGCGACGTCTTCGAAAATCCCGGAGGGTAATTTTCGACGAATAGTGATAGGGAGTACTCGCTTTTCCAATTCTGCCTCTGCAATTCGTATAGGATCGTGAAAATCGGGACCAATGCGAGTTAGAATTGGTGCACCCATGGAAATTTGAAGGGCACGAGCTCCCACTACTCGGGATTTTTCATATCGGGTCATTCGTTTAGGACCGATTTCAGGTCCCTTCTTCGACACATTCTCCGCCTCTTGTTGTTATGTTATTTAATCTTCGAAATCTCCGCCACCTGGTGGGCCACCTGGTGGGCCACCAGCAGCCATACCCTTAGAAGCTATGACGTCATCAATGCGAAGGAGCATTTGTGATACTTCACTTGCTGATTTGATGGCTTGACGTTTCACTACTAAAGGCTCCCAGACGTTAGCTTTTGCTAAGTCACCAACTTTGCCTTTGATACCATCGACACCTGCACTGACTTCGTTCTTCTCATGGCGAGCTTTGAGATCGGCTAGAATATCAATAGGATCAAGACCCGCGTTCTCAGCAAGAGTCTTAGGGATGATTTCCATTGCCTCTGCAAATGCTATGACTGCCAATTGTTCACGTCCAGGAAGCTTTTCTGCGTAGTCATGTAATTGTTTCGCAACATGAACTTCCGGAGCGCCGCCACCTGCTACCACACGACCATCCTCAACCACGTTCCGAATAACGCAGAGAGCGTCGTGTAAAGCCCTTTCAGCTTCGTCTAAGACGAGATCGGTGCTTCCTCGAAGGAGAATACTAACTGCCTTGGGATTCTTAGCTCCTTCTACGAAGACCATCTTATCATCAGCAATTTTCCGTTCATCAAACAATTGAGCAGATCCTAGATCTTTCTTTGTAATATCATCAAGGTTTGAAATGAGCTTTCCACCTGTTGCACGGGCAAGCTTCTCCATATCGCTTTCCTTGATTCTACGAACTGCGACAATTCCTTCTTGTGCCATGAAGTGTTGTGCTACATCATCAATTCCTTTTTGACATAGAACGACATTAGCTCCAACCTTTTTGACTTTTTCAACCATATCCCGAAGCATTCTCTCTTCTTCGTCAAGAAAAGCCTGCATCTGAGAGACCTCTCGAATGTCGATTTTAGCAGTAAATTCAGTCTTCTCAACTTCAAAGGCGCTTTGGATGAGGGCAATTTTCGGATTCTTGACCCGCTTGGCCATTCCAGGATGAACTACTTCTTTGTCAAGGACTATTCCTTCGATGAACATTGTGTCTCGAATGGTGCCGCCCTGCTTCTTTTCAACTTTCACGTTGTCAATATCAGCCTGGGTTGAACCATCGATAATATCGGTGATTCGCTGGATTGCAAGCACACCCAAATCAGCTAAAACTTTACGAAATTCAGAGACAACCTTTGATTGCATAGCCGTCATAGCGACCTTCTTTAACATTGTATCACTGGAATCTTCAACAGCAATTGAATCAAGTACGTTCAATGCCTTCTCCGTCGCTTTCCGAAATCCCTCAACAATCACTGTTGGGTGAATCTTCTGATCAATAAGCATTTCAGCTTGCTTTAGGAGCTCACCTGCCAACACAACTGCTGAAGTTGTTCCATCACCTACTTCATCATCTTGGGTTTTCGCGACTTCAACAATCATCTTCGCGGCAGGATGTTCCACATCGATTTCCTTCAGAATCGTGGCTCCATCATTAGTAATCGTAACATCTCCGAAGCTATCAACTAACATTTTATCTTGACCTTTCGGACCAAGTGCGGTTCTAATAGCCTCTGCAATTGCGACAGCCGCCATTATGTTATTACCTTGAGCATCGCGGCCTCGCTCACGTTTTGTACCTTCTTTCAATAATAATATTGGAGTTCCACCGAGTGACATATGGTGTGTCACCTTCTTTGAGTAATATTGGTGCTGTTGCACCTTACACTGACATATAAAAATTTCGCTGCTTCCTATCCTAAAGTCGAAGACGTCCGGCAAGTAAATGTAGATTTCCAATATGCGGAGGCTTACCCAGTTCTCTTTTTACAGCATCATAACAACGCTGAACTTGATCTAATGGTGTTGCTGGTAAATCCTTCATGAGATGATGTGGATGAAAAATCAACAAACTGTATTCAATAGAAGGTTGGTTCAGTTCCTTCAGAAATTGAGCTATTTGTGTAACCTCATGTTCATCAACATAGTGAGGAACTAGAAGAGTTGTTGCCATCAAAGGAGGATAATCTCGCTCCCCAAAAGAGAGGAAATCAGCTAACATCTTGAAATTATTAAAACTTGGCTTTTTTGGTACACCAGAGAGTGCCTGATATATCGGTTCAGAGAAGGCTTTCAAATCAAATTTAATGATTCCACCTGCTTCTTCTACAAGTCTTCCCATCCTCTTCATTAAACTTGGATTCCCGTGACCATTCATCTCAAAGCATTGTCTTAATAAACGATCCTCAAAACGAGTTTGACACTTTTCCATGACCCGAATTGTAAATGGTAGCTGTGGCTCAGGTGACCCACCAAAATAGCAAATACATGAAATCTTCTGATTTTGCTCAATTACATTCAAAAAATCTTCAATATCAACCAAGGATCCTTGTGCAATCCTTTTGTGTGAAACATTCTGACAGAATAGACAATCCAAACTACACCCATAAAAAAAGACGGCAAGATTCGAAAATCCATATTCGGCACTTGGCTTTTTTGCCCATTGTGGATAGCCTACACCCGTCCCAGCCGGACAGAAATACGATCCGCAACAATTGGTCACGTGAGGGTCAAAGTAATAGTGCATCAACGCTTTCGTTGCCGAAACCTTAGCTTCTAAACGGCTTTCAACATTGCTGCGCAATCCACAATAGCCCAAACCATCGGGAGGGATGATGCACTCATTTGCGCAGACCTTGCATTTCAAGCCTTTTTCTTCTTTGGGTACTGTTTCTGGTAGCTCAAAGAGATATTGGCGCCAACTGTGTGCATTCCAAACAAAGCTTTTTGATAATTCAGTATCTTTCCGAAGACAAGCAGAGCAAATTGGGAGAACTTCTGAAAGATTGAATTCTTTGTGGCAAATTTCACAGCGAGTCATAAATACGAACGTCACAGGACTTTTCTAGATTGAACTCCTACACACTGATGCAAAAGAATTCCGCTATTTCTGGCAATGTTCGAAATAGCTTTTTGTCCAATGATGTCAATTGAATAGTGGCGATAAATAGTGCAATATCGTGAGGTTTCCCAATTTTATGATCGGTTAGAAAACACGACGAAACGACTTGAAATGATTGATATTCTCGCCGAATTATTCTCAAACTTGGTAGAAACATCTGATGCTGATACGATGAATCGAGTCGTCTATCTGACCCAGGGCAAACTTTACCCGGACTGGACGGGTAAACCAGAAATTGGAATAGCGGAGAAAATGGCGATTAACGCAATTGCCATAGCGCTAGGAATTAATTCTAAACAAGTAACTAAAACAGTTAACACAACTGGTGATATTGGTATTGCTTGTGAACAGTTGTTAACCCAAAAGAGACAAACTGCTCTTTTTCAGGTACCCCTTTCAGTTTTACAAGTGTATGAGTCGCTGGTCAAAATTGCTGCTGCACAGGGTACAGGAAGTGCAGACTTCAAAATTCGGACACTAGCAGGTCTAATCAACGCGGCTATTCCAATTGAAGCTAGATATTTACTCCGGACTGTGACAGGTGCATTGAGACTTGGTATAGCTGAAATGACCGTACTCGATGCACTGGCTGTTGCCTTTGCTGGAGGCAAAGAAAATCGAGCAAAAATCGAACGAGCCTACAACATCACCAGCGATTTAGGATACATCGCTGGATTGATTTCCACAAAAGGGCTTCAGGCTATCGAGGATGTTCATGTATCTTTAGGGAAACCAATTCGAATGATGGCAGCCCAGAAATTATCCACTGCCCAGGAAATCATCGAAAAATTAGAAGGAAAACTCGCAGGTGAATGGAAACTAGATGGAGAGCGAATGCAAATCCATAAAAATGATCAAGAAATCACGATTTTTTCTCGCCGGCTTGAACAAATAACTGACATGTACCCTGACGTTGTACAATTAGCAAAAGAGCATTTCACATCTAAAACTTGTATTGTGGAAGGTGAAGCAGTGGCAGTTGATAAACAAGACACGGAAAAGCTGCTACCTTTTCAAGTGCTCATGCGACGTCGACGAAAATACAAAATTGATGAAATGGTCAAAGAGATACCTGTTGCTATTTTCTTTTTTGATTGTCTTTACGTCGATGATATCGATCTCACACAGGAACCCTACTTGAAACGAAGAGCCCATCTCGAACAGATTGTCAAGAAGAGTAACTATACGCGTCTTGTACCCGCCAAAGAACTGGCTACTTCATCAGATGTAGAAGCTATGTTCCGTGATGCACTAGAACATGGTAGTGAAGGGCTAATCGTAAAATCTACTGGTTTGAATTCAATTTACCGTGCTGGGGCACGAAGCTGGCTGTGGGTAAAGCTCAAAGAATCTTACCAAGCTCAAGCCATAGGACCGGTCGATCTTGTTGTAGTAGGTGCGTTTTGGGGAAGAGGTCGACGAGCAAAAACCTATGGCGCTCTGCTTGCGGCGGTTCGTGATGAGGAAAGTGGTGAATTCAGAACGGTGTGCAAAGTTGGGACTGGCTTCAGTGACGAAGAACTTGAAAAACTTCCGGAACGCTTCAATTCTCTCATCCTTCCCCAGAAAGATTCCTTAGTAGATTCTAAGATGAACGCCGATGTTTGGTTCCGCCCTGCCTTGGTCTTTCAAGTAGTGGGAGATGAGATAACTAGGAGCCCAGTTCATACCTGTGCATTCAATCAAGTGGCACCCAATGAAGGTCTTGCCATACGATTCCCACGATTTGATGGAACTTGGCGTTACGATAAATCACCTGAAGAAGCTACCTCAGTGAATGATATTATTACGGCATATAATGCCCAAACAAAAATCAGTAAGTAACATTATTTCTGCATCATTGCAAGCACTCTATCAGGCTCTAATCCTTCAATCAGCAGGGTCTTTTTTTCCGACTTTCTGCCTGAAACAATACGCACATCTTCTATTGAAATTCCAAGGCGTTTCGCAATCACTTTAACAACCTCCGCGTTTGCCTGACCGCGAACTGGAGGCGCCTTGACGTACACTTGGCAATTTTTTCCCTCATTTAATTCGATGCCTTGCTTCTTTGATCGTGTTATTACTCGAACAAAGAGTAAGGTTCCCTTATCGTGAGGCTCAATCATCACATTCTGCCAGAACCTTTATCTGCCATATCAAAAATGTCTTACTAAACCAATTGTACTCCGGCAGTGAGAGGTGTAGGCACAAAAATGTCAGATAATATTCAAGCCTGGGTCAACTATATGCAACAGGTTGATAGCACCATTATGGCTGTTTCCGTCATCCGAAATGATGGAACTGTAATGTTTACAACTCCAAATTGGACTATCGCTGGGGCTGAAATTCTTTCAGCAATTCAAAGCAAACCACCCAGTATCACAATTCAAGGAGTTAAATACAGCACAATTCAAGCAACTGATCATCATCTGGTTGCAACAAATGTTCGTGGTCAAGGTTCAATTGTTATCACTGCCGCGCGAGACAAAGGATATGTAATCGCCTACGTTTCTCCTCAAGGCGATGTGCAGGGCGCTTATGTCGAAATCGCCAAAGCGTCAGCTAACATTGGAGGCTTCATGTAACTCAGTCCTGGCAATCACCATCGCAATTGTTCCCTCTTACAATAATACCAAAAATTCACTCTCGGAGTGTGTCCCTCATCAACCCGTCTCCACGTTCAAATAAACGGGCATCGGACTCGAAAAACCCTAATGATAAACAAGACGAGCAGTGGATGCTCGATCTTCGACGAAAACGTGACCTCCAAGTGACAGGAAAACCAAAACCCACCCAACAGCGTAACCTCGAACGATTAAAACACATTCTAAAATCAGAAGGCTTCAAAATTCGTGGAAATCGACTTTTAATTGAGCGTGAAGAGGCAACCTTTGAAGTTGATCTTAAAATGGGAAATGTTCAAGCCCTGCAAGAGGGAAAAGAACCCCTAATACTCTGCGTTACCCAAGATTCTACACCTTGGGCTAACATTGAAGATTTAGCTGACTTCGACCTGTTTCTTCTCTCAATCATCTACCTTCTCGCCCGTGAATCGCTTCCAGAAAGCATCACAGAACAGCTTGAAAATCAGGAGAATTGAGACGGTTTCGGGTTCTGAATTTCTATTCCACGTTCCATCAAATTCTGATGAAACGGGCGGAAACACTTATAGCTAAAAACTATTGAATCGTCAAGCCCCGTGGAGGAATACCTTATGGCTGTAAAAGTTGCCATCAACGGACTTGGACGAATCGGACGGAATTTTCTCCGTGGCGTGATGAAGGCCAAAGATCTAGAAATCGTTGCAGCAAACGACTTAGGCGATACCAATATTGTTGCACATCTACTGAAATATGACTCAATTTATGGACAATATCCTGGAACCATTGAAGCTGCCCACAATGAAATCATAATCGACAATCACCCTATCAAAATGTTCCGGGAACGAGACCCCGCTAATCTCCCATGGAAAAAACTGGACGTAGCTATCGCCATTGAAGCTACGGGTGTTTTTCGTGACCGCGACAAAGCTGCATTACACCAAAAGGCGGGTGCACAAAAGGTGATAATTTCTGCCCCTGGAAAAGGAGAAGATGCCATGTTTGTTCTCGGCGTCAATGACCACACATATGATCCCGACAAGCATAACATCATCTCGAATGCCTCATGCACCACCAACTGTTTTGCTCCTGTCATCAAAGTTCTAATGGAAACCTATGGAGTCAAACGGGGGTTCATGTCCACCATACACGGATACACACTCGACCAACGAATGCTCGATGCCATCCACAAAGACTACCGACGCGCTCGTGCTGCACCCATCAACATCATCCCCACAACAACAGGGGCTGCAAAAGCCATCATCCGATTGTTTCCCCAGCTTGAAGGTAAACTTGCTGCTATGGCCTATCGCGTACCAGTTCCGGACGGATCAATCATCGATCTCAGCGTTGAACTTGAAAAAACCACAACAAAAGACGAAATTAACCAAACCTTCCGCAAGGCGGCTCAAACGAATCTCAAGGGAATCTTACAATACAATGAAGATCCCATCGTATCAACCGATATTATCGGTAATCCCCATTCATCCATTTTTGACAGTCAACTCACCGAAGTTCTCAGCAACAACTTTGCTCACGTCGTATCATGGTATGATAATGAAGCAGGTTTTAGCACACGGTTAATTGAACTTACTCAATTAGTCGCCTCAAAGATGTAAAAAAAGAAGGGACACGAGGACTATCTGCAAGAAATAATCCTCATAATCCTTCTCATGAGTATTGGTTACTCCAGTTTTGGTTCTGACAAGAGTTGAGCGAGAAGATGCCCGCCAAAGGTAAGACTTGCAGAGGTTCGCCGCCTACTCGCTGGTTTAGTTTCCAGTAATCCTGCCTCTTTGAGAACATTTAGGTTAAATTTTGTAGTACTTAGTGGCATACCTAATTTCTGCGAAAGACGATCTGCGAGCCCAGTGGGTGAAAGATCGGGATAGTAACGTAGTGTTTGATTTGAAGCAAACAGTAACAGGCGTTGTTTTTCAGTTAATCGTGTTGACGCAAGCTGCGTGAATGCATTCGCTAGGTGTAGCATAAAGCGTTCAAAAAGCGGAGTCGAACCCAAGTCATCGAAGAAGTAACCTTCGGTGGAGGATTTCGTAGCCAACCCCATCAGGTTCAGTTGCCATGCATGATACCTCCATAATTTATGAGACTTGAGTAAAAGGGCATTAGAAATAACAGTGTATTAACGTTTTGGTCAAGAATTCCTAGCCAGACTACTCACAAAAGCCTTGGGAATCTAACCGCTACACTAATTTTTTTACAAGGTTTTTTCAAGATTATATCAGGTGAAATGCTCTTGTCGAAAGTTGAATTTGAATATGTTTGCATACAAGTTGACCATCACAAAACAATTGCTAAAGCAATTACCCAATACCTACAGGAGGGTTGGCGGCTTCACACTTACCAAGCTGTAGGCTCACCAACCATGGTAAACCATTATCTGCTCTTCGAAAGGGGCTTGGATTGGTAAATCCGCGACAACGTTGGTGGCGTTTACTCAAAGGTCATTTACAATCAGGACTCTAGACAAGTCGATTTTTAGTCAAGACAATCTGATTTATTACAAAATTTATGAGAAAAGTACAAAATGACAGTTGATGATTCCTGACTTCTAAATTCAGCTCATTCTTTTCCCAAAGAGTAGTTTTATTTTACCTGCGGGTTTTTGCAGTTTTCATGTATTTTTTTATGGATCCAATTGCTGCAACACCAAACAAGATTAGCCATAAAATAAGAATGATTAGTGCATGAAGAATTAAATTCCAGAAAATACAATTGTAGTTCCATCTCTTACATTGCCTCTATATTTAAAACACGTAAGCTTTCTTTCACCGCCCAAAGTCAGGATTTTAGGCATTTGCCATCATATAAAATTCGCAAGAAGATTTCGAAATTTTTTCTTATTGGAGTTACCCTTGATTTTAAACATGAAGTTCACCCACTCCTAAGATTAACACGTGAACAGACAAACTTCATACATTTTCAATGGATATCAATAACACATTATAAAAATTTCCGAGTATCTTAGTAAAATAAAATCTAAAACTAAGAAAAAGAGAAAAATTTATAACATTCTTGATGTCCTCTCCCTTCTGGTGAAGAGTATGGAGGGCACTTTAGAGGCTTATGTGTCTCGTGAGATCATCCGAATATATAGAGATCACTCTCTCGTGGCGGTAAACGAGGTTTTACCGGGTCGAATGATTGTCGACTTCCATTTTAAGAAGAGCGACGACACCGACGTTTTCGTGGAAGTTACTGCTAAGAAGATAGGGCGCACTATGCTCGATTGGATAATCAATATTTACGCGGCGATCTCCAACATTGAACCCACATTGATGAGATTCGAGCTGATAGTGGTTGGCCCGGAAGTAGAGGACTCTTTGAGAAAGGAGCTTGAAAAGATTCCAGTGAAGTTGCTGACCTTCGAGCAGATCGGGATAACAAGTGAAGATGTTCTAAAATTAAGAGAATTTGAGCTACAGAGAAAACGAGAAACTCGGCGTCTTTCACCGGATGAAGCTAAGCTGGTTGCCACCTGGGAGTCTGAAAACGAGACTATTATCCGTTCTTCTAACGTTCAGGAGGCTTTGGGTTGTTCGCCAGATTATGCATATCTGTTGCTACACAGTCTCGAAGAAAAGAAGTGGATAGAGCGAGTTTCCCAAGGTCTATATCAGTTCATCCCTTTAAGCTATGGCTACCCAGACAGAATACCACCTACAAATCCCTACGTTATCGGTGCCTCTCTCATCGAGCCATACTATTTCAGTTACTACACATCCAACAGTCATTACGGACTCACTACACAGATTCCCTACATGGTATTCATTGCGACCACTAAGAAGAAGCCAGATTTCGAGTGGTCAGGTAGCAATTTTAAATTCATAACGTTGTCTAAGAACAAGTTCTTTGGTTACAGGAAAGAAGTAATTTTCGATACGTTAGTGAACATAGCCGAGCAGGAAAAATCACTGGTAGACTCATTCGATAAACCGAGATATGCAGGTGGGGTAGAGCAACTGGCGGGGATTATGTGGCGAGGGCTCTCCCGAGTCAATAAGGATAAGCTTGTCAAGTATGCGGTAAAGATGAACTCCCATTCCCTTATCCAAAGATTGGGCTTCATCATCTCTTTTCTTGCTGAGGAAGATCTCGTGAAGCCACTATCAACCAAACTAGAGAATATGTTACTAGACCATATAGGAAGAACGGTAATATACCTAGACTCAAAGAGGCCGAAGTCAGGTAAGATTTCCAAGAAGTGGAGAGTAATCAACAACGTCCCTAGATCTCAGCTGCTAAGCGAAATCGAAATAAGGTGAGCAATGGTGCTGGAGCAAAGACACGTAACCTTTTACGCCCGCTCAAGTGGGATACCAGAAAATAGGGCTGAGCGGGACATAGTTCTAACCTATGTCTTACGCATCATGTCTAAAACCATGCTTTCAAGACTAGCTTTCAAAGGTGGAACCTCCCTAAAGAAGATATATTTTGGGAAGACAGGCAGGTTCTCAATGGACCTCGACTTTACAAGCATCGATATAAGTCCTAAGGAGTTCCGCGAAGAAATCAAGGGTCTTTTGAACAAAAAGAGCTGGTATGGCATAGACTTCACGGTAGTTGAAGAAAACCAGACTTCAGAATCCTATCTAGCAGTGGTAAGATACACCCACGAATGGAATCCAGGAACCCTCTTCGAACTCTAGGTTAGCTACCGAGAAGAACCTATCGTTCCTCCTGTAGAACTTCTTCTCCAGAGTGAGATTTACTTCAAGTATTGCGAGTTCCAAAGATTTCCTGTACAATGTATGCAAAGGGATGAGGTTCTATCTGAAAAAATTAGAGCAGCTTTCCAAAGAGCCAATAGTAGAGATCTGTACGACCTATACTTATTCTCCGAACTCCCTCATAATAGAGAAACCATCAAGGCGCTAGTGGCTGTAAAATGTTGGAATGTAAGAGACCCATTCGATTCAAAATTATTCTTTGAGAAGGTGGAAAAAGGTGACTACGACTGGGAAGATCTCAGAAACCTCGTTCGTAAAGAAAGATTGCCCCTAGAAGAAGAAGTTATCACAAAAGTACTAGACGGATATGAGTATTTAGGAGACATGGATAAAGATCTATCTAAAATTATTAGAGATTCAAAGGCGCATAAGGAGAAGAATCTTGTAGCAAAAATATTAGCCCATTTGAGAGACAAGTGCTAATCCTAAAAAATTGCTAATCAGTCTTTTTAGATATTCTCACTATATACATAAGGCTTTAACCGACCGATTCAAGTTTTTAAGAACCTTTGAGTGAAAAATTCTTCCGGAGAGCTGTTCGAGGAAGAATAGGAACTAATATTTTTTGGATGAGTTTTATTTTACACAGCGATTCAGATAAGGGTGTGTGAATTTCCCTAGGAATAAAAAAATCAGTGTCTGAGATGTGTTGCTACAAAAATTAGATTCGATTATAAAGAGAAAGAATGACCTCATTGAGAAAAATCTCACAGAAGAAGTATCTGAACAATACAATGAGCTTCTGGCTAGGCAAGTCAGCCTTGAAGAAAACCTCAAGAAGCACGACGATGAGTATATGAAGAAAGAAAGGGCGTTTGATCGAAGCAAGTGTCCAATATCTACTCCCTTCAATGAGGAATGGAGTTCCTTTAAGCCCTCCCTCAAAGATTCCGGCGATTTTCTTGAGCCTTAAAAACATGAAGATTGCCTCGATGATTCTAACAGCCCGGGTAATAAAGAGCTCAGAAGAAACTGTTTATAGAAACTTAGGGTAAATTAACGAAGAATATTAGTTCCTCTGCTAAACTTTTGCTAACTGACAGTTTACTGATCCTAAACTGTCATAATACCTTTTTCCAGACAATAAAGAGCAATGAGATTATTAGTCCAAATCCCAAAGAGCCAACCTAAATCATAATGGTCAATAGCCAAGCTTGTTTTGTTAAAGGTGGACTCCGCCTAACTAAAAAAATTCCGCTAGTAGCGAAACCTGCTGCGACATATAACCAAATGCAAAACAAGAAACCTAGAAAAAGCAAAACTACCTGCATTAGGGCACTGTATAGTTGCTCTGGTTGAAGTTGAGTAAGAAACAAGGTTATGCTTGTGAAAACAAAACCGGCCATGAGAGAAGCCAAACTTACAATGGTTCCCGAGTGTTTTAGATAATCCGAATAGTCTGTACCCGATTCCGTCACTTCCTCCACCTAGTAACTCAATGAGCTGCTAATCCTTTTATCCCTATTCTTGTTGTGTTATCATAGGTGAAAGCCATTTGAAGGAAATTGATTTTGAGTATGTTTGTGTACAAGTTAACCATCATAAGAACATCGCCAAGGTCATTACCGAATATCAACAAGAAGGCTGGCGACTTCATACCTATCAGGCAACCGGAGATCCCAACTGGGTCAATCATTATCTGCTCTTTCAACGAGAAATCACATGGTAAGCAATTTAATTCTTATTTTTGTTTATCTAAAAAGGGGATTTTTTATATTATTTTCAAAATACTGAATGAATGGAATAATTCATGTTTGAGAATGAACCTCTGAAACTAAATTTCTGGCAACCTGAACCTGTTAATGAAAGAATGATACAGTTAAAGAAAAAAGGAACATCAAACGGCGCTATAATCGAACACATATTTGACGAATTTCAAATCTCACTTTCTAGAGGCAGGCTAAAAAATTGGCCGAAAGCTTTGCAAGCATTTTCAACAAAACATTAAATATTGGATGAATGATTACAAACTCGTTGCTTTGAACAACAGAGGAAGCGATCCAATGGTGTATTTAGTTGGAGAAGCACTCATAGGTAAGGGACCAGAAATTGCTCACGTGGATATGATTATTGGAGATAAGTCTGGCCCGGTTGGAACCGCCTTTGCACACGGCATGACGAATGTTTCACATGGTCATTCCCCGTTATTGGCGGTGATTCGACCGAATCTTCCACCGAAACCGCATACGCTCATTATACCAAAAGTTACGGTTAAAGACATGGGTGATGCTGAGAAAATCTTCGGCCCAGCTCAAGCTGCAGTAGCAAAGGCAGTCGCTGATGCCCTAGAAGAAGGAATTATCCCTAAAGGGAAGGCGGATGAATGGGTTGTTATCTGTAGTGTTTTTATTCATCCAGATGCGAAAGATTACCGGCGAATCTATCATTACAATTATGCAGCGACAAAGCTTTCGATTCAACGGGCTCTCTCTAACTATCCTCCTGTGGATAAAATTATGTACGATAAAGATCGGGCAACGCATCCAATCATGGGCTTTCGGGTACCACGACTGTGGCGTCCACCCTATCTCCAAATAGCACTAGATGTTCCGGACCTTGAAAAAACAAAGAAAATAATTGCTGCACTACCACGAAGCGATAATTTAATTCTGGAAGCCGGAACTCCTCTCATCAAACGGTACGGTACTGCTGTCCTTAGTGATTTAAGAGAAGTTTCGAAGGACAAATTCTTGGTTGCTGATCTGAAAACGCTTGATGTAGGGAAGGTCGAAGTTGACTTAGCTTTTGACGAATCCGCAGATGCTGTAGTTGTATCTGGGCTAGCATCTCTAGAAACAATTGATCAATTCATCTATGAAACAAACCGGTTGGGCATATACTCCTTTGTTGATATGATGAATGTGGAAGATCCTGTTGCAAAACTTCAAAGTCTGAAGATGCCACCAAATGTTGTAATTATGCATCGTGGTATCGACACCGAAGGTCGTGCAGAGCACAAATGGGATATTGTAAAGGCTGTGAAAACAGCCTTCAAGGGCAAACGCCTCCTCGTTTCGGTAGCTGGTGGCATCCGACCGGATAATATTAGCGCTGCGCTCAAAGCCAAAGCCGATATCATCGTAGTTGGACGATATATTACGCAATCTCGCGATGTCGAAAGGTCAACTCGAGAATTCCTCACCCAAATGCAGGGTGATATTGATCTATTCCGAGTCCACACCGAATAATCACAATACTACGAGCTCTTTCCAAGGTGCACAATACTAAATGCGCTTAGGATGAGTGCACTTATGTTGAGTTCTTTAACTTAGTTCTGAATGAAAAATTAGTTACAAGCACGGAGATTAACAATTGGCGCGTCCTCCGCAAACAACAAAGAACCGCACAGCAATCCACATATGGCGCCCCATTATTAAAGGCGTCCAAATCACATCAAAAGAACAAATCCAAGAGATAATTAACACTGAATACCCTGGACTCAAACGTAACCCTGATTTCTCAAATCTTCACCACGACGCCGAAATTCGCCTTGACCTCATTACTAAACTTGAAGGAAAAGCATATCTTGAAATCGAAACCCGTAATTTGTTAATCGACGAATTTGGCATTAGCTATCGGAAAATGACCACTTGGGCTCAAGCAGCTCGCCAACCTCGTTTATACTACCTCATCAAAAACAGTACTTCCAAAAAGGAAGCCTGAAGGCTCCAAAGAAAATTCGTCTGAAATTCCTTCAAGGTCTTAATGATGGTGATGGAAGCGCCTGTGCTAAGAATATGAGACTAAGTATTGCTTGTGGAGTTAATCATAACTTCGTACAGAACCTTCTAAACACGTTCAACGTTGAATCGAACTTTTTGACCGAAGGTCGAGGTGTAAGGATCGACAAAGTTGAAAGCATTATTCGGGCATCAAAACTCCCCTTCTTCCTGCATGCCACAGGACGACAAGATACTGCTGAAACAATGGTTGAGATGATTATTGCACGAAGAGTACATATGCACACACCTATCTCTGAAGAATTAATGGAATACATGATGAAACAACATCAAGATGGAATATCGTATGGAGAAATTGCTGTTCAGATTTTCGAAGAATTAGGAGTTTCATACTCTAAGGAAAGAGTGCGTATAAACATCAAAAAAAGAAGAATATTGAACATGTAATTACAAAATGGGGCAATGGATAGATTCAAAAAAACAATAGATAGAAAAGAGAGATACAATCTTCTTAATAGGAGAATTCTATGCCTTCAGGTATTAAAAGACTCGTTCTCGATGTCCTCAAGCCTCACGTCCCGAACCTTGTTGATATAGCAACGTTGGTAGGAAAGGTTGAGGGTGTTGTTGGTGTCAACGTCGCCCTTGTTGAAGTCGACTCTCATACAGAGTCTATTAAGGTAACAGTTGAAGGTGATAATCTCGAATTTGAAGAGGTTAAAGCCGCACTCGAAGCCTGTGGAGCTTCTGTTCACTCAATCGATCAAGTTGTTGCTGGACGCACTGTTGTAGAAGAAGTAAAAACCCATATGGAAAACGGTGGCTAAACGCCGATTGCCCATTTTGAATTTTCAATCAATGCTTCTACATGAGGTGCTAAATGTTCGTATAGCGAGTTGTAAAAGACCTTTGGAAGCAATTGCAATACTGAAAAAATACGATTCAACAATCCGCTTATTACGGGTTCAAGAAGCTCACGACGATTAGCAATGTGCGAAGTTAAAACAGCATCAATCGCCGTTTCTTCTGCTAACGCATCAATTAGCCGATATATTGGTCCCATTTTTTCAAGAAAATAGGGGAGCCCTCTTTCATCGTATAGAATGATTATCCCTAGCTTTTCGACAATTCGTTTAGTATACCAATCGATACTCGAATCTTTTGCGGCGAATGCATCTTGAAATAAAGGATCCGCGGGTTGTCGTTTTGTCCCCTCTGAAGTGTCAGATGAAAAATAGCTTCGCGGAACCAGATTCGGGTAGGTGTTAGGGTGTCGAAAAGCAATGTAAAGTGCTGCTGCAAACAGGGCCTCAGGTTCTCTTCCAAGGTCTTGGGTTCCTAAAAGGCTGGCAAGTATTCGTAGTGACGGAAGCATCAAATCCTGGCGAACTTGCTTAGACTGGTAAAGGCGATACGCATCTTTTAGATGAATGATAGGTGCTTTAACGTCCGACCTTGCTGCACCATTCACTCCAGTCTTCGACACCAATTGTACTAAGCTCCGTAGAGAATAACTCTCTCATTTAAGATAAGTAGTCCTAAATATACTTTAGGCGAGTCTAGTTAGTTTCTATGGCATTCGCTTGAACGACCAAGCTAACATTTCTTTAATTCGCTGGAAATGTGTTTTCGTTCAGTAATTTTCTATCAAGAGCCCATATTAAACCAATTTTCTTAGGTCATATGACCCGAATCTTCTAAGAATTGCAATGATTCAGGTGAAAGTTCATTCTGAATGAATTCAGCTCCTTTTTCAGTAAGCGCGATTTGTGTTGCGAATTGGTGTTCTCCATAGATGACTACAAACCCTTTATCTTTCAATCGTTGGAGAGACGAAAATACAATCTGATTAAGTTCTTCGTCAGTAACATTGGGCTGTCCATCGGGTCGTTGGAACTCAGGAGTATGTTTGAGGACATGACGCAAAGATGCCATAGATCGGCGCCGTGTCTCATGAGGATTCGAGTAGAGCCATAACAATAGGATGAAATCTATAAGCTCTCCAGAAAGATGACGTTGCATTTGGCGCGCAATATAATAGACGGCTGGCAATCTCTTCGCTCCATCTAATTGAGAATAGTTGTTTAAAACTTATCAATAGTTGCTCTCCGATTAATCGCCAGTCCATTGGTAATTTCCTTTAGGTGTTTTAATCACATATCCTTGACTTCGAAGTAACGTAAGAGCTTCTTCACTATCCACTTCTGAAATTGATTCGTTCTCAAGTTGTTCAATTAGCTGAGTGTGATTAATCAGCGTGGACGATTTTCGGATGATATCAGCAATCTTACGGGCTAGCTTAGTAGGGCTCATTCTCGGTGTTGCCACTTCGTCAGTTTTGGCTTCATCTCCTACTAGACATATTTGCCAAGGTTTGGGAGATATGAGATGACCTGAACGGATGAGTCCTTCGATTTGTCGCACCGTCCAATCCCAGGGAATCCCTGCCTTTTGACACTCCTGCTCTAGGTTCTGTAAATCAAGTGTTTTTGTCCGTGCATGTTGGTAAAGTATTTTTTCCAGTTCACGGCGTCTGGTTGAGACCGGTTGGTGAGGCGCTTCTTTTTCTTGAATTTGGTTCAAATCTACTTGCTCTTGGGGAATTAGCGGCTTAATATGTGCTCGTGCTTTCTCTACAGCAGCCATGAATTCCTGATGGTGTTTTCCGGTTTGATATAATTTAACACGAGTTCTAGCTGTTTTGGCGTCCTCGACAAAAATAGCATTTAGCGGATTTATTTTGAAGATACGTTGGCAGTAGACACAAAGTCGCGTTTTTTGGCTCGTTGGTGCATAAGTATATCGTCCACATTTTGGACATCGGATGATATAAAATCCGGATCGAGGCATCAGCACATTCACTGCCACAAGCCTAATTAGCCTTTCCTGTTTAAAGTCCTCAGTTGGGAATCACCAAATGACCTTTGGATTAGATCGGTTTTTCCAGAAGGAAAAAGAAAAGAAAAAACCCGAAGAAAAAAAGGACGCACCAGAAGTGGAGATTAAGGAAGTGGAAACCGCTGAATCTCGTGATTGGCACTCAATCTTAGAAGAAACCGTCAAATCCATGGTTCTTTATCCTCACTTGTTGGATTATACGCGAACCAACATTCTCCCCAAACGGCCCTCCATTACACCTGAAGAATTAGCAGTTCAACTTCGGGTCCCCCTAGGCGTTGCCATGATCCTTCTTGATAAGCTTCAGAGTGAGACAAAAGAAACAAAATAACATATCAGAAAATCATGTTAGGGGCTGTGCTGAATTATAGAGATATAAAAAGTAAATTTTTGCTAGTTCCACCAGTTCTGTATGGCTTGACCAAATTGCTAGCGGTTCAGCAGGTTCAGATGTCAACATGATGACGGCTTGTTTATCATCAATAATTGCTCCCCCGCCATAGATCTCTTTCCTTTTACGACCTTCACCTACAGCTAGAATAAGACGATTCACTTTATCTGTCAATGTCTGTTCAGACGCAAGAATCTGGATTTTCACCCCCCGGTCCCGGAGATGTAACAAAGTGGGGCTAATGAAGTCAATATCGCTTTTACTCACAATTCCCCAGGAAAGCAAGACATGCCGTTCTGCCTGACCTAATGCAATATTCAACTTAGCGCGAACGTTATTTGATCCGTGGAGAATATGAACTTCAGGCGCAGAAATCCGAGTCTTATCATCAAAAGAAGGTTGTAGGTCATCGACGACACGTTGTTCCCATTCAGTTAGACGTTCTTGGGCGTTAAGCACAGCCGCTTTTGATGTTTCGCGGGGACTTTTCGGTACATATCGCTTTGGGCGTCCTTGTTCAATAGTTATCCAGCCTCCTCGCTCCAAAGCTGCTAAAACATCGTATACTCTGCTAAAGGGAATTCTTGACTGAGAACTAACTTCACTCGCAGTTAGTGCTCCACTTCGGACCAAGGTGACATAGACTCGCGCTTCATAACTACTCAGGCCAAGGTTTCTGAGAGCCCGCATAGTTCTTTCGTCCATTCGTTCGCTCATATCAACACCACTTCGAACGCTCATAGCACTCGGAAAAATCTTTTTGGTTACCATGTGAATGTAATAACGGTGTGACATTATGGGAAATGTCCGACAACCTTCAGCCTTTGGGTTCTATCCACCTGATAAAACTTCGCTAGAAAACGCAATCAAGGACGCTTTTTCCGATACACATGGTGCTGGCGATATCCCAACGGTGAGTTCAGAAAGATCTGAAAAAATCGTCGCTGGCATATCACCCCATGCCGGCTTCGTATATTCAGGTCCGATAGCCTCACATCTCTACAACGCTATCGCACAAGATGGGTTTCCTGAAACTTTCGTTCTTATTGGTCCAAAGCACGGTTACATGCGGTTTCAAGGTGCAGCTCTAATGGTAGAAGGAATGTGGGAAACACCACTTGGAAAGGTTCCCATTGATAATTCACTTGCGAAATCTCTACTCAAGGAAAGTGAAGAATCCAAAACCAACTGTATGATGGCTAGTTCCGAAGCTCATCTAGATGAACACTCATTAGAAGTCCAGTTACCATTTCTACAATTCTTGGCTGGGAAGCGACCATTTCAAATCGTACCCCTGGTTATCTCCTCACCCAATTATGCGATCTGCGAAAAAATTGGTAACATAATCGCGAACTCTATTCAAAAAAACAAACGTGATGTAATCATAATTGCGAGTACAGACTTTACACATTATGGCAAATATTTCTACAATTACGCACCCGTAGGAAGCGGACCCGTTGAAAAAGTGGTAAAATGGGTTCATGAAACCGATGGAGATCTTATTCACAAGATTGAACAATTGGATGGTAATGCACTTTTGGGTACTGTTGTGAATGAGCGCCGAACGATGTGTGGTGCAAGTGCAGTTGCTTCGTCTATTGTAGCTGCACAACGACTTGGGGCTGAAAAAGGCCAATTGCTCAAGTATGCAACAAGTTATGATGTTCGAGGTAGCTCAGAAGCAATAGTAGGATATGCATCGATTGCTCTTCAACGCTAATCTGTTATTATCATTTTTTGAACTGTCATTCCCTTTTTGAAGGCTGTGATATTCATCTCATGGTAGCGAGCTGGTAATACGTCCTTAATTGCTTCAATAATTGAGCTCTCCTTCATAGGGATAAGGTCTAAATCGAATGCCGCACCAACCAACACGGTATTCATAGTCATTATTCCTCCAGCTTGTCGGGCCATACGTTCAGCATTAAACGTGATGACTCTTGCGAATTTACTCAATTCGTCAAAAATCTCATCTACAGTCGGATATTCGGATCGACCTAACATCACTGCTGTCGGTGTAATCTTATATTCACCAACGATTATCGTCCCGTTTGGCGAAATGAGATTGGCTTGTCGAAGGGCTTCAACGGGTTCAATGCTTAAGAGTAAATCAGCTTCTCCAATTGGGATAATCGGACCATAAACGGATTCTCCAATTCGAATCGCACAGTTCACAATTCCCCCACGTTGTGCCATTCCATGAATTTCTCCCATCCTGACTTTTTGTCCCTCAATAAGGGCTGCGGTTGCTAATACTCGAGCTGCAGTTAAGACACCGGATCCGCCGACACCGGTGAACATGATATTATGCGCTTTCATTGGGCTCTACCTCTCGAATAGCTTTGTAAGGGCAAATTTGTGCACAAACTCCACATCCTGAGCAAAGGGCTAAATCAATTGATGCATGCTCTCCTTCCCAAATGGTTGCTGCACAGCCCAATTTATCTGTACAAACCCTGCAACCTTGGCATACCTCAGGATCTACCTGATAAGGAACAAGGGGCTCCTTTTCACGCCGTTTTCTAGCTCTTTCTATCAGAGCACATGGACTTTTTGAAATCACGACTGCAGGACCATCAAAAGCTACAGCTTCCCGGATTGTTCGGATTGATTCTTTGACCTGAAGAGGATCAATAGTTTTGATAAAAGGAACACCAATACCTCGAGCTACTTCCTCAATGCTTATGGGTTTCCCTTCAACACCCATTCCAGTAATTCCAGTTCCTGGGTGTGGTTGGTGCCCTGTCATTGCGGTGGTTTCATTATCGACTACAATGATTTTGACAGGGTGTTTATTGTAGACTGCATTCACTAAACCGGTTATTCCTGAGTGAAAGAATGTGGAATCTCCAATGGCTCCAATGATTGGTTTATCAAGAATTGCTGTTAGCCCGCAAGCTGTCCCAATACTTGATCCCATGCAAAGTAACAAATCTGCTAATTCGAGGGGAGGTTGAATTGCCAAAGTATAACAACCAATGTCTGTTGGGTAAATTCCCTTTCGACCGGTAGCAGTTGCAACTTCGTAAAACGTTGCTCGATGTGGGCATCCAGAACAAAGGATTGGAGGGCGGGGTGGTAATTCGGACATTGGTTCGGATAGTTTCTCATTGATTTCAGTAAGATGTACAGGTATTTCTCTATCTAAGGCTCGGGCTATTCCCTCAGTAACTTTGTGTGGGGTTAGTTCACCAATTTCTGAGAAAAATTCCTGACTTTTTCCTAAAATCGGTGTAACGATTCCTGCTTCTTGAGCGTAAGCTCTGGCATGATATTCAAGGTAGGGCTTTAACTCTTCAACGATGACGACTTTTTCTTTTTGTGCAATGAACTTTTGAATTTTCTTCTTTGGAAGAGGATAACTCATACCGATCTTTAAGACCGCTGCCTTTACTTTCAGTGCCCTGATTACCTCTATTACATAGTTAAAACTAACACCAGATGTTATGATACCGATTTTCCCTTTTCCATGAATCTGGTTCCATTCACTTTTTTCTGATATTGCAGTGGCTTGTTTAATTTTTTCAACTAAAATAGGGTGGCGTTTTCGTGCTACTGCTGGAATAGTAACAAATCGAAAAGGATCTCTCTCAAAATTCGGGTTATTTCGGGGTGGTCGGATGGGACCAAGTTCAACATCAGCACGAGTATGACTTACTCGGGTTGTCACACGCAGTAAAATTGGCTGTTCAAGTTTCTCTGAAAGCTCAAAGGCTGCTACGGTCATATCCTTGGCTTCTTGAGGGTCTGCGGGCTCAAGCATAATTGTATCACCAAGTAAAGCAAATATCCGGTTATCTTGCTCGTTTTGAGAACTCCAACAACCTGGATCATCTGCTGTCACAATGATCATACCGCCACGTACACCAATGTAATTTAGAGTCATGAATGCATCTGAGGCTACATTAAGTCCAACATGCTTCATAGCAACAAGAGATCTTGCGTTTGCTATAGCTGCCGCACCAGCCACTTCCATTGCCACTTTCTCATTTGTGCAATATTCGAAGTAGAACTTACCAACCTTAGCAGCTTGAAATAAACTATCACCAATCTCAGATGCTGGTGTGCCTGGATAAGTTGAAGCTAATTCTAATCCTGCTTCGATTGCTCCACGAGCTATCGCTTCATTTCCGAGAAGAAGGTAGCGCTTGCCCGGGGCCTCTTTTGTGAGAATCTCAGCGATATCCATTGAACTCACCGTATTTCCAAACGGTTTAAACGGAGTTACAATACACTATTTTACAGTTTGTAATTTTTAGAAAAGGTGAAACCAGTGGGTGAGTGGCGACTTACGATCAAAGCCTCAGAGCGAGTTCTAACTGACGTTCTCGATAAAACTGGGGCATTAATGATTCGACCAAGGTACATCAACCAATTGAAGGATATTTCACAAACACAGAAGGTCAAATTTAAGGTAAAATCTCCTGAGGGTGTGAATAAACTCCCTTCCAGTTTTGTCGTCGTTGAGATGGATTATACTGATAATCAAGTGAAACAAGTGACTGGTTTATTTGAATATGCATACGGGGCAATACGGTTAGTAGCCGTAGATAATGAAAAACTGGCTGAAGGAAGTGGAGACGAATTAGTTGCTTTTTTTGAGGCTCCATTACAAAAGAGGACTGGAACCAATATTCGTGTCTATGAGTCATGACCAAATATTTTTAACTCCATTTCATTTACGGAATGAAGGGCTGAACTGCTTTCTTTAGAATCCACAGTGCTTGTTTTCCAATTAATGTACTTCCTTGGTTTGAAACACTAATTGGTGTTAGTTTTGGTGAAAGCGTATTATTCGCTAGAAAGTGTTGAATAGCATTGCCCACATTTTTGAATCTCCGTTGGATTTCAACATGGTATCGACCATTTCGCAAGTAAGCGTTAGGGTGCTTTTTGGTAAATTTATCAACCTCATCAGGAAAATCAGATGGAGGACCTATTCGTGTGTAGGATTTGCTAATCTCATTTTTTTCTACATTAAGTGCTATAACAAATACGGGTGCTTCAAATACTTCTTCAAACACAATAGACCCAAATCGGGGTTCACCTGTGGCTTCCCGGCTCAAGAATTTTTGTAACTTAGTAAAATATCGATAGAGTTTATCACGAGTCTTGGTATAATGCCACCCTGTCTCATCCTGAAACTCGATGACAAAATAATTATCACTCTCTATTTTGAGTTCATCTAAAGCTAAAACCGGAATTTGTGCCATTTTAAAAAACGCAAGTGAGGGCTCTCGCAATAACTGACATGCATTATGTTGAGCGAAACGATAAGCACGTTCGGAGATACTTGATGCGATATTCCGATTAGGATCAGTGGGATCGGTAATAATCAGTTCTTCTCTTCGAAATTTTTGTAGGAGTTCATCTGAGGGGCGAGAAAAATAATCAAGTGGTTTGGGTGGGGCCTGAGAAAGAAATTCAAAAACAGAATCTAGGCTCTGATTGTGATAAACTATCATTTCTGTGCTAAAGCCTGTGAATCCACTTCGGCCAACAGGGCTGGTATCTCCATATACATATACCGAATGAAAGAATGCTTTCAAAAGACGGACATCATCTCGTTGATTTTTTGACAACTGAGAATCAACAAATTGACTGTGATGCGGGGTACGATCAACCGCCGTTATTGGCCCGGTTTTGAAAATATACTCCGGAGATAGGTCAAATCCAAAAACGATGTCAACTTTATAATTATCAAGTGTAGCTGAAGCATAGGGGTGTTCAGCATATTTTACTTGCCAAGAAGAGCACCCTGCTTCTTTAATCGCTTCAACTGCGATTTCTTCTACCAATTGTTTGAAGAGTTTACGAAGTTTCGGTTTCGATGGTTTTTCTTTGTCAATTGGTTTTGGTAGTATCGACGTAGGCAACCCTATGAATATGTCCAACTCTCGCCAATTTCGTAGCTGAGTTTGTTTTCGTCCCGATGACCCTTCAAGGTTAATGAACGAGACTTCTACATTCTTCATCTCGGAAATGTGCAGGATTGCCCGTTTGATGCGGTTAAAGATCTGGAAACCTTCTTCAATTTCGGTTCGAGTTGGACGAATCTGATTGAGAATAGTACTCCGAATTTTACGTAACGTAGACATCATCTGATTTCTGGGCGACTATGCTTTTAAGTCATAAAGCCTAAGCCCTAGTTTGAGGGAGCCCGAACTCCTATGTTGGATGAAGTAGATTTACAAATACTCCAAGTCTTGCAATCAAATTCTCGAATCTCATTTTCTGAGCTTGGTCGAAGTGTTGGGCTAAGCGCGACCGCCGCTCGAAATCGCATCAATAATCTAGTCTCTCGTGGGATTGTAACAAAACTTGGAGCTGAATTAGATTGGGAAAAAATTGGTTGGTCGATTCAATCACTACTTCTAATTCGTACAGAGCATGGAAAAACAGAGGCGGTCACAAAGCAACTACATAAGCTACCACAAATTTTGTCAATCACGAAAACGGCTGGAACTGTGGATTTGGTTGTTCGCCTTATTGCAAGTGACGTCGCTGATTTCACAAACCTCCTTCATAAATCCTTATCCAAAATTCCGGGCATAACTAGCATGAACACACTTATGGTACTTGACGAGGTCAATAATACGCCGCCCCTCTCTTCAAGTATGAAATGAAACTAGAAGATTCGCTCAATAATTTCTCCATTAACGCTAGTCTCTGAAAATATCTGAGCTTGGAATTTGTAGATTCTAACTTCTGATTTTAAGTAACTATCTGGAGGCAACCCTGCCTTTTGACAACATCCTTGTAGGAACTGCTCGGCATTCCAGCCTTGTTCTGGGGCTACTTGTGGAAGAAGAAGTCCTCGATGCCATCCTCGGCCTTCAATAATTAGTCCATCTTTTCCGACGGTAATGTGTTTTGCAAGTTTCTTCCGGTCCTGAACCTCAAGCTCTTCGGGAACCGTCAAAACACTGACTTCAACAAGGATTAATTCCAGCTCCTCTTCCTGAACAGGCGGGAATCTAGGGTCATCTAGGGCTGAACTCAAAGCGGCTTGACGTGTTGCTTCGAGAAGTGGAACAGGTTCAGCACGACTGATAGGACCTGGCGGTAATCGACCAATACAGCCACGAAGCATCCACTTGTCTGCCTCCTCTCCTTGGCGTTTTTTCAGAGTTACAAATACTCCCCGGTTTTCATGCAGTGATTCAGAGTTAGTAGTTGGAATATCTAGTTGCTGTTTGTTTCGAATATACGTTTCAATAGTTTGCCGGGCGAATTTTGTTAACATGACCCCCTCTTCAAGTGTAAGCAACCTAGACATGGCTAAATCACCCTAATTTCAATCAGCTTTTTTATTTACTTTGAATCGGTTCGCGACCAAATCTACCAAATTACGCCTTATCAGAATATTTTCCATGATCTCTTTTTTCATAACTGGTAAGAGGTGTTGGCGTGGACGAAGAAGTAGCTCCGCGGCTTCGGCAACCGTTGAGTCTGGTGTAACCGTTAATTCAGTACTCGTCATAATATTCATTACAAGAAAATCTCGTAATCGTGTGCTTTGATATTTTGCTGGGATTTCTCGACGAAACGCGGCGAAACCCAAAGCTAAACGTTTCTTTGTCACTAAACCAATGACTTTTCTTTCCTCAAAGACAGGAAGCCCGGGCATATCTTCTGCTAGCATCAACTGACGGGCATGTACAACCCGATCTGTGGGGCTTAAACTAATTGGCTCTTCCAATCTGAGATCACGAACAGAGAGATTATCAATATCTGTGCATTGCTTAACAAAATGAGTATTTGTGACAATCCCCACAATCTCATCATTGTCCACAACAGGTAACGCGCGTTCTTTCCGCTTGTAGAGTAAATTTGCAGCTTCGAACATATCGGTTGACGGTGTAATAGTCTTGGGATTCAACTCCATTACTGAACTGACATAGATGCTTGCAGGTGTTAGCTTCCCCGCTCGAGCTGATCCTAACTTATCAAAAATATCGACTTCGGTTATCAGGCCAATCAGCTTTTTTCCTTCTGTAACTGGAATCGCTGAGATTCCAAGTTTATCCATTATATCAAGCGCAACGGAGACAACTTGGTCTTTATCAATGGTCTTTACTGGGCTTGCCATGATTTTTTCAACATGCACCAACCTCACCTCGTCACACAACTGTTACCTCCAGGCTTCAAAATCCTTTGGCTCTTCCACTTCGACCCTAATCAGCTTAAGCAAAAGTCATTCGAGTAACAAATCAACTGGTCCTGGTGGTAATACAGCAATAATCTCGTCGATAGTTAGTGTCTTAACCATATCCTGTAACTCAGGTGACACGTTTTTTGCAAAATATGCACGTAATTGTTTTGCAGCATCAGAGACTTTCATTGTTCCAGGGATAATAGCTACCCAGCTCTGGGCTTTTTGTTGAACTACTGATTCTGGTCCTGCAAAAACCAAAGGAAATTCATCTTCTAACAATAAACCAATTGCTAAACGGACTGGGGCGTTTCGAAGATAGTTTCTCTCACCTCTAACCATTACAGAACCCTTAGGCAGAAACTCTCCAGAAGGTGCACTTAAAGAAACTTGGTCGCTCGATACCCAATATGCATCTGCCGCAGGTCTTCCTGCTTTCCATGCTCGTGAATAACTCACAGCGAAAATGGCTATCTCTTCCAGCTCTTTTTCTGAAACTTCTCGTCCTTCAGTTTTTACCACAACAACTGGAGCCCCAGCGAAATCAGCGTGGAAAAATAAATCTGGGTCTTCTAGGTATTTCCGAATTAATTGTTGATTACTCCCAGCATCTCGTCCACCTATAACCATTAGATCTTGGGATGTTCTAAACCATCGAAATTTCTCATACCAACGCTTCTTTCGGCGAGGCATAAGTCTATCCGACTCAGCTTTTACAAGAGCATCTTCATGTTTCTCTTCCAATTGGGTTATCTTTTGAAGAGTATCCTCGATGGCGATAGTTGCTCCTTTGACTTTCTTTTCAAGTTGCTTACTTCGTTGAAACATTTGGTTCGCGTTATCTGTAGCTCCCAATCGCACATCAAGCGATATGGATAGCTCATTCAAAATGATTTGAATTCTTCCCGCCTGAGGGTTGATACTTTCCAGAATCATGGCTGCCGGGATCTGCTGTTTCTTTCCCTCCTCCAGGCGTTGAGAAATATCCTTCCAGGACACGCTTTGTTTCCTGGCATTTTGGATTGTGAACAGCAACTCTTCAACGATATCCAAGTGTTGGTAAATCGCATTAGCTGCTGTTCGACTTTGTTCAGCGCGTGATTGCATTGTTTCAAGATGTTCTTGTTGCTGTCCTTGTAATCGTCGAAGTTTTGCCAATTCACGTTGATACTTCTCGTCAATTTCCTCTGTAGCAGTCTCCTCTCGAGATGTTGAATAGAAGGTATCGAGAGCCTCATTGAAAGTTGAAAACTCACTTACCTTCACGTTCTGATATCGAACACTATTTGCAGGAAGTACTTGAATCGGTTCACCATTCTCATCCATTATAATCTGAGGTTTAAGCTGCCCTTCAGCAAGAGTATCAAAATATGAAATCAGTGTTTGGTGCAAGGTTTTTCTCTGCTTCGAAGTCAGCTTCTTGGCTAAAATAGTTGAATCAATTTCTACTTTGGAAAGAACCTCTTCGGCTGTAGTGCCACTCATGTTCAAACTGCGGACTAGCGTTCGAACAAGATCATGTTCAGAGCTATCAAGAATTGAATTCAAATCTTTCAGAGTAATCTCTCTCGGATCAGTTGCTCTTAAGGGTGGAAACTGAAAAGGAGCACCTCGGACAATATCACGGTCCCTCATTCGACGATATGTCATTGCTGACACGATTCGATCCTTTGGATCGAGGAGAATTGCATTTCCGCCTCCAAACAACTCGATCACAATGGTAAATCGTTTTTCTGGCGGGCCCGCTCGTAAGTAGACGACACGATCAAAATCATGTTGTTCAAGGTCAGTAATTTTGTGATCACGAAGATGTTTTCGAAGAGCTTTACAAAAGGCACGGAGTTTTGCTTCTCGTTCATAAGTAAGTGATGTAAGGTGCATGTGTTTTCCTGGTTCAATTAGAAGCCAAACCTTATTCGGCGTATCACTACTAATTTTAAAAAGCAGCGTACCGTTAAGTTGATAAATATTCAGAATCCATCTCCCGACTACAACGTCCTTTATCTCTCGTAGCATAACGAAAATCTCGGACGCTGTCATACTCCTATTCACGGGTGTTCACCATTGTCAGATGAAACGAAATCTTGGTTTAATCGGCTCTCTCCTGAGGATTTGATTTATTATACGCGCCTAATCTTCGCTCTTATTGCTGCAGCTATTGCCCTAGGTTTAAACCTTTCTGGTCCACTTGGCATATTCGGTTTTGTCATAGGGATAACGTTAGTAGTTATTTCTTACTTCATCGCTCTGTTCCTTTTTCGCATTTCTCCTGACCAGGTTGGCGGTCACCTGAGAGGGTTGATGAAGGGTTTGGGTACAGGCGTTCTCCTGTTTTTGGTTATCTGGCTGCTGGTGTATAACTTCATTTATTGGGCTACATTATCGATTCCCTAACAGGATTGAAGAATCCTTTTAATAGCTGGGCGTTCTTTGAGAAAACCTTAATAGGGGACCTCTTCTAAAGTTGTTTTAGGATTTTTTCGTCGAGGGAGTTTAGTGAAACTTGATGACAAGGATATGCGTATCCTCTCTTTACTTCAAAAGGATGGGCGTGCAAAGTACACACAAATCGCACGAACGTTATCGAAAGCTATGAATCAGAATATTCCAGATACAACCATTCTGTTTCGTATTCGGAAACTTCAGCAAGCTGGAGTTATCAAACGGTTTACAGTCAGCATTGATCAAGAGATGTTAGGGTACACTGTGTATGGCGTGTTGGTTGTTGAAATTGGTGGGCATATCCTTCGCGATATCACAGTAGAGCATACCCAAAAAATTAAGGCAGATCTTGAAAGCCGGGCGAATGTCATTTTTCTTGCATTGAATGAGAATGAAACCGGCATATTTGCGATAATTCTCGGTAAACAGCCATCAGACCTTGAAGAGATTTTTAACACGCTTAAAGACAACCCAGATGTTGTTGACGCAAAATTATGGTTCCTTAAGCAACCGACGAAAGGTGACGGTCTTATTGGAACAGGCTTGCCAATCATTGAAATGGAGGAAATCGAAGATGTCTGAAACATCAGAACGCGTGAAAACAGGAATTCCAGGATTAGATGGAATCCTTCACGGAGGGTTTATTCCTGGTAGTAATGTGCTCGTCTCCGGCGGGGCAGGTACAGGGAAGACCATTTTTTGTATGCAGTTTCTTCAATCTGGAGCAATGAAATTTGGAGATAACGGGGTCTTTGTTACGTTAGAAGAACGGCCAAAAGAGTTGCGACGCGAAGCCGAAAGGTTTGGGTGGAATTTTGAGAAGCTGCAAGAAGAAGAAAAGCTCATTATCGTGGATGCAGCTTCCAGTAAAGCAGGATTACCAACCACCGAACCACATGCAATTCGCACAGGTTTGGATATTAATGCTCTTGCACAAGAAATCTATCGGGTCACCAAACGAATTAATGCACGACGCATTGTCATTGACTCTGTATCCGGTCTTGGTATTCGTTTCGAAGGAATAGCCGCGGTCAGGAACGCAATCTTCAAACTTTCAAGCCTTCTCCGAGAACTTGGCGCTACTTCGATTATGACCTCGGAAGTTGCAGAGGGGTCAACGGGTTTTAGCCGATATGGAGTAGAGGAATTTATTGCCCAAGGGTTAATCATCCTCTCACTTACTGAGCAGGATAGAGAACTCCGACGAAGTCTAGTTGTTCGGAAAATGCGTCAAACTGGTCATAGCTTGAAACGATTTCCCTTTGAAATCAGTAGTTCCGGGCTTGTAGTCATGCCAGGTGGCGAACTATAGTTTAGCTTGGGATAAATATTGGTCCGCTTACTAAAATTAACAAGACTAGATAAGATACAAAAAAATACAAAATCAATGGAACGACAACAGGTTTCCACGCAATAAAATCTGGTGTGGTTGGCTTTCTCTCTAGTCGCCTTGTAACCCAGAACACCTTCTTCTCCGATTTAATGGCATCAATATGGTTAGGAGCAATATGCTTCCAAGTAATGAGATTCTGAATTAAGACAACTAGGCTATGTACTCCAACCAAGAGAAAACCTCCTAACAAAATGAAAAACGGGACTAATAACAGCCAAACAATGTCAAGGATGATCCAAGGGTAGGTCAGAGAGATTATTAGGATGGCCTTACCATCGGCTCCGCCAATTATTCCGATTCGAAATCCAACAATTACTAGGATGAAAATCAACAATGTTTGCAATACGTAGGGGAGAAGAAAACCAGTAACAATCATTCGGAAACTGGCGATGGGTATCCCAAACAATCCAATAATCCATACCCAGTTTGTGACGATGTTAGTTTGAACATCTTTTATTGACGCAAATAGAAGTACAAAGAAAATTAAAATTACAGTAATAAAACCGAGAATGATCTCCAATAGCTACCCTCAAGTTAACCTGACATAACAGAATATTTTACGTAAATATCGAATCTGTTCACAAGTTGCTAAGAGAACTAGTACATAAAGTTAACAAAGAGTTGCTATCCCCTTTAAGCTCCTACATATGTTATCAAACCACTTATCGCCCTCTCTCCTCTGCCCATAATCCCCTTTATTACAAATAACTAATGGAAATCTCTAAACGAGGTATCCTATCGATCACTTGACCCAAAGTGGTCGAAAAGCAGTCCCGGAAGCCTTCGCAGTGGACGGGATAGAGGGTGTGGGGTTACACCCAGATTCGGTGACCGTTTGATGCAAATCGGTGATAGAATCAAATGAAAATTGTAGATTTACACTATTCTCGATAACCTAAAGGTCCTAGAAAGTATCTGAGCATTAGGTGTCAGCTACATTTCTTTGTCGAAGAAATCGGAAGTAGGCATAAAGGCCTATAATTAATAGGCCGATGACTTCGACGCTGACACCGATTATGAGCAATAGCCATGTTGGTCCAATTTGTCCTGTGATTGTTCCCACGAAAATAACACCTACGCCACTAAATAGCAGGATGAAAATCAGTAGTGCTTCAAGGAAAGTTCCTAAACGGCTAACTATTGATCGAATACGGGTTCTTCCTGTTGACATAGTGGTCACCACATATGATTATCAGGTTAAGTTTTCGGGTTGGAAAAGAGCAGTATAAAGAATGGCATATAAATGTACTTTTAGGGCTAGGACTTGTTTTTTTCTTGGCATGACTTGTTAGTAACAAATACGGTGAACGAATTATATTATATGGCTTTAATTATGACTTGTTTAACAGCCAGCTCGCAAACCTTTCTGACACCATGCTCGCCTGGTTCATAGTGACTTTTAAGAAGACCTGCCTGTTCAAGGATTTTAACCTGAGCGCTAATATTCGCCTCCGTTTGTTTTAACGCTTCAGCAATTCGGCTAACATCCATACTCTTATCCCGAAGAAGAGAAATGATGCGCCATCTTGTTTGACTTGAAAGCGCTTTAGCCACACGAGGAACTTCTTCATCTGGAACTTCAAATCGTTCTTTCAAATTAACAGAACCTGCCACAATAAATCAATTAGATAGCCCTTCTCATAGGCTCTCCTTAATATACGTTTCCCAGTGAAATAGTTCACTAAGGTTTTTACCAATAATTTGGCTTTTTATTCAAAAAGGGGTTGACTCAATTGGCGACTTACTCCCAATAGGTTTTTGTCGGCATAACACAGATTTCACATGATTGATTTGCATCGACTAGCAAAAATTCTAAGGGAGCTCAAGCCGGATGAAGTATCAGTTCTTCAAACCATTGAAGCATTAGTACATCGGTTTGAATATGTTCCAATTGAAGAACTTGAAAAGAAGATAGATCTTGAAGCGGATGACATATTGTTTCTTCTCGGGCAACTTAACAAAGTGCGTTTGGTGAAACGTCAAAAGGAACATTACTTGGGATACAGCATAACTCAGGCGGGATATGATGCTTTAGTTCTTTATGATTTAGCGATAAAAGATGTCATCGTTTCTTTAGGACAACCTTACGGTGTTGGCAAGGAATCAACAGTATATCGTGCTCTTGATCCTAAAGAAACAGAAGTTGCCGTGAAATTTCTACGGTGGGGACGTTCAAGTTTTAAAAAAGTACGTCGACTTCGACGGCTTAAGGATGATACCATCTCTTCGTGGATGAATGTCAGTAAACAAGCGGCTGAACGAGAATTCAAAGCTTTGCGAGTTATGCACCGTTTAGGAGGTCTAGTGCCAGAACCAATAGCAATTAATCGGCATGTAATTGTGATGTCTCAGATGACTGGTGATCTCCTGCTTGATATGATTGAATTAGAGCGCCCAGGAGTTATATTAGATCAGATATTATCCCAAGTTCAGCTAGCATACCATAAAGCAGAGCTAGTCCATGGAGATCTCAGTGAATACAATATCTTTGTTGAAGAAAACGAACAGATCATAATTTTTGATTGGCCGCAGTGGCAACCAATTACTCATCCTAATGCTCATTGGTTACTCAAACGTGATATCACAAATATTCTTACATTTTTCAAACGCCGATTCAGAATTACTTATGATGTTGATGAAACACTAGAAAAATTAACGGCTGGGACGGATAGGAAGAACAAGAATGAATGAAACCCCTTTACTACGAATCATTGGTTTTGATATTCTACCTCAAAGTTCTCCTTCCTCTAAGAAATCCCCTCGATATGCTTCGGTACTAATGGAAGGAGAACTCCTTGAAACTAACAGTTCGATTCGACGAAGTGAATTATTAAAGATGGTTCGTAGAGTTGAACCTGATATTATTGCAACCGATAATTTATTTGAGCTATCTGCCACCGAGAAGGGCGTTATTGAATTTTTATCTAGAATCCCATCAAAAACACGCGTGATCCAAGTCACGGGTTCCCCTGTTCACGGAATGACATCTCTCACAAAACTGGCACGAAGGCATGGCTTTCCTGTGAAGAAACATCCAATTCCAGTTGAGACAGCTATTCTGATCTCCCAACTAGCTTCATTAGGTGTGGGTACTGAAATATCGGTTTTAGCCCGTGAAACTCGAATTGTTGTTTCCAGAGCCCGTAATGTCGGACCTGGTGGCTTTTCGCAAGCACGATTTCAACGACGAATGCATGGTTCAATTCAACAAACGGCTCGTAACATATTAGACAAATTGACCAAGGCTGAAATCGATTACGATCAGTATGAAACCCGAACCCAACATGGTTGGTCACGGTGTATGATTCATGTGTACGAATCCTATGACACTGTTTGCACTGTTGTCCAATCGGAAGTTAACCGAATCGCTGGCGTAGCCGTTAGAATAGCTCCTGTAAAACATCGATCAATTCTTTATCTTCCCCGGGATGACAAAAAAGAAGAAATCGGTCAACGACGATTACTGGTTGTAGGGATTGACGCAGGAACTACAATAGGGATTGCAATAACAGATATTTCCGGAAACCTAGTAGCTCTTCGAAGTAGTCGAGGATTATCTCGTGGTGATGTTATCCGATATATCGTCGAGTTTGGGAAACCAATTCTACTCGCATCAGATGTATTTCCAGCACCCAGTTTTATCGAAAAACTAAGCACTACACTTCAAACACAGCTTTTTACTCCAGACAAATTGATGGCCGTCGTTGAAAAAAGGAAATTGGCAAAATCCTTTACGGCAGACTCGCAATTTCGTTCAAGTAATGCTCATCAACGAGATGCCCTTGCGGCCGTTGCTAAGGTCTTCCAAGTTTATAGTAAGAAGCTTGAATTACTTAACAAGCGTTTGCAAGAAAGTGAACAACGCCATTCGGTTTCTGAAGCTACCGTCTTAGTCTTACAAGGCGGTTCAGTACATGATGCTCTTAGTCAATCTATAATACCTACAGAAATTGAAAAATTTCCATCGAAGCCCAGCAAACCCATTGAACCGACTGAAAAACCCCGAACCCCGCAGGAACTTCAACAAATCGTTGATCGTTTAACACGCCAAGTTGAATCACTTCAACGTCAACTGGAATCTGAACGAAATCAACACCAACAGAGTGTAGAACACCAGAAAAAGCTTGAAAAGGAAATTCAGCAAATCCAGCGTCAATTGAATCGTTCGTTAAGCGCAGAACAACGAGAACACCGTCGCGATGAACGAATTCTCCGGAAGGAAGCAGAGATTCACCGTCTTGAAAAGAAAATACGTACGCAAAGTTTTGAACTTGAACGAATTAAACGCAATATAACAAATCTCAAATTAATGCGTCGACTGGAAATGCTCGGAGAAGTACAACCGGTAATCGTACTCTCACATTTTTCGCAAGAAGAAATTCGACAGTTGGGTGAAAGGTATCCTCAGGATAAAAAACGCAAAGTCGTGTTCATTCAGGATCCTAGTGGGGGTGGAAGCTCAACCGCAAACCAACTTGTACAGTTTGGTGTTCAAATTGTAATTACTCAAGGGACGATGTCCCATTTAGCGCTCCAGAAATTCAGTGCTGCACATATTCCAGTACTAGACGCAAAATCTCTGCGAATCACTATTGTTGATGAATTTGCAGTTGTCGATGTTGAACAATTGAGTTTAGAAATCACAAAATGGCAAGAACGTCATCAGGTTTCTGAACGTGAGGCCGCCGCCGACAATCTAGAACGCCTAATTGAAGAATATCGACAAGAGCGACGGAATAAAACCTCGGATAAATGATATATTCCTTCTAAAGGGCATTTTCCCTGAAATTTTGTACTATTCTTTATTATCCCAAATAATCTGGGTTAAATCCGGTTTTATGTACAAGATGTTGTTACCCCGAATTAAGACTTCACCGAACTTTGCTGTGGGGTTACCCTCCATCAGTTCTTCGGCCCCCTCTAACACAAGGTTCATGTACACATCAATTTCTTTAAGGCGACCTCGGTATTCCTTACCATCCTTGAGCTTAATCAACACTAAGTTGCTTGTAGCCTTTTGAAGAATTTTTATAGGCTGATTTTCCACGATATTCGACCTCGGGGGTACACCTGCTAACAATGAAATGCCACTTAAAGATAACGGTCAAAGGGATAGCTAAGGGGAAAAACGAATTACTCTTTCAAGACTTTGATGATTAGTCCGTTATCTTCGTTGGCAAGATTGTGAAAACGAGTCAGGATGGCAAACTCCAGGTGAAGCATTTCTTCAATTTCTTGGAGTGAAAGGGTTTTTGCCAAGGTGGTTACTGCCAGTATTCCATCAGCTTGAATGGCTCGTTCTAGTTCTTGAATGCCCTGTGAAATATCAGTCAAGTTTTGTAATACTGTAATACTAACAACGGTTGGAAACACATGATTTCGAAATGGTAACATTTCCGCTGAAGCAACTACTAACATAATTGATTCATCTCTGGGTTTGAAGTCTTTGATTAGTTCTAAAGCGATTCGCAGCATCTCAACGGACCCATCAACACCAATTACCGGGCGAAAATCGAATAACGCTGACAGACCAATACCTGTTCCAATCCCTACATCCAAAACTGGGCTCTCAATTAGGTAGGTCACTATCGCTTGGTATTTTGTTTGCTGGATTTGTAGATATCGATTATGGTAACTTTTCGCTGATTCATCATACAGGCGAATTTTTTTCACAATTCCATACTACGAGTAAATACTTATTTAGAATTACGGGCTGACTTCGAAGGGAATCTAAGTTGTCATCTAGCAAATTCTCAGCCAGAAAAAAAATTTGGCTGCTCCAATCCCCAACCTTTGAACAAGCCCTTCAGCTGCTAGATAAAGCAATTTCCCAAAAACGACTTATCCAGATGCTTGGAAGCTGCTATGTTGAATATCACGGACGGGCACGATCAGTACTAACAGAGGGAGAACGGCTCATCATCATGAAACGGGATGGCGCCATTCTTGTTCACAAAGAAAGCGGCGTAGAACCTGTCAATTGGCAACCACCCGGCGCAACCCTAAAAGTTACACAAGAAAATGATAAACTCGTTCTTTCCGCTAATCGTGCGAAACCGCGTGAAACTGTCCGCATTGATTTTTCTGCCATTACCATGATCAGTGCAAGCCTTATTGATGACACTGGCGAGCTTAGCATGTACTTAACAGAAGATGAAATGCAACGTGTTCTAAGTGCAAATCCTGACCTCATCGAGCTTGGTCTCCGAACCATACGGCGAGAACGTCATGTTGCTCCCGGGTTCATCGACATCTTTGCTCGCGACACCCAAGGACGGCTCGTTATTATCGAAGTCAAACGACGCCGGGCTGATAATGAAGCAGCCCAACAACTCCATCGTTACATTAAGAGTCTGCAAGGTGATGAAACCGCTGATCTCCGAGGAATATTAGTTGCTCCCAGCCTTACAAAGGGCACTCATGCGCTCCTTCAACAGTTGGGCTTAGAATACCGGAAAATTGAACCCCAACAATGTGCTATTTATCTACAAGAATCGGATTCGCGAAAACTTACTGATTATTTTCCCGAATCACAATAATAAGACAACTAGCCGATGCAAGACCAAGCTATTTGACGAAATCCTTCTGTAACGCCTTGGCCTTCTTTTGCGCTAGTCTCAAAATATCCCCAGCCCAGCTGTTGTGCATATCTCATTGCATCCTCTGATGAAACTTGACGTTGATCCACTAAATCGACCTTATTTGCTATCAACACTGATGGAATCGCACCAGTTACTTGAGCAACTTCGTCATACCATCCTGGAATATTATCAAAGGTATGACGTCTTGTCACATCAAAAACTAAGATAATCCCTGCGGCTCCTCGATAAAAGACAGGACGTACCGAACTAAAATGCGGTTGACCTGCTAAGTCCCAAAGTTGTAATCGGACTAATGTATCACCAAAATTCAGTTCTTTCACCGCAAACGAAGTACCAACAGTCATGATGTATGATTCGCGGAAATGCCCCTCAGTGTAACGGATAATGAGACTAGTTTTGCCGACGGCACCATCGCCAACGACGCAGACTTTGAGAACATACTGGCGTTGCGGTGTACTCATGTAGCCTTTCTCCTCGAGGGTTCGGTTTGTCTGACTTACGTTTGTGGCAATATATTGGTTTCGTTCATCCATGGGTTTTCTTTCAGTTAATTAATTTCGCCCAATGATTTTTATGGACTTGAAGGATGTTAGGGGCAAGCTAGTCTAACATGGAGTGCGAATACGCAATGACGGTAACAGAGCTACCGAAGCAGTTCGATTTACCTTCTTTAGAAGAGGAAGTGCTACTCTTCTGGAAAAAGAATAAAGTGTATGAAAAGGTAACAGAACAGCTTTCGGGTCAACCAGTATTCAGGTTCTTAGATGGGCCCCCATACACTACCGGTGCAATCCACCTGGGAACGGCGTGGAACAAAATTCTGAAAGACATGGTATTACGTTTTCGTCGGATGCAGGGGTTCCGCGTTTTGGACACACCTGGTTTTGATATGCACGGACTACCAATTGAAGTGCACGTAGAAAAAGCTCTGGGCATTAAATCGAAATTAGATATTGAAAGCAAGATTGGTGTTGATAAATTCATAAAACAATGCCAGGATTTCGCCCTTTCTAACTTAGACCAGATGACAGAACAGTTCAAACGCACAGGAGTGTGGATGAACTGGAATCGCCCATATCGCACGATTGATAATCCCTACATTGAAGGCACTTGGCACTTGATGAAACGAGCCTCTGAACGGGGATTGCTCTATCGCGGGTTACGATCAATAGATTGCTGCGTACGCTGTGAGACTGCAATTGCCAAACGAGAGCATGAATACAGAACAGTTGAGGATTATTCGATTTGGGTAAAGTTTCCAATAATCGGGAAAACTAACGAGTATGTTGTGATTTGGACTACAACGCCATGGACACTTCCTGCTAATATGGCAGTGATGGTCAATCCCGAATTTGAATACCTTCGCGTGAAGGTTGATAAGGAAGTGTGGATTCTAGCCAAAGGGCTAGCCAATATCATATTACAAGGGCTACTCAACAAACAATACGAAGTGGTTGAAGAGGTCAAAGGCACAAAGCTTCTGGGAATCCGTTATGAACATCCGTTGCTAGATGAGGTGCCCCGACAGGCAAAATTCCATGATGCTTCTGAGAAAGTTCATTCCGTCGTCTTAAGTGAGGAGCATGTGACCTTAGAGCAAGGAACAGGTCTGGTACATATGGCTCCTGGTCATGGTCCTCAGGACTTCGAGGTGGGTGAGCGTGAGGAAATTCCCATTTTTTGCCCAGTTACGCTTTCTGGCTCATTCTCGGAAGAGGGTGGAAAATATGCAGGAATGAAAGTTCAAGATGCAAATGAAGTTATTCTACAAGACTTACGCCGAAAGAAGCTCCTAGTTCATCAAGATACAATTGAACATGAATATGCTCACTGTTGGCGGTGTGGTAGTCCTCTTGTATACCTTGCTACTGATCAGTGGTTCCTTCGCGTTAGCGAAATTCGAGAAGAAATTATTAAAAAGAACGAAGATGTCTACTGGGTACCTGATTGGGCGGGTCATACTTGGTTCCGCAATTGGGTACAAAATCTTCGGGATTGGTGTATTTCCAGGCAACGCTATTGGGGTGCTCCTCTACCAATCTGGAAATGTGAAAAATGTGAGGAAATTGAAGTCATAGGAAGCATAAACGAACTAAAAAAGAAATCAGGAAAAATCCCTGAGAACCTTCATCGACCCTGGATTGACGAACTCTCATGGCCCTGTTCGAAATGCAAAGACACAATGAAACGGGTCTCTGATGTGTTAGATGTCTGGCTAGATAGCGGCGTAGCTCCATGGGCAAGTCGCTGGGCAACTTATGGCACAACAGACTTTGATAATTGGGAAACAGCTGACTTCGTAATGGAAGGCAAAGATCAGATTAGCAGCTGGTTCAACACCCTCTTTAACTCAACAATGCTTGCAGATAACCGAGAACCTTACAAAAGTGTCTATATGCATGGATTTACAGCTGATGAGCAAGGTCGACCAATGTCAAAATCAAAAGGCATTGGTGTCTTTCCCGAAGAGGTGGTGGAGAAATTTGGTGCTGAGACACTACGAATGTATTGTATCAAAAGCACCGGGCCCGGTGAAGATATGCATTTTCTCTGGAAAGATGTCGAAGATACCCGCCGTTCACTTTCAATTCTCTGGAACGTCTACGTCTTTGCAACAACTTTCATGAAAGCCGCGGGATATGATCCACAGGCTCATAAATTAAAACCTCAATCCTTACAAAATGAAGATCGATGGATTCTCTCCCAGTTGCATCTATTAATCAAACAAGTTGGCGAGCGTCTTGAAAAATACGAACTACCATTTATACCACGGTTGATGGAGTCCTTCATCGTCAAAGATTTGAGTCGTTGGTATATCAAGCTGATAAGACCACGAACTTGGGTGAGCTCTCAAGACGAAACAAAAACACAGGCATTTACAACGCTTTACTACGTCTTACGAACCCTCTTAGCGGTACTAGCTCCCGTTCTACCTTTTCAGACAGAAAAAATGTATAAAGCCCTCGTTCGTTCTGCTGAGCCTGATGCCCCATTAAGCGTTCACATGCTTCCATGGCCCAAGGTCAACGAAAAGCTAATTGATCCTGAGCGGAGCCAAGAAATGGAATGGGTTTCTGATATAGTAGAAGCAACTCAATTCATTCGCCAAGAGGAAGGTTTGAAGCTGCGTTGGCCCTGTCAACGTTTAGTCATTGTACCTTCAAAGAAAGAGTTCCAACTTGAACATTTCAGCGACGTTGTAGCAAGTCAGACCAATGTAAAAACAGTTGAAATCCAAAAGAAAGCTAAAGGTGATTTACTCAAAAACAAAGAATTACCTTTTGCTACGATATACCTCGACATCAGTGAAACTCCTGAAATTCGTGCTGAACGCCTTTCACGCGATCTTATTCGACAAATACAAGCAACCCGAAAGAAACAAGGACTTCATGTTACGCAACGCATCAAACTGTATGTGGCGGCTAAATCATTGGAACTACGAAAAGCCGTAGAAATGACTCGAGATAGCATTGCTTCAAAAGTTGGTGCTATAACACTCGAAGTAGAGGAGAAAATACCTACCGTAAAGGGGCTTGCGGTTGGAAAACTCACATTTGCCAATAAGGAAGTTCAATTCGGCTTTATCGTCCAAGAGAAATAGACGCCCCAACACATTTAAGCCGCAGTAAAACATCACAAAATTCACAAGGGCACGTGGCTTAGCCTGATGGAGCGCCGAACTTCTGCGTCCTTGGCGCAGAGTGTGTATGCCTTATATGGTGTCGCTCCGAACATTCGATTGCGAAGCCTAGGTAAGCCGGAGGTCGCGGGTTTGAATCCCGCCGTGCCCACCACTCTTCTACGGCTATTTCGATTGCCTTTTGTCATCAAATTTCTTTGCGGCAGTTTCGAAATCTATCCCAAATCCCGTTTCTTTTGTTAATCGAGTTCGTACCTGCATAAATACTGGAAACCGCGTAGCCTGACCGACAACAAGAGCTTCGCCTACAGTTAGACTTGAGATTGAAGTAAGAGTTGCCTTAGTAATTTTTTCTGACGTAGCTCGGATATGATCTAAATCATAAGGATTTGTGATTCGAAGGAAGATATTCGTACCGCATTGAGACAGAACAGTTGTTGACAGACGAACAGGGCGCTGCGAAATAATACAAAGTGACAAATTGTACTTACGCCCTTCACGTGCTACTGTTTCAAGAACTCCTTTAGAAAACGCAAGCGTGCGGCGTGCCTGAGGGCAGAATTGGTGGGCCTCTTCAAGAAACACAATGGTGGGAGGAATCGTTCCGTCTCTTCGCAGATCAAATAGATAGCGAAGAACTGCATCAACAATAATCTGTTTCTTTTGTAAACTCACCGTTTCACTCATATCAAGAATGACCGCTTGTCCGGGTTTCATCAGTTTTGACCAATCAGGTGTAGGTGTTTTTCCAAAAAGTCGAAGACTTTGAAGATTATCTAACCAACCTAGAAGGGCATCGCGGGTCCTCACATTAATTGAAGGGTCTTGTTCGAGAGCAGTGATTAAATCCCCGATATCGTATGGCTGTCCTTTTCGCGTGCTTCGAAGGGTGCGGATTACCCGAGTAAGCTCTCGAACCTGAATGGTGCCCATATCTGGGGCATACGTTGCAAATGCTTTTGCACTCATTCGAGGTGTAGCAATTTCAACTAGTGGACTTTGGATGACAGTTATTTGGTCTTCGAAACTTTTTCCCTTGGCTCCACGCGATTCTGCTAGCCCCGTATATTCACCATGCACATCAATCACAAGTAACGCCGGACGACCTTGACTGGATTTTCGTGCAAGAAGCTCTTCCAACATTACAGATGCAGCGTAACTTTTTCCTGCCCCACTCATCGCAAGAAGCGCCACATGCTTTTGATACATTTTCGTCAAATTAAAGGTTGCAGGAATATTATGGAATAATAACTGTCCGAGATGAACCCCATCTTTAGTAAAACCCAGAAATTCACCTAGAACCTTTGTATCTGGGGCCTTTACCTGAGTGCCAGGTGAAGGAGGGTAGGTAATCCTTCGAACATGGCCGTTTTCGAATATACCAAGGGGCTTAGCCTCAGCTAGCACATATTCCCATCGATCTATAGGAAAAATGGCGTTGAAAGCTTTCCCTGAGCGTGTAAACTCATGCACCGCATCAATTTGCGAAAAATACCGATTTGTCTTGTAAACTTGTTCAACATGAGCAAACACTGTCCCTTCCTCGGTCTCCATAGAGACATATTGTCCAACATGAATTGGGACTTGTTTATCCGATGGGGTATCATTGCGTTTTCCAATGACAAAGGAAACATTTTCCGTTGATGGACCATTTTCTGTGCAAACGACGGTTCCAATAGTTTCTGCTTTCATTCAAGTTTCATCCTACAATCAAATCATTTCTACTGAAATGGCATTCTTTCACGGCGTAATTTCAATACACTCTCCGGATAACCAATCCGGCTCGTCAGTTGGTTCAAGAGGAATTCTAGATCACGCTCGATTAACCGAGCTTGTGAATCTGCATCAATTAATACAGAAGGAAGGGCAAATTCCTCGTTATCAGAAGACATAGGAAGCAACATTGCCCCAATTTTTTCAATTATACTCTTTGGGTCATAAGATCCTGTAAATACCTCAACACGGAGCGGATAATCATATTCTGCCGTTCGTAAGTAAAAACAAACAAGCCCATTTTCTTGTTGGTTGGGCCCTTCACCTTCAAGTGTATTTTCGATATTAGAATTATCTAGTCGCAGTATGGGTGATCGCTCACCTACATCGAGAATTCGGAAAAAGAAGTCTGAATCATAACTAAGCTGCAACACAGAGCGATAATCCAAATGAAGCATTGGTTCCAACTCAGGATGTCGAGTAATCAGATGTGGAAGTATCTCACCGAGAATGTGAATAAACCGTTGACTTCTGCTGTCTTTCACAACACCTGCTAGGAGCGTCCCTGTTTCCTCGCTCTTCGTGTACAGTTTTTCGAATAATTCGATAATTTCACCGTACTTTCTTGAGAATATGGATTGTTGTGATGGTCGATCATTAAGATGGGGCCTTAGCGAGCCATCCAATAACAACAACTCAGCAGGGTGATGATCTTGTACTCGGATAGCCAATTCCAATTCGCCTTTCAATCGTTCAAGTGATGCATTAAGCTCTGCTTCTCGTCGAGATATTGGAGTTAGTTCTGCTTTCACAGTTGGCAGCGTTGTTTTTTCAGGAAAATAAATTGCAGAAACCCGATTAGAAGGTGTATATTCAAAAATGGTAGCATTAGCCCGAGTTATAACTAATTCCACACCGCGCAATGTATTTTTCAACAGTCCACCATCAACACCACACACGCGGAGACCGCTTAATTCCGTAGGAGTAACTTGACGGGCTAAATGATTATCAACAATGTATCGCTGAGCAAGCGGTAAGTCCGTTAAGAGATCAATCTTGTGGCGTTCACTTCGAAGAATAGAAGCAAAGGAATTTCTTTTCTCTTCTAACATTTGGATTTGTTGGACAATTTTTTCTAATGCCTCATCCAACGCCCATAACTCGCGAATAGTCTTCATTCCTATCATCCAAACTGAGCTTTTCTAAGCTAGTTCCAAGCTTGGAATTAAAACTTGGTATAACGTTAGGTTATCGAGAATAGTGAAGGCATCCTTCTTTGTTACCTTTATGTACTAGTTCTCTTCGAAAATATCGAATACTACCAATATTTCAAGACTATAAAAGATACCAATGCCGGAAATCAAACTTTCTCTCAAACAGGCGCATATCTTTCTGAAACAACACATCCACGAGTCCAACATAATAAGACACAGTGAGGCCACGAAGCAAAAGGCTGTGCAAATCGCTCACCTCATTGCTCCAAAAGAATCTGTGAACATACAACTGATTGAACTTGGGGCTTTACTCCACGATATTGGCCGAACACGAACACATGATATTACACATGGGTATGTTGGAGGGCAACTACTGCATCAAAATGGTTATCCATCAAGTGTAGTGAAAATCGTTGAACGACACGTTCTTGGTGGGTTCACACCACAAGAAGCTCCTTTAGTCGGGCTTCCTAAACGAGATTTTGTTCCTCACTCTTGGGAAGAGATCATTGTATGTGTAGCTGACAAATTGGGGTCCTATGAATGGAACGGTATCAATCAGCCACAAAAATGGTTATCCAAAATGGATGCTCGTTTCGCACAACTTAAGAAACGGTATGACATTAGTGCACCATATCGGGCATCTATGCAACGTGCTAGGAACTTCGTCCGAATATTAGTCAATCTTGCTTCACACGACTAACGTCTGTTATGGCGTTAGTATTATTGCAAGCATTGCCGGGTAGATAACCATTGCTGACAAGAAGATAATCAATGTAGTTAGAAGCGGGACAGTGAGATTATCAAACCCCGAGGGACTTATTGCTTCGATTAATGTGGCGCTTATAGCACAAATCACACTAAGGATTGCGATTTGTGTTGCATTAAAGACAGACGTTCCAGCAGTCGCAAACACGTCCAGGAAAAGCCAACAAACCCATGCACCCAGCAGTGAACTGATGAATACACTTATCGACCCCTCGAGGCTTCGAGTTGCGTTGCGAATGGTATACTTGTGTTTACCATATTTTGTCCCAATGATTGGGGCAATCCCATCACCCAAATACATCGCAGTCAAACCAAGAGCTGGGATGACAAAGAACGGTATGAGGTTTGGGAAGAAGGTAAATGTTGCGACTAATAAGTTAATAGAAATTGCATAAAGAAATGGACCCCAAATGTGACCCGACAGATAGTCTTCTTCTCTAGCCATAACACCAAACATAGTTCTGAGACTTTTTACTGGGCTTCTTGGTGATGCTAAGAATATCAGAATTAACATCGGGAAGGATACTAGAAGGGCTATCCACGCTTGTGAGTAAAACGGGACTGTAAAAATGGAAAATCCTGCAAATAGATGAATGATTTTTCGTGTGACGGTGGTTGGAAGGTTCTGCCATCGACGTAGTAGTTCGCCCGTTACGATTACTCCAAATACCCATGCGTAAGCTATTGCAAGAATGATGAAATCTTGAAGAGTAAGAATGAACTGCAATCTGTATTCACCCGAGTTTGTACTCGACGCTTTGTCTTATCATCTATTTATCTTAATCCACGAGAAGACCCTACCCTTCAGGAAGATGAGGACTTGTCGAGTTTAAATACATTCCCGGCCTGCTAAGGAGTGAGTTCCTAGTCCGCGATCCGAGAACCAAGGAAACCCGCGACTGGGCAACATCGCTGGAACGGCGAGTAGAGCCTGTGAACCAGTCGACATTGGTCGATGGGGTGAACCAGGAAACTCCCTCACTCAGGACGGGGTAGTTCACACTCGGTGGGTTATTCATCAAAGAGTCTTTAAGGAGTGGTTTAACTCTTTATTGCTACAATGGATCAAACCGCTCGGGAAAATTTGCTCAGAAGTATCGCTGGAGAAATCACTCTTGCAGAGACTCCTGGTCGAGTGATGCGAAAATGGCGTGAGCAATTTGGGGTAGCACAACATGATCTTGCTAAACAGCTTGACATCTCTCCGTCTGTAATTAGTGATTATGAAAGTGGAAGACGGAAATCGCCACGGGTTGAGACGATACGAAAGTTTGCTGAAAGTCTCATCGTTATTGACGAAAGCCGTGGGGGACAAATAGTCAACGCGTTTATTCGCCTTTTAGGACAAGAAATTCCGTCTGATATTCTTCTGGATATTCGTGAGTTTCCTGCTTCTATTCCCGCAAAATTGTTGACAGATCATTTGGAGTGCAAAACAATTGTTGACGATGTTATTCCGGATAGGGAGATTTTCGGGTACACAACAATCGATAGCCTGAGAGTAATTCTTCAGCTGTCACCAGAACAAATGCTCAAACTATATGGCGCTACACCAAATCGAGCTGCAATTTTTACTCATATCAGTACAGGGCGGTCGCCCATGGTAGCAATTCGAACATCTCAAATGGGCTTAGGTCCTGCTGTACGACCATCTGTTGTTATTTTACATGGTCCAAAAAAGGTTGATTCAGTCGCATGTAAAATTGCTGAAGTTGAAAAGATTCCACTTTATCTATCGATGGTAAAGGAAACTGAAGCCTTGATTCGTAAGCTTCGAAATTTCAAACCTGAGGTGTAAAGTTCACGGTGCATACCCTCTACTTTGTTGGTACTGCTGGCTCTGGTAAATCAACACTCACCCATGCTTTTGCCAGTTGGTTAAAGAATGCTAACATCAGCGTGGGAACAGTAAATCTAGATCCTGGGGTTTTGCATCTTCCATATGGGCCAGATATCGATGTTCGAGATTTTGTCTCTTTACAAGGAATTATGGAAAAGTATAATCTCGGTCCCAATGGAGGATTAATAGCGGCTATAGATTTGATTAGCACACATCTTGAAACGTTACAAGAAGAAATCACTGACTTGGGCGTTGATTTTCTTCTTATGGATACTCCAGGTCAAATTGAATTATTTGCCTTTAGAGAAACCGGACCTTTAATCGTGTCTAGTCTTGGGGGAGAAAGCAGTATGTTAATCTATCTTGTAGATGCAGCCCTGGGAAAAACTCCCGCAGGATTAGTTTCTTCGCTTCTCCTTTCAGCTTCAGTGCTAGTCCGCTTTCATCTTTCTCAAGTCAATGTGCTATCAAGAGTCGATTTGCTGAGTGAGGAAGAATTAGAAAAAGTGAATAGTTGGCTGGATGATCCGATTCAACTGCTTCATGATCTCCAAGAGTCACGAAATGAATTACAGATTGAACTTTCAGGTGAGCTGTTCAATGCGATTCAGAACCTATTTTCAGGACTAGATCTTGTTCCTCTCTCTGCCGCGCGCCTGGAAACTCTTGAGTTACTATTTTCACATGTTTCGAATACACTGACAGGTGGTGAGGGGTTCGAAACCTTTCGATAACCTTGTTTTACTAAAAGGTTTTAATTCAGACCTTCTTGTTGTATGACTCATTAGGTGAATTGAATGCCCAAGGTCGATGATATAATAGCAACAGCCTGTTCCGAAAAACGAACCTATCTTTTGGAAAATGAATCCAAAACAATAATGCAGACCTATGAGATACCAGTAACCAAATTCACGGTAGCTGAGACAGAGGATGCTGCTGTCAAAGCCGCAGAGAAAATTGGCTATCCCGTTGTCCTAAAGATTTTGAGCCCTGATGTGATTCATAAAAGCGATGTCGGGGGAGTGCTAATCAACATTAATACTCCCGACGAAGTTCGAAAAGGGTATCAGTCAATCATTAACAATGTTCAAAAACACAAAACTAATGCGAGGATAAAGGGCATTTTCGTTGAGGAATTTGCACCCAAGGGAATAGAAGTAATCATTGGAGCATTAAAGGATCCACAATTCGGACCAGCGCTGATGTTCGGATTGGGCGGAATTTTCGTAGAAGTGTTAAAAGACGTCAGCTTTCGAGTTGCTCCGATAACCAAATTCGATGCTAAGGAAATGATTCAAGAAATCAAGGGTTACCCAATTCTCACTGGGATTCGTGGTCAAAAAGCATCAGATGTCACAGCACTAGAAAACATCCTTCTTCAAGTATCAAAATTAGTAATGGATTATCCGGTCATCAATCAGCTCGATCTTAATCCAGTTTTCTCCTATCCTAAGGGAGCAAAATGTGTTGATGCACGTATTATTTTGGAAGAAAAATCATAGATTCTCTAACTTTAGTATGTTTTTTTCTTCAAGGAGGGTAAAGGTCCGTTAGTTTTAAAAATCCCTCTTCTATACACCTTTTTACTCCCGAAACCGCAATAGACGTTTTCTAGAATAAGGTGGTATAGTGGCCGAGGAATCAGTTCTCAGGCTTGCGGAAACAAGCCGACTTACTTCAACGTTACGAGAGAAACGGGACGAGCTTAATACTGAAGCCCAACAGCTAGTCAAAGAAAGGGACAGTCTTAATGCCCAAGTAGCCGAATGGCTCTCTAAAGCTCGAGATCATCGTGAAAAACGTGATGAGTACAACCAAAAAGTATCTGAATTCAAGGCTGAACGAGATGAAATCTATTCTAAACTCAAGGGGAGAGTTGAGGATCATCAAGACACTGAGGGCGAAGCTGAAGAAATTCAGAAAAAAACTTCTGCTCCCTCTCATGTTCTTCGTCGAAAAGTTCGGGAGCTTGATTGGTCACTGCAAACTCAAGTGCTGGACTTAAAACGCGAGCGAGAGATCATTGAACAAATTGCAGAACTAGAAGAAGAGCTCAAGATAGCAGAAGACGCAGCTGCAATGCGAAAAGAAAGTGCAAAAGCGCGGTCTGAAATTGAAGACCTTCGGCTTCTCATGAATGCTCATCATAATTCAGTTCTTGAATTTGCTCGCCTCTCTCAAGAGGAAAATCAGCTTATGATTGAAGCCTATGCAGAAGTTGACACTCTGCGAAAACGAGCAGATGAAGCCCATCGCCGGTATCTCGAAACACGTCGTGAAGCCGACGAAACCCATCGTCGATTCATAGAAGCTAAGCAAGAGAATAGCCGTTTAAGGAAGGAATTAGGAGAAATCCGCGTAAGAAGACGTGTAGAAAAACTTCAGGAATTAGAGGATCGCCTTGAAGAAAAGGTTGCAATAGCACTGGAAAAGTTCAAACGTGGCGAACGTCTTACCATGGAAGAATTTTCACTGTTAATGAAACGCGGGTTATTGTAAAGAATATTACAAGCTCATTGGCAGAACAATATCTGCCGCATTTTGGAGTCCTCGATTAACATAATTTGCAGAGTGCAACAAAATGACTTCTTTTCCAATCTCTCTTGCTCGACTAAAAAGTGGTAATAATTTCTCATTTTCGGTGGCAAGAGCTAAGATTTCAATTTTCTCATTATAAATCAGTTCCATGGCTTCGAGGGCAAATTGAATATCAAGGTCATTATGAACAATCACAGGAATGAATCCTTCTTGATTGATGTTGTTCGAATGTTCCAGTGCCTCTTGTTGTAGTAACACAATTTTAGCGACCTTAATGTCGCCTATCTCTTCCAGCAAAGGTCGAATTCGGATTAGAATATCGGGAAGAGGAGTCGAAGTGCTACTATCAATTAACAATGCAATTGCCTTACTCTTTTTTCTTCGTATTGTTGTTTCCTCCTAATTCCCAAATCGCCGTTCTCTTCGCTGAAATGTACGGAGTGCACGCCAGAAATCAATCTTTCGAATCTCAGGCCAATATACATCTGCAAAATAGAGTTCAGAATATGCTGATTGCCATAATAAAAATCCGGACAAGCGTTCTTCTCCGGATGTTCGAATAATGAGCTCCGGATCTGCAATGCCTGCGGTGTATAAATGCTGTTCGATTATTTCATCAGAAATTGCCATTGGATTAATATCGCCGGTTTGAACTTTTTCTGCAATACGTTTTACAGCATCTACAATTTCAGTTCGCCCGCCATAACCGATGGCTACATTCAACTGAAATTTGTCATATCCCGCGGTTACCTCTTCTGCTTCACTTATAGCAGCTAATAATTTGGGTGGTAGTAATGATAGTTGACCAATCGCCCGAACCCTGACTTGGTGACGATGAACAACCTCTGACCGTGCAACGGTTTCAAACCTATCTTGGGCTATTTCCATGATGTGTTGAACTTCTTCCTTTTTTCGAGAAAAATTCTCGGTCGAAAAAGCATAGATTGTAACGACGTTTATCCCAGCATCAAAACACCAATCGAGAACTTCATCGATACGTTCTGCACCCATTGTGTGCCCAAAATCTGCTTCTTGACTGCGTTGCTTGGCATAGCGGCGGTTCCCATCTAGAATAATTCCTACGTGATTTGGCATAGAATTATCTTTGATTTGGCGCCAAAGATACCAGGAATATAGGTGGTAGATGGGTCCCATCATGTTTGCCACAGTCTAGTCCCCGGGTAGAGCCAAAAGGCAGCGATATTTAACCTTTCGTTTTACGAAGTATCTATTTAATTATGTTTGCGAGAAGTCCCTTGTCTTCGGGTAGAGAATGCCTCGTGGTGTTTATAAGACCTCTTGTATCAACTCTAGTATGCCCGACTGGAGCACTGTACACCAGGCATTACGTGGCAGGGCGGCATCTACGCAGATGAAGCCCCCTCCGGCATGTGCAAGAAATTCCCCTGCCTAAGGGGCCGGTGTGGGGCGGAACAACGTCAGAACCTAGCAAGTTACGGGCCAAACGCGCCTCGGCGACGAGCGTAACCCGAAGGAACAGTCCGAAACCCCTTCCTTCAGGGAGGGGAGGATGTCATGCTCTCTCATCATTCCTAAAAGATTTGGTTAGAACACTTGGCGGGCAAATTGTAACGACAGTTGTATTTCTCGTTGACCACCTTTTAATGCAATACCCATGTGTCCGGGTAACAGCATTTCTACCGGCAGCTCTGCTAGTCTGGCAATTGATTGGGTCAGCTGCTTCCCATTACCTGTAGGTAAATCGGCACGACCAAAGGAGCCATGTCGAAATACTACATCACCCGAAATCAAAAGCTGATGATTTGGTTCATAAAAGCACAAACTCCCAATACTATGACCAGGAGTATGCAAAACCTGGAAGGTGAAATCACCTACTTCGACAACATCACCGTCGTGAAGCTTCTTCGCTACTTCAATTGGGGGTAATCGATTGCCCAACATGCTCCCATAAACGACTGTATCATCACCTTGCTCCAGAAACGAACCTTCCTCTTCTGACACCCAAATCTCTACATTTTTCGCATCCTTTTGAAACAGAGGTGTCGACCCAGAATGGTCTAAATGGGTATGAGTTAGAATGAGTCGGTTCAAATCACGTAAATTTAAACCCAAGTCCCTGATGGCAAGAACTGTTTCCTGATAGAAATTTTGAAGCCCAGCATCAAACAACACAAAGCGATTACCATCAGCAACTAAGAAGATATTACTATCCGGTAACATCGCTTCTCGAGCTAGGATCCAATAAAATCCATCCAACACTTTCTGCACAGCTTTCGGAGCCATAATCATTCAAGTCCGTAACATCTAGTTCAATTCATTGGCGCTTCTTGAGAGAACTAGCGTTCCCACATACAACCACCATCAAAAGTTTTTTCCACAAACAGGCACGGTCAACCGCTCTTTTCTTTATATGCCCCCATGTTACACAGACCTAGAAGTGGATAATATCCTGACACATACGAAGGAAGTACCCACCCTTATACTCCAACACGTCGCAGAAAGGGCTTGAGCTCTCCCAAGACCTGTAAAAGGTCATGAAGAGACTAAAATCTCTTCGTCCCAGTCCCTAAGGCCCGCAAGGGCCTTAGTCACTTTTTTTGACTTTTCTAGCATTTAGCGAAGCGCTGGCTTTGCCAGGGATCTGCGTCTTGGTGGTATCCACGTTTTTCCCAGTACCCGAGTTCGAGGTCTTTAAGAAATGTGATACGGCGAACCCACTTGACACTTTTGTAGGCATAAAGGCGGGGAATGATGAGGCGGAGGGGCCAACCATCTTCGGCACGCATGGGTTCGCCGTTGCGATTCCAAGCAAGGAGGACATCCTCTTCCATGAGAACAGGAAGCGCGATAGCAGAGGTGTATTCGTGTTCAGCATGAAAGAGTACATGCTTTGCCGAAGGTTTGGGTTTTACAAGGTTGGCAATTTCTTTGAAAAGCACTCCTTCCCATTGATTATCTTTAACAGACCAACCTTCGACACAATGGAAATCACTAGTTTGAGTAGTGATTGGAAGCTTGTGGATTTCTTGATAAGAAAGGACTAATTGTTTGCTAACTTCACCATCAATTGTGAGCGTCCAGGTTTCAGGGTCAAAAGAGTCAGGCATTTGCTCAGCTGTTCGTACTGGGAATCCGGTAATCCATCGCTGACCAGGAGGAAGGCGTGGTTTTTTTGTCATTTATCTACACCTGAGGAACATCCACACTAATCCCTTAGAAATAGATTTCGAATCTAAAAGGCGATTCCACGTTTTCGACAGCCCCACTTAACGAGCTCCATCCCGAAGATAGCAGGACTGGCAAGAAGAAAAGCTACAAGCCAATCGAAGGGAACAAGAGGTACAATTTGGAAATCGATTCCGAAGCTGGCAAGGATTAGAGTGGCCTCAGGGACATACATCAATCCAATCAGCATGAGGAAGACTAACCCAATGAGGGCATAGATGAGCCAACTACTTTCATAGCGAATCGAACGCAACATGGATTGATTGATCCTGCGGATACTCAGAATCATTAAGGACTCAGCAAAGAGAAGGACAAGAATAGTCATCACCAGTGCTTTTTCAACAGCTTCAGGGCTGAAGGGTTCTAAATGGGTACTCCCAGGTAGGAGCGCGACAGTAGAAAAGTAGTAGGCGCATGTAGCACCAATGAAAATGAGAAATGCGTTGAGGAGAAGATATCCCCCAAGACTTCGAGTGATAATTGATTCAGTGTCGCGTGGTTTTTCTTCCATGACATATTTTGCCGATCGATCAAACACCAAGGCGAGCCCTGGCCAAGTATGGCTTGAGAGAGTGAGAAAGATGTGTTGAGCGGGTGTAAGAAGAGGAATGCCCAGTAGGAAAGTGCCGAAGAACAGTATTGATTCGCCAACGTTAATGCAAATGTAGAAGAATATCATTACTCGAATTTTGTTGAAGAGCCCGCGACCCTGTCGGATACCTTCAACAATTGAGTTGTAGCTGTCATCAGCTATTATCATATCAGCGGCTTCTTTAGCTACATCAGTGCCTGTAATGCCCATTGCAACACCGACATCACCCATGCTTAATGCAAGGGCATCATTTACACCATCCCCCGTTACGGCAACCGCTCGCTTAGCTGCTTGATATCGTTGTACAATGACTTGTTTATCTTCGGGATCAACACGTGCGAAGACACCAATTTGATTGAATTTTATATCATCGATATTGAGAGCATCCTTTCCTTCGACAACGAGATCATCTTTACCGATAATCGCAAGTTGACGACCAATGGTTTCCGCTGTTGCTGCCGCATCGCCTGTAATCATGACCGTTTTGACGCCCGCATTAGCCACCTCTAAAACAGCTTCGCGAACACCTTCACGGGGTGGATCGACGATACACACGAAACCCACATAGGTTAGGTCTTGCTCAATTGTGTCTCGAAGAGCCTGACCACGCCCTGTTGGTAGTTCTTCAAAACGACGAATGGCAATTGAAAGGACCCTGTATCCCCCTGCTGCATACTCATTCGCATATCGTTCGATTTCTTTTGCGTCCTTCTTTTTGAGCCGTTTCATATATCGATCGTCACCGATTTGACTACTCCTAGAAAGCAAGGTATCTGTTGCCCCTTTGACGAAGGCGACGTACCCACCTTCTGGATGAGTAAAGACGCGGGTCATTCGTTTTAACCGTGAATCAAAGGGATAATTTTGAACCATCTTATACGAGGCGTGAAGAGCGTCTTCGTTAATACCGCTTTTTCTAAGAAGAACAAGGAGAGCAGCCTCGGTGGGATCTCCAATTGCTCGCCATTGAGGGGTGTCTGTATCCAAATCAGTTTCTTCCAAAACGTGGGCATCGTTGTTTAGCGCTCCGACACGGACAAGTAAGGCGAGTTGATCATAGTCTTCGATATCTACCCTGGTTTCCTGTTTCGAATCCTCTTTAGATTGAGGATTTTGAGTAATTAGAATTTCACCTCGTGGATTGTAGCCTTCGCCCGTGACTTGGAAGAGACGAGATCCGTCCCAAATAAGGCTTACCATCATCTCACTACGCGTTAGTGTGCCTGTTTTATCGGTACAAATAACGCTGACACGCCCGAGACTTTCAACAGCGGAAAGGTCGCTGACAATGACACCAACACCGGCCATAGCCAAAACGCCTGTGAGCAGAATGATTGTAGTGAGAAGTGGTATGTTAATGGGCATGACAGTCATAGCGTTGATGATGGCTTCAACCGCGAGTTGAGGTAGAGTTAGAATATGTCCATCAACTGGACGGGGAAATAGTATGAAGGAACCAAAACCTAGTATCGCGAGGAAAATGGCTGTACCTCCAAGGTAGAGCGCGAGACGGTTGACCTTACGTCGGAGTGGGATGTCACCTGTATTGAGAGTTTCCAGACCTTGACTGATATCTCCAATTTGGGTATTTTCCCCGGTTCCAGTTACCAGATACTGTCCAGAGCCCGTCGCTACGTAGGTTCCACAATAGACCATATTATTGCGCGAATGTAAAGGTGTATCTGGATTAAGGGGAGCTCTTGCATCGGTCTTTTCAACAGGTGTACTTTCACCGGTAAGGGAAGCTTCAACCACAGTGAGCTGATGAGCCTCTAAAAGCCGGCCATCAGCGGGAATTCGGTCTCCCTGAGCAAGAACAATGATATCTCCAGGAACCACTTGGTCTGCAGGAATTTCCCTTTTTATTCCCTCCCGGATCACCATCGTAGTATCTGCAGTGAGAGATTGAAGAGCTTCTAACTTCTTTTGGGCGCGGTATTGTTGAACGATGGCTAAGATGGCGTTAAATGCAATAATAACAATCCAAACGACAATATTCGCAGTGCCTCCGGTATCATAGAAAAACACAATAACGACTAAAATGCCAATAACAATGAGGTAAATCAGAATTAGACCGTTTAGAATAGGTGCCAGATAAACCTGCCAAAAGGATCCTCGAATTCGAGGAAGGATATTAGGTCCGTATTTGTCCAACCTTTGAATGGCTTCACCACTCATTAACCCGTGAGTAGCATCGGTTTCAAGATTCCTCTCAATTGTTGCCACGTTCTGAGCATGGGGATAAGGATCAACCATTTCTGAAGATTGAGTCTCTCCGCTGGATGACATCCGGCTTAACCTAGAAGGGTTTGTGTTGCCTTTGCTTAAAAGTGAATTGCGACGCTAGTTTGCCTCAGGAGGACGATTATGTTCCCGCATGATATTGGCCATTTCTCGTAATCGTTTATCAACCAGACCAAATATTGTGTCTTCAGGGAAGGAACTATCTGCCCGTCGTTTGCCAGCGGGAACACCAGTTAACAATTCTATTCCTTCTTCAATTGTTTCAACAGAATAGATATTGAATTTCCCAGCCTCCACAGCTTCGATCACTTCATCTTTGAGCATTAGGTTCTGTATATTAGATTTCGGTACTAGCACACCCTGTTCACCGGTTAGTCCCATTTCTTTGCAAACGGCAAAGTAACCCTCAATTTTCTGGTTCACTCCGCCAATTGCCTGTACATGACCGTGTTGATTGACTGAACCCGTGACAGCAAATCGTTGTTGGATTGGAACTCCGGATAAGACGGAGAGCATGGCGTACAATTCAGTGCTACTCGCACTATCGCCATCAACCCCACCGTAACTCTGCTCAAACGTGATCCGCGCAGACAAACTCAATGGTTTGTCTTGTCCAAAGGTTTCATGCAAGTAGCCAGTGAGAATCTGAACGCCTTTGATTTGGATAGGTCCACTAAGTTGGGCTTCACGTTCAATATCGATTACTTGACCGCGACCTGGGGCAACCGTGGCGGTGATGCGTGATGGTTGTCCGAAGGTAAAATCGCCAAGAGAGAGGACGGAAAGTCCGTTAATTTGTCCGACGGCTTCACCTTTGGTATCTATGAGGACCACGCCTTTCTTGATATATTCTCGGACTTTTTCTGCATACAGGCTGGATCGATAGTAGCGCTCATCGATGGTTTTCTTAATATGGAATAACCCGACCGCCTTCTTACGTTGCTTTTTCGCGTAAAAGTTTGCTTCGCGGATAATGTCAGAAACCACGTCGAATCTCGTGGAGAGTTTATTTTGGTCTGAAGCAAGACGAGAGCTGAAATCAACGACTTCCGAAATCGCTTCGGCGGTTAGGGGAAGAAGATTCTCTTTCTCTGTGAGCGTGCAAACGAAATCGCCATAAATCGTGACAGCATTTTCATCACGATCCATTGAGGTATCGAAATCGGCTTTCACTTTGAAGAGCTCCCGAAAATCAGGGTCCAACTGGTACAGTTGTTGGTACCAGAGAGGTTCACCGATAAGGATTACCTTCACCTTCAAAGGAATCGGATCAGGATGCAACGTTTTCACAGAAAGGAAGCCCAAAGCCGCAATCGGTTCCTCGATGACAATTTGATCGTTTTGAAGCGCCCGTTTCAAAGCCTGATAGGAGAGAGGAGCTATCAACATTTCACGTACTGGAATAACGATGAATCCACCATTTGCTAAATGCATGGCTCCCGCGCGAATCATGGTTGTATCAGTTACTAAGGCTCCAAACCGTGGTTCTTTTTCAATCCGTCCAAAAAGTCGATCATATGCAGCATTGGTGATGGTGATAATGGGTGCACCCTCGGTTTCCGAATTGTCCACAATTAAGTTGACCATATATCGCTTCGCAAAGTCTTCAGGTGAAGGCACACGGGCAGCCAACAACGGCGGGAGTCCTTCGGGTTGCCGACCAATGAACTCATTCATGTTTTTAATCAGATCAGTGGCGAGTTCATCTATCCATTCAACTGCTTTTTCATTTCCTGCAAAGTCCTCTTCAATCTCAGAAATTAAGGGTTCAAGTGTGAATTGGACGGCATTTTCTTCCATCTGTTTTAGTTGATCACGTAGTTCCCTCTCAAGATTCCTTAACTTTCGAAATGTTGCACGTAATTCTGTTTCGAGTGCATTCCTGCGTGTTTCAATTTCTTTTCGCACAGCAGGTTTCAGTTTAGGAATCTGGTCAGGGGTAATGGGTTTTCCTCGGATAACTGGCACCATTAACAAACCAGTCTGGGTTCCTTGTAGGACAAATCCTGCTTCTTGCGCTTTACCCCGCATTTCCTCAGTAAGCTTGTCCCGTTGTGCTTCAAAGGACCGACTTAGCTCTTCCCGTTGTTGCGCGTACTCCTCGCTTTCCAACATCCGTTGAATGGATGTTCGGGCAACCTCAACAAATTGGTCAATTTTTGTGACAAAGAGTTTCCCTTTTCCTGCTGCAAATTCTAGAGCCTTCGGCTTGAATTGATTGGCAAAGTTTGTTACATAACACCAATCAGAAGGAACTTCCTTAATGGTCGCGGCAAGTTCTTCGAGGTATCGATTAGTAGCAGTATGACGCCCTGTTCCAGGTGAACCAGCTACATACACGTTGAATCCCTTATCTGGGATTTCTAACCCAAATTTTAAGGCATTCAAAGCCCGAGGTTGTCCCACCACACCTTCTAAAGGAGACAAGTCGGCACTAGTTTCACAGGAGAACTCCTTTTTTTCACATCGTGCACGAAGTTGTTTCGAGGTTAATTTCGGCATCTGAAATCCTCCCTAAGGATTGGAAAATCATTGGGAGCACTCCTATTTAAGACCGTTGAGATTTTCTGAAACCCACGCCTCACTAATGGCATCAAAAATTTTTGTGACTAGAAAAACGTAAGAGAATAAAAAAAGGACAGCAACTATCGTTCTTTTTAATTAAAACTTGGAGGAGTAAATAATGGCTCCTGAAGATGCCGAAAAGTACCGCTTCAACATCTTTGACATTACGAAAGTCTGGCCCCACGGTGACTATCCTCTCAACCCTCTGGGTCGAATGGTCCTTAATCGCAACCCCACCAATTACTTCGCCGACGTCGAACAATCAGCATTCTGCCCGGGTAACTTTGTACCTGGCATCGCCGCATCACCTGACAAGATGCTGCAAGGACGCCTATTCTCATACCATGACGCACACCGATACCGACTCGGAGCTAACTATGAGCAACTCCCCGTCAACGCACCCCGGCATCCAACCCACACCTATCAACGGGATGGATTCATGCGACATGAAGAATCCAGTGGTCACCCCAACTACTGGCCAAACAGTATGGGCGGACCTGAACCTGACCCAACCGTAGCAGACCCACAATTCGAAGTGTCTGGAAAAGCCGGACGCCACGCCTATAGTCATCCCAATGATGACTTCATCCAACCTCGCGCCCTCTACGAGAAGGTGATGACTGACACTGACCGTGATCATCTTATCGGTAATATCGTCGACCACCTTGGAAACGCCAAAAAGGCAATTCAACTCCGTCAAACCGCCATCTTCTACCGTGTCCATCCAGAATACGGAACTCGAGTCGCCAAAGGCTTAGGACTTGATATCGCTGAAGTTAAACGGTTGGCAAAACAGTACACATAACAACGAGTTAACGCCGTTAAAGGTTGATAAAACCAAAATCTCTTAAGGAAGAATAGGGCATGAATGACTACTCTGAAAGCTTTCAGGTAGTTGACTCACTATGGCTAAACCACCTACAACTCTGACCATCCCCATTGGTCCCCAACACCCTGCGCTCAAAGAGCCGGAAAACTTCAGCATTACTCTTGATGGTGAAATCGTCGTCGACGTCGACGCCCGGATTGGTTACGTTCACCGTGGCATTGAAAAAGCCTTTGAGAGTCGAAGTTATAGCCAAAACGTATACCTTGCTGAACGCATATGCGGCATCTGCTCCCAATCCCACACAACATGCTATGTACAAGCTGTTGAAGAGATTCTGGATTTGGATGTGCCACCCCGTGGCTTATACATCAGAGGTATCATGAATGAACTAAACCGGATTCATAGCCACATCCTCTGGCTAGGTGTGGCAGGTCACGAGATTGGTTGGGATACGCTATTCCATTATTCATGGCGGGACCGCGAACTTTGCATGGATATTATCGAAGAAATTTGTGGGAATCGAGTCAACTACGCCAACAATGTCATTGGAGGCGTCCGCCAAGACGTGGAAAAAAGCCAAGTTCCAAGTATGGTACAACGCTTAGAGAAAATCCGCGAACGAATGAATCACTACTTGACTTTGATTTTAAATGACCAAGCCATTCTTGACCGAGCACTCGGTGTCGGTATCCTCGAAACCGAAATCGGAAGAGCCTTATGTACCACTGGTCCCACCGCCCGAGCCTCCGACATCAAATGGGACGTCCGAGAAACTCAGCCTCGCACACCCTATAAAGAAAGTTTCAATAAGCACTGGGAGGTCCGCACCTCCGACCTCTGCGACGTAGCAGGTCGCGTTGTCGTACGCATTCTCGAAGTTGTCGACGCCTGCAACTGTTGCATCGACTGGCTCAAACACCTCCCCGCCGGCGACATCGCTGTCCGCGCTCCCCGCCGCGTCCCACCAGGCCACGCCCTCAGCACCTTCGAAGCCCCCCGCGGCGAAGTCCTCCACTACGTCGTCAGCAACGGCACCGACAAACCCGAACGCCACAAAGCCCGCGCCCCCACCCTCGGCAACATCCCCGGCGTCATCGAAATCCTCAAAGGCGGACGAATAGCCGACATCCCCATCGCCCTCGCATCGATAGACCCTTGCTTCTCATGCACTGATAGAATAATCTTAGTTGATGAGAAAGGTAATAATGAAGTAAAGCCCTGGTCTTGGTTCCAAAAAGTCAGTCGCGAGACGCGGGAGAAAGAGAAGAGTTGGCGACGTTAGTCAACTAAGTAGTCAAATAAGTCCAAAAGTATCCAGTATTCTGTCTCTGATAGTGCATATTGTCATTGCAATTACTATGACTCACTCTAATTCTATTGACTTAACCATTCTTGTACAGCAGCTTGTTTTTCTCCAGAAGAAGGTGGTGCGATATCAGCCCAGAACCGAGTATCATTGTTTGAATCGATGTAGATTTCCCAGACAGCTGATACTCGTTCTGTTTCATATAAATGAATTTCTTTGAAAATATCCTGTATACTTATGCCAAGACTCTGAATTAGTTCTTGTTCGTCTTTGAGCAGTTGACAAGGATTACTATTGATAGTTTCGATCAATTCTTCCGCTAGTTTTTGATCTTGTTTTGTATTGGCTTCTGTTTTCAGTTGATCTAGACGTCCTTTTGTAAGTGTAATCTGTCTTCTGGGTTTATCGTCCCGAATAGTTTGGTATTGGCTTTCTCCATATCGATAGATGAAATCCTTTTGTGTGTCTGTTATTTTTGGTTTGAAGCCGTATATTTCTGATTTAAGTCCTGCATCAAGAATCGTTGTGCGTTTAATTCCGAATTTCATTTGACCGTTTCTATTGACGAAGAAGCCGTCTTCGGGGATGACTTCAGCGATGTAGGCGCGTTTGACTTCGAGTGTTCCGTTGCGGATGGTTTTGGGTAGACGGAGGTTGGGATGAAGGTGTTTGTCACCTTGAGGTACACCCCAATTTTCGAGGAGGCGTCCGACGGGTGCAGAGACAGTTAGGCGGTAGCGTCCTCCTTGTAGTTGTTCGAGTTGGTAAGTGCAATCGCCGAGTTGGTGGAAGAGGTTTTGTCCGTAGACCATTCTGTCGAGGTCGTTTTTGTGGTAGGTGAGGATATGGGTATTTTTATTAATGTGGCAGTCGCTGATTGCAAGGGCTACGAGGCGGGCGCGGAGGTCGTTGAGTTGTTTGCCTTCAGGGAACCGTGGGTTTTGGATGCCGCCGCCTTTTTCAGGGTTGGCGATGCGTCCGATTTGGGTGATGTAGGGTTTGATGGTGGTGAAGGGTTGATGGGTGGTGTCGATGAGGAGGTGGAGGGTGTCGCCGTAGAGGTATTTGCTGTATTTGGTGGACCAGAGTTCGTAGGGAATGTTGCAGGTTTTTTCTAGATTTTCACGTGGGTGTTCGGTGAGTTGGTTGATGAGTTGTCCGAGTTGGGTTTTATTGACGTTGAGGCGGCGCTGGGCAGAGATGACGAGATTTTCTTTGACATCGGGTTTGAGATAGAGAAGTTCGCCTTTAAGGGCGTTGGGCCAGTAATCAGGGTCCTTGGTTTTTCGCCACAGGTAGAGGGTGTTATTTTCGACTGCGAGGCGGAGTTCTTCTTGGGTTGCTTCGAGGTTGAGCCGTTGATTTAGGAGATCTGTGATCTGGTTTTGGTGGTCTGTGATGGTATGAGCTATAGTGCAGAGTTCTTGGGGTCCCATTCGGTGGTAGGGTTTAAGTTCGGCGATGGTAAGGCGTTGGGTTGAGCCGTGGTGGTAAAGGGTTTCGATGGCGGATGCGAGGTTTTCTGTGGTTTGGTGGTTGGGGTGGTCGAGGAGGGATTTGAGGGTGTTGTAGACGAAGGAGGGGTCGAGGATGTGGTTTTTGGCTTCGTGGGGGAGTTGGGTTTCCCAGTGTTGGCGGGTGGCTTCATGGATGTTTAGGGTGCGTTCGAGGTGGGGGGTCTTTTCGCCGAGGGTCCAGTCGCGGATGCATCCCCAGGGGATGTTGGTGATATCCTCGAGGTCTTTGTAGGTGTAGTTGGTGAGAGTGTTGTCGTCTCGGGCTGCATTGAGGGTGCGGTGCCAGAGGGCATAAGTGTAGGCTTGGTTGAAGGTGTTGCGGGCTTGGAGGTAGGGGTGGCGGCGGAGGTCGTGTTCGAGGGATTCCCAGGCGGGTTTGCCGTAGGTGTCGAGGAGGTCGGCGGCTTCAGGGGTGTGGGCGAGGTCGTTGCGGAGGGTGTCCCAGTCTTTGATCGGTGTTCCACTGTCGTATTCTGATTCGTTGGGTTTGGATTTGTTAATGATGGAGCAGGGTGATGTTTTGTCAGTGTCCTGATTGGGATCTTCCCTGTGTGGTTTGTGGTCGGTGAGCATAAGTGGTTCAATGGGTATATTCTCAGTGGGGGCTTTATGCTCCTCAATTGTGGGGGGATATTCGTTGGGTGGAGGTTCCAATTTCAAGATTTGAAATTCCACCAATAGAGCTGAAGTAAGAGCCCTATAATGATGAGGATGATTCCAAATCCAATGATAATGGTAGTTGTATGAATGTAAATTAGGATCCCACCAGGATCTGAGAAGGGAGACAAGGTGAGTGTGATGAAGCCATAGCCTGCAGAGAGGATACCCATGAGTATGAGGGTGATAGGGATCAAAGGTTTCCAACGTGTTTCAGCTGTCATTTCATACCAGATGCTCCCTAGGATGCTGAGGCTGATGATTGTGTTGATAACAGTTTGAATCTGAATGAAGGTGCTGGAGCCTCCGCGATAGGTGAGGAGGGAGAGGATAAAGAAAAGTGCGTAGCTGCTGAACCAGTATCCTATGATGCGTATTCCAAGTCGTAGAAGAGAACCCTTCTTTGTCCTTAAACTCCGGATTACTTCTATAACGATTATGAAGACCACTGAGAGCAGGATGAAAATCAAAGGATATAATGGCCCCAGGAGCAGTATCGAATTCATATTTTTTCCCTATTATTTTCTGATCCATATTTGTACAGTGTCTTATTTCTCCTATTAGCGACCGGGTATCATGACTTCTGCGGGAATTGAAACGTCAGGTGCATTCCACATTCGAAGGCGGAAGCCGATGATGAATTGGACGAGTATGGAGATGAGGGTCAGCAGGAATATTAAGTAGATTGAACCGAATGCCAGGGTGAAGGGCAGGCTGATTATTGCGAGAACGATGAGAATGGTTCCGCTTTTTTTCGTCCGGTGGGTGAGGTTTTGTTGGTTGATTTTGGTTTTCACTGTTTTGATTTGGTAGTTAAATTGCCGGTAGCCCAAGCCTATGAGGATCCATCCTATTGGGAAGATAATTAAGAAGAGATTGAAATATCCGATGAATATGATGTGTAAGTTCCATCCCAACACCGTTTGCATAAAGTATAGCATAGGCAAGACAAACAGCATCATAGCTCCAGCGGAAATCAGGTGGCCAGCCCGGATCATGGGGTTGGGTGGATTTGCTGAATTATCTTTGATATTCACCTCACACTCCCTCGATTAAAGCTAATCGTTGGCGTTCTAAATATCTTGTGAAAATGGCGAAAAATCTGCCGACAGGATGCAAGTTGATCAGCATTTGAAAATCAAAAGAGCCTAAGTCCCAATTAGATTATATATCAAATAGTCCTTTCATCTACTGACGGGGGGCGTAAGGAGTCTTGGATGGTGCAAAGGATTAGGTGTTCATTGCTGTTGTTCTTGTGATTTTAGGGTATATCTTGCCAATGCTCTATATCACACTGTTTCCAGTAGTTACAATTCATTGGATAGATTCACTTCTCTTCACTTTTTTAAAAACGCCAAGCATTGGATCTGTCAGCTTTGTTTGGTTGCTGCTACCCCTACCTCTCATTTTGGCCATTATTGGCTGGGCTGGCTTCTCCTATCGACCTCGCCTTGCGTTTCTCAGAATCGGCTTTTATCCCACGAGCCTTCTCGCTATTCTCCTTCTCATATTCTTAGTCTATATTGCAACATTTCGTATAATCATAATTCCCATTAACGGAATCGCTTTCACCTGTGCAGCTCTGGCAGCACATCAAGCCAGAAAAAGACTCCCAAAATGAAAAGCCGTTTTTCTCTTCGCCAAGGAAGCGCTTCGCAATCAACTTGCTTTAGCCCGTGACGCGGAAGGTACCGATGAAGCCAGATGTGCCTAAACCCAATAGTAGGAGCAAATTACTAAGTAGTTAGAGTTAGTGCTAGTAATTGCGATAAGCAATTAGTGGTTTGTCACACTTAATTAGTCGGTTGAAATGAAGAAAGCTGGAGAAGTAAAGGACGAAGAATGGAAGAGGAAACTGTCAGAAGAAGAGTATCGTGTGTTGCGCGAGAAGGGAACCGAACGTCCCTTCACGGGAAAATATTGGAAACATAAAGAGAAGGGTAACTACAAGTGTGCTGGGTGTGGTGTGGACCTTTTTTCTTCTGATACGAAATTTGATTCGGGTTGCGGTTGGCCGAGTTTTTATGCTGCTCTGGATAAGGACAAAATTGAGGAGAAACTGGATCTTTCGCATGGGATGCGGCGAATAGAAGTCCTTTGTAAGAATTGTGGGGGACATCTTGGGCATGTGTTTGATGATGGACCTCGAGATAAGACGGGGTTACGCTACTGTATTAATTCCGTCTCACTAAATTTTGTAAAAGGCCTGTGATGTATTGTATACATAATACTAATTTGAAATTCCGCCAATGTACTCTGTATGTCGAAAAAGTACATGTATGGTTTTATCAACACCCAGGGTAAAATTGCAATTGGAGCGCGATTTGACGATGCTAAGGATTTTCATAATGGACTAGCGGCTGTTAAGCTTGGCGAGAAGTGGGGGTATATTGATAAAACCGGACAATTTGTTACTGAAAAAGTATTTGATTGGGTCCCTGAGAAACTAGATGAAGATCTTAATTGCGTGCAGATAGGAACGAAATGGGGGTATGTCAACAAAACGGGAAATGTAGTTATCCAACCCCAATTTGATAAAGCATTTCCATTCAGTGAAGGATTAGCAGCAGTATATTTTGATGACGGATGGGGATATATCAACACTACTGGGAAATTCCATATTTGGGGCTTTAATGCGCCGAAATTTCCTGCTGGAACAGGAATGGAATTCAATAGGTTTCGAGTGAAGGGGTTGGGTAAGTTTTCTGAAGAATGGGCGACCATTGAAGCATGGATGCAAGTAGTTCAAGAGGACAAAATCTTGTATTCAGGTCAATTTATGGGGTACATCGACAAGAGGGGTGATTACGTTTTCCCTCCATTGTACAAAGAAGCTTTACCCATTCACAAGGATTTGATTGTAGTAAAAACAGCTAGAGAAGATCAAAAGGAGAGGTTTTGCATTTTTAATAGAAATGTTCTATCCAAGGGTTCAAGTGAAATGCCATATCGAATTCCACCGATTTTTGAAAAGGTCTATAGGCCTGTGGAAGATTTTTTCAAAGTTACTGTTACCAAACAAGAATTAGAGATTGACATTGATCTTGAAAACAATGTGAGAGTTAATCTTGAAAACAATGCGTTCCATAGAAGCATTAACTCATCAGATATTTGCTTTTCAATATATCTATCCGCAATAGGTCGATTTAGAAATCCAACGAAATTCCCCTATGTTCGTGTTAATAGAGGACATGAACCACTCTACAACTTTATTGATGATTCGGGGAAACTAGTGTCACATTTATGGTTCGAAAGCGCATTTGAATTCTCAGAAGGTTTAGCTGTTGTAAAAGCTAATGGTAAATGGGGAGCTATAGATAAAACGGGAGATTTTGTTATCAAACCACAACACGAATTTCTATCTAGTTTTCATCAGAATCGAGCAGCCTTTCTAAAAGATGGCAAAATGGGTTTTATTGATAAATCTGGTGCTGTTGTTATCCTCCCAACATATCTGAAGGTCGACAATTTCAGTGATGGACTTGCATCGGTTGCATTGGGAAATGGATTTTTTGGTTATATTGATCTCAATGGGGAGATGGTTATAAAACCCGAAGTTTGGCTCGGATACTTTGCCTTTCACGATGGCATGGCAAAATATTGTAGGTTAGAATGAAAAATCAATTTATCCAGATGTCATTGTCATTCACATGCTCTTATACTCCTGTATTTGCTTCAGTGCGTTATTTCATCTCGAATCGATTTGATTTCAGAGAAAATTTCTTACTATTTGTAGGCAAATCCGATGAAGTCGTCCGCTAGCCAGAAGTAGGGTTGTTTGCCGAGGGCTTTTTGACCCGCACTGTTTGCAGACAAGTTTGCCTTTCGGAAAGAGGGAGCGTTCAATCTTGGTATTCACGTAATCTTTTTGAAGTAGGATTCTTCGTGTTCTTCTACAACGATGACAAGGACTTCCATTTGCCAATATGCTCCTCCTCGAGTATTTTTTTAAACACACAGACAAAAATATTCGTTAATAAAATTTGAAAGATGACAATGTGATATATGTGGTTAGAAGTGGGGTATGATTTCTGAAAATTTTGTGGGAGTAGAAGGCTTTTTTAGCAGAAGTGAATCATAATGGTGACCCACTGGAGTGTGCCCTAACGTGGTGCTGGAAACAATCGTTACTATTGTTATGATCATAATATTCCCTGGGTTCCTTTTTCTGATGGGCTATGCGTTTTACCTTGAATGGGTTGATCGCAAATTCTATGCTGATCAACAACATCGCATCGGACCGACCCATACGGGTTGGCGGGGTATTTTGCAGCCCTTTGCGGACTTTGTTAAACTCATGGCCAAGGAGGATGTAACCCCTGCGGCTGCTGATAAGGTTGCGTTCACTTTGACACCCATTCTAGCCTTGGCAATTCCACTCTCTGTGCTCATGCTTGTGCCCATTTCTGGCTTTTCGGGCATCATGTTCTTTGAAGGTGATCTCCTAGTGATCGGTTTCTTCAGCACAATGTTCACGTTGATGCTGTTCATGGCAGGGTGGGCTTCATCGAACCGCTTTGGTTATACTGGGGCTGTCCGAGGCATCATTCAGATGCTCGCCTTCGAAATTCCTTTGCTCCTTGCCCTCTTCGTCGGCGGGATGGTCGCCGGAAGCCTAAGCCTCACGGGCGTTGTCTGGTATCAGGCGAACCTGGGCCTCCCCCTCATTCTGAACCCTGCATTCTTCGCTCTATTCATCATCTTTCTATTTGCCGCTCAGGCAGAAGCAGAGCGCATCCCCTTTGACGCCCCCATCGCTGAAACCGAAATTGTGGGCGGTTGGGAAACTGAATTTTCTGGAAAGAAACTGGCTTTCTTCCGGCTCTCCAACGATTTTGAAGTCCTGCTTGGTGCAGCTCTGGGAGCGGCAATCTTTCTTGCCGGACCTCTCGGACCTGAAATTTTCTTTGTCTTTCTGAATAATCCATGGGCACACGTAACTATCGCTTCTGGCGAATACTGGGCGTTCATCTCAGCTTCACCAATCTTTAGTTTCCTAACAATCCCGGCTCTAGCAGCTATCTACTACACCTTCTGGTTTATCTTGAAAACCACGTTTATTGTACTCCTCCTCTCGAACATCAAAGCCCTCTTCGCCCGCTATCGCATTGACCAAATTGCCCACATCAGCTGGACCTGGGTCATCCCCATCAGCTTACTCTTGGTCGGCGTCGTCATCGTCTGGCCATGGATAATGAACTGGTTCCTAATCCTAATCCCCTAAGGAGTGTGAAAAGAAAATATGCCACGACCTGGAGCAATGGAAGGCGAAATCCTCGGCACCGTTCTCAGACGGAAAACTGCGACCATCCGCTACCCATTCCAAGAGGCTGTCCGTCCCGAACGCCTCCGCGGCAAAATCGAACACGACATCGAAAAATGCACGGGCTGCGGACTATGCAGCCGCGACTGTCCCGCCACTGCCATCACTATGGTTGAGTCAACCAAGACAAAAACCAAAAAGAAACCAGAGTTTCGCTTTGATCGTTGTATATTTTGTGGAACGTGTGAAGCTGTCTGCCCAAAGAAGGCAATTACCATGTCCACCGCGTTCGAGATGGCGGCTTTCACGCTGGAGGATGAGCATTTGGTTGTGGTGTCGGAGGATCCAGAGCCCTCAGAGAAAGCCGAAGATTAGCCTTTAACAAGTTCTTTGAATTGCTGGATTATTTTATTATCTAGTTGGTTTTGGGTGTAACAGCTTTGGTGGTTTTTGCACTTTCTCGATTAGTGTTGATGTTTGATGCGGGTAATGAGGCGTTCAACGGCTTTCTGGAATGCTTGGGCAACAGGAGTTTTTGATTCCGTGACGATAAAGGGTTTTCCTTCGTCGGAGAGGAGCATGACGCGATGATCAAAGGGGAGATCACCGAGGAAAAAGAGGTTGAGTTCTTTCGCTGCGTTTTTTCCCCCACCTTTTCCAAAAATGTTTGTAACTTCGCCACAGTGGGGGCAGTGGAAGCCAGACATGTTTTCAATGAGTCCTAGAATTGGGACGTTCATTTGCCGCACCATGCTGGCAGCTTTGCGGGAGTCAAGGAGCGCGACTTCTTGGGGAGTGGTCACGATGATGACGCCATCAAGGTCAGGGAGCAGTTGCATGATACTGAGGGATTCGTCGCCAGTACCGGGTGGTAGGTCAATGATGAGATAGTCAAGGCTACCCCAGTTGACTTTAGAAAGAAATTCACTGATAACCCGCATTTTGAGAGGGCCACGCCAAATAACTGGTGTGTCAGCACTTTGGAGAAGGAACTCCATGGAGACCGTGAGGATATTGAGGGGTCCAATTACGGGTTCTAGACCTTTGTCACCGCCAACCATGCGAGCGCCTTCTAAGCCTAACATTTTGGGGACGTCGGGTCCGTGAATATCAGCATCGAGGATGCCGATGGTGTGTCCTTGCCATGCTAGAGATGTGGCGAGATTTATGGCTACAGTAGTTTTACCTACTCCGCCTTTTCCGGAAAGGATGATGATTTTATGTTTGATGTGACGCATCCGTTCAGCAATTTCTTGTTGCTCACTCGTCTGGGTTCCTACCATGAGGTCTTTCGGGATTTTCTCCTTTGGTTCAGAAGGATGTTTGGTCATCTTACGGCTTCACGCTCTGAGAATCAAAGTGATTTAGGTGCACCTTAATTTGTTACACCTTTAATTTACCGCATCCGCCAACGTGGCGTAAGGCTGAAAAAGAACAACCGTTCGTATTGAATACCGACCAGTGATCATGAAGTGTTTAGAGTGATGAAGGTAATTGCCCATCGAGGTAGCGGGGTTGGTTCATTCGAGAACACGTTGTACGGGATGCAGATGGCAATCACATGGGGAGCGGATGGCATTGAATGTGATGTACAGAGTTCCCGTGATGGAGAGTTGGTTGTATTTCATGATGCCACTTTAGATCGGTTAACAAATGGCAATGGATTAGTGGCTGAGCACACACTGAAAGAATTGAAGCGGCTTCACGTGGGTCAGGGAGAGCAGATTCCAACTTTAGCAGAAGTGTTAACCTTGTTGAAAGCTCAGCCACAGTTTATCATAAATCTCGATGTTAAAGTGCAAGGAATTGGAGTTAAGATTCTGAAAGAAATTCGATCTCGAAATCTTCTTGATCGGACCCTAGTTTCATCGTTTGTGCCCCAAGTATTGATGAAATTCCGTGAATTAGATGCGGACATTGCAACTGGCTGGATTTATAGTTACAATTATGAGAATCCGGTAAAGGAAGCGAAGAAAATTGGGTGCACGGCGCTTCATCCGAGACTGGATTTGGTTTCAGAAGAGTTGCGCCAATCGAGTCGACGACAAGGTTTGATGTTGAATCCATGGAGCATTAATAGTGAGGTGGATATGCGTCGATTTATCGAGTTAGGTGTTGATTGGATAATCACAGATAATCCGCGCCGGTTGCTTAGAATCCTTAACCGTACGGGAAGTTGATGGGTATGCGTGAGTTACTCCGTGAGCTGGTTTTGGCGGATGCGCCTCCTGGTCGAGAACAAGATGTGCAGGAAATTGTTCTTCGAGAACTTGAACCACTTGTTGATGATATTCGTGTGGACATAATGGGTAATGTCATTGCTCAGGTTAATGGTGCTAGTGACAAAACGTTCATGCTCATTGCCCATCAAGATGAAGACTGGGCATTATTGGTAACTCATATTGATAAACAGGGGTATCTACGATTTACGCGACTAGTTGGTCATCGATGGAATCTCCTTGGACAGCGGGTGAATATTCATGGAGCGAAAGGGAAGCTAACTGGTGTGGTGGGCCTTCCTGCACCGCATCTCATCCCTGTGAAGGAACAACAGAAGGGTTATCGTCCCGAGTTTAATCGTATGTTTATTGATTGCGGAGCGAAAAGTGCAGAGGATGCCCGATTTATGGGGTTTGAAATCGGGCAGTATGTCACTGCGGAGAAGCATTTCAAGGAACTTGCTAATGGTAGATTGCTTGGAAATTGTTTTGACAACCGAGTCGGCCTTATTACTATGATTGAGGCATTGCGACGCATTCACCAAAGGAAAGTCGAAATGAATGTTGTTGTGGTGGCTTCGGTTCAGGAAGAACTTGGTACGCGTGGTGCAAGTCCTGCAGCGTTTTCAGTAGAACCCGATTACGCGATTGCCTTAGATGTTTCTCCAACTGGTGATCATCCAAATATTATGGAGGGTCTTGTTCCCGTTCGCTTGGGAGAAGGCCCTGTGCTCCTCATTGCAGATCAATATCACGTTACCTCACAGCAACTCAACACGTGGATTCAAGAAGTGGCAAAGACCCATCAGCTACCGCTTCAATCGGTAGCATTACGTAGCCCTATACATTTTGGTACGGATGCGGCGGCTGTTGAATTGACAAAATCTGGCAGTCGGGTATCTGCCCTTCTTGTGCCAACCCGGTATTTCCATACAACGAATTCACTGGTTCAATATTCGGACCTTGAAGAAAGTGTCCAGTTATTGGTGAAATGCTTGGAATCGCTTGACCAAATTGGGAATAGTGGGTAGGTTTCTGATTGTTATGGAGAGGTTACTCGATTAAACCAAGGTCTCGCATGTGGTCTGCAAGTAGGTAGATGGCTTTTCGAGTAATCGTTTCTTTATTTGTTCCAGCGCAGACGATTCGTCCGCTACTAAAGATAAGGAAAACGGCTTTGGGTGTTTTCATGCGGTAGATGAGACCAGGGAAAACCTCAGGTTCATAGAGACACCGTTCTAAAGCCATTTGTGCCATATCAAGGTCGACACGGCTGTGTAGATCTCCACTGGCTACAATGTTTTGAATAGTGATTTTGGGGGTCCCGGAGACTGTAATGCCAGCTTTCCGGATTTTCGCAATAACATTTTCAACGGCATTAGCAGCTTCGCTTTCACGACGTAGACCCGTGATTACCATCCGACCACTATTGAAGACAAGGATCGTAGCCTTCGGGTTTTTGACTCGGAGCATTAATCCTGGGAATTGCTCAGGATTATATTCAGCATCTCGTTGTTTTCGGGCAAGAAGATTCAAATCTATTTTCGCATCGACTTCGACGCTAGCAACTACATTTTCAATTTTATATTTGGGCCTCTTTGGCACAAAAACACCTCACAGTCCGGCTGAGTGTGCATTTATAAACTTTTTAAAGCCGCTTTTATAAAGCAGCAGTTGCCCTTATAAATTTTTTATACGCTGAATGGTGTCGCCGCACCAAAAAAAGGGGTAAGCGATCCGGCTCTTTACAAGCCGGATTGCGTGGGATGATGAATTTAGGCGTAGGGTCCGGGTGTCGAGTCGATAGCGTCCCGTTTTGTAGACATGACAGCAATGTAGTCTTCGTAGGCTTTCAGCATTTCTGGTGTAACGCTGGGCTTAATTTTCTCTAGAGCAGCTTCGAAGTGCTTGAGATTCACAGTTGAAAGGGCTTCTTCGGAGCGAATGGCATACATCCCTGCCTCCCGAACTAGGTTGGCGAGATCAGCACCGGAGTAGCCTTCGGTGATTTTAGCAAGCTCTTCAAGGTCTACATCCTTACCCAGTGGCATGTTACGAGAGTGAACCTGAAGAATTTCATGTCGCGCTTCAGTATCAGGCGGGGGGACGAAGATGATACGGTCGAACCGTCCCGGTCGGAGTAGGGCTTTGTCAATGATTTCGGGACGATTGGTTGCGGCGATTACAACGACATTTTTGAGTTCTTCCATGCCATCGAGTTCAGCAAGGAGTTGGTTAAGGACCGATTCGTATACATGACTCCCTTGCCATTGTCCACGGGCAGGAGCCAAGCTATCGAGCTCATCGAAGAAGATGATACTGGGAGCAACTTGTCTAGCCTTCCTGAAGATTTTCCGTATACCCTTTTCAGATTCTCCAACCCACTTGCTAAAGATTTCAGGACCTCGAATGGCAATGAAGTTAGATTCACTTTCCGTAGCCACTGCTTTGGCTAATAGAGTCTTACCGCCACCAGGCGGGCCTACGAGCAGGATGCCTTTTGGCGGTTGCACACCAACTTTCTCAAATTTCGCTGGGAATTTGAGGGGCCATTCAACGGCTTCTCGGAGTTCCTTTTCAACCTCTTTCAATCCGCCAACATCATCCCAAGAAACTTTGGGTATTTCAAGGTAGACTTCACGCATGGCTGAAGGTTCAGCTCGGCGGAGTGATTCATCGAAGTCTTCGGCAGTAACCTCGAGCTCTTCGATAATTTCGGGAGCGATAGGTTGATCTTCTTCCAAGTTGATTTTTGGAAGAATACGGCGAAGTGTGTTCATGGCGGCTTCACGGGCGATAGCTGAAAGATCAGCCCCCACCATGCCATGGGTGGCATCAGCTAGTTCGTCAAGGTTCACGTTTTTCGCTAAAGGCATACCTCTGGTGTGAATGAGTAGTACTTCCTTACGGCCATTCCTGGTGGGTACGGGGAGTTCAATTTCACGGTCGAATCGACCAGGACGTCGTAGTGCGGGGTCTAATGCATCTTGACGATTAGTTGCGGCGATAACGATGACTCGTCCTCGTGCTTGAAGTCCATCCATTAAAGCTAATAGTTGGGCAACGACTCGGCGTTCAACCTCACCTTGGACTTCTTCGCGTTTGGGTGCGATACTGTCGATTTCGTCGATGAAAATGATGCTGGGAGCTTGTTGGGAGGCTTTGTCGAATATTTCTCGAAGGCGTTTTTCGGATTCACCATAGAATTTGCTCATAATTTCTGGTCCGTTGATTGTGATGAAGGTTGCATCAGATTCATTAGCAACGGCCCGTGCAAGGAGTGTTTTTCCAGTTCCTGGTGGTCCGAATAGTAGAACACCTTTGGGCGGGTCAATTCCAAGACGGTCAAAGAGTTCGGGGTGTTTGAGGGGTAGTTCAATCATTTCTCGAACGCGGGCAATGGCTTCATCTAAACCGCCAATATCCTCATATGTTACAAGAGGAGCCTTGGCAGTAACTTCTACTGCATCAGGTTGAATCTGTATAATGGTATCTTCAGTGATTTTCACAGTCCCCTTGGGCGTGGTGTTAGTGACTACAAACTTGATTTCACCTAGTGCAAAGGGGGCACCCGCGCTTCGCATCATCGCTTCAAAAAGTGAATAGTCATCACTTCGGTATGCTCCCGCTCCTGCTGTGCTTATGATATCACCGGGTGTGACAGGGCGTTGATTGAGACTCGGTTTAACGGAATCGCCTTCAGCTACAATTCGGACTCCACGCTGTGCAGGGGCTAATACAACCCGTTTTGCGGGAGGGGGGTCAATGCGTTTGACCTCGACTAGCTCACCGATTCCTGTTCCAGCGTTGCTGCGGACCAGACCATCCATGAAGATTTTTCCGGAACCCGCATGTATTGATTGTCCACGCCAGACTCGGGCACCCGTGGGCTTTTTCCCGATGACTTCGATAATGTCGCCAGAGGTGACACCTAAGCGTTCCATCACCTTGGGGTCAACACGGACGATTCCTCGTCCGGCTTCGTCACTAGGAAGCGAGACAACACGAAGTTGAATTTTATTGGTCATTTAGTCTATTTCCTCCATAATTTCTGATAATCTTTTGCGAACAGATTGGAACTCGGCAGCCATCATCTGGAAGAGTGCATCATATGTGCTGAAGTAATGGTCGATCATTGCACTCAGGAGTTGATCCCCTTCAGATGTTAGGCGATAGTAGCGGCGCATCGGTCCGCGCCCCTGACTGCGAACCTTCACATCCCCTTTGATCCAGCCCTTCTCAGCAAGACGATTCAGCAAGGGATAGATGGTTCCTGGTTCCATTTGAATCCGACCGTCCGACATTTCATCAATTAGTTGTACAACACGAGCACCGTAAAGACTTTCTTGATGTAGTAGGTTGAGTACCCAAAACTCAAGAATACCACGGTTTATTTCGCGAGTCCATTCGCGAAGTTTCGAGTCTGTTTTGTCGGTGGGTATTTCGGTCATGTTCTATTCTCCAATTATATAGCGTGACTATATATAGTCTGACAAAGCAGTAATACTATCCTATATAAACCTATCCCATTTTTATCAGAAAAAATTAGTTCCCCACGAAAAAGTCCATCAACTGGAGCGTATACTTACATCCGATGCAGAAAGACTATGAACTGCCCCTGCCTGCAAGCAGGAGCTTCCATCGAGTCCACTCCCCAGGGAATCTAGGGAGAGCTGTGTGTCGATGCAAGCCACGCCAAAATGCTTGGACTGGCTCCCCGTTCACAGGGGGTTGCTGCAATAGGAACTACACCAACAGGGTGACCGCGGCCTTCGGATCCCTGTCCAAGGGGGGTTCCACGATTGCATTGAATAACCCGCTTCGATAACCGGCGAATCCTTAGTGCTCCACTTACACATCAGCTCGTGGTTTTTTATGTCTCGTCATTTCTTATTTTGTTTTTCCCTAGTTTTTTTGCTTTATAGGGTAAGAATTGGGCGAGATGCAGATGTTGCGGGTCAGCATCCACGGGTTCATGATACTGCAGGGAGGGGCGCAGAAGTTTATCAGCCTGTGGGAGGGGTGGGGATAACTGACGGGGCGATTCATCCCCGCCGTGAAAGACGGGGACGTCACGATAAAAAAGGTTAAAAGCTGCACTTGACATTGGCACAGCACCCCATGACCTGAATGAATAAGGTGAGCTTCGAGTGAAACGGACCTATGGCATTTGTGTCCTATTGATTGCGGTGTTTCTCTTAACGTCAGTTATTAGTTTCACAACTGTTTCACCTGTTTTTGCACTACAGAATCCGATTGAAGTGACGGATGTTGTGGTCCCCGATGAAGTTGCCCAAGCCGCCCACGGTCAAGTGCAAGCAATTGTCCACAATCGAGAAAACATTACTTTAGACGGCTGGGCGAGATTCTCGGATGATTTTGGAGAAATCATCAGTGAGGATCCTTCAGATCCCTATGATGAGTTTCTTAATTTCACAATAAGTCCATTTGAAGACTTGCCTATTGTACTTGGCTATTCGGTTGCGGACAACGCTACCATTGGGACTCACATCGCTACATTCGAGGTGAATGTAGGCACATTTTCATTTCTTTTTGAACAGTACGAGATTTCAGTTGTCTCAGCAGTTAGAATACTCTCAATTGTTCCAGGACAGGTTTCCCAACAAAACCAGCCAGGTTCACTTGTGGTATTCCTTGAAAATCGTGTAATACAAACCGTTACTGTTCGGTTAGAGGCTTCTGGACCCAAATTCACGAACAGTTCCGAAGAATATGTACTCTCATCCGGACAGAACACCGTTGTACTTCCCCTCATGAATAATATGAGTCACGTCTACGATTTTGGGATGTTTCTTGTCAATGTCTCACTGTATTATTTAGATGAGCAAGTGGACAGCCAGGAAATTTTAGTTCCGGTGGATATGACTTTCATTAACAAGCTGTTAGCTGTGATCTTACCGGTGGTTATATTCACCCTAATTGTGGTCTTCTATGCTTACCGAAAGCGACGAAGAATGCGGATGGCTGCTTCAAGCGAATAGCGTTAAGAGGAAGATAACCCCTCACTACTATGCTATTCGTCAAAAGTGATGAACCTATGACTCAGGCGTCTGATAGGTGGGAGAAGCTTCGACAAGAGATTCTTGTTTGCCAAAGATGCCCTCTTGCTCAATCACGAACTCAAGCAGTCCCAGGAGTGGGTCCACCCACTGCGCGTCTTGTAATAATTGGAGAAGCTCCAGGTTACAGGGAGGATGTCCAAGGAGAGCCCTTTGTTGGCTCTGCAGGTAAACTTCTAACTAAACTGCTTGAACAGGCTGGGATTAAACGTGAATCGGTCTTCATCACAAATGTCGTTAAATGTCGTCCACCTGAAAACCGCCAACCTACTCAAAGTGAACGAAAGTCGTGTCACTCGTATCTAATTCGACAATTAGAACATATCCAACCAAAAGTCATTGCCCTTGTGGGTCGAGTGCCAACCGAAACCCTACTTGAAACACGGGGCAGTATGGGAGCATTACATGGGAAAAGCTTTGAACGGAACGGGCGCACCTTTTTCGTTATGTACCATCCTGCTGCTGGCCTTTACAATCAGACTCTGGTTCCTATCATGGAAGAAGACATGCGTAAACTGAAAAAACTCCTTGAGAAGACAGCGGATTCCGGAGATCAACAGGAGGAAGGTCAACTTCCCTTGAGTGACTTTTTTTCAAACCAAAAGAAATGAAATGCCCGGGATCAGTTATTATTTTTCATCTTCAAGTGATGCTTCAAGGGCAGCTCGCCGACGGGCGAGAAAAGACTGTAATTCGCCTTGCATTTGGGCTCGGATACCCATTCCACCTGTTGCTGCCATTGGTGATGTGGGAGTTTGTGGGGGAGGTGCAGCCATACCAGGAGCAGTAGGAGGAGCACTTAGACTTGGAGGTGGTGTAATTCCAGGACTGGGCGGAGCAGAAGCCTGTGGAGTATGAGCATCGGCGATAGTAGCGGGAGCAGAAGGAGCACGGGTTCCACCCATTTTGAGTACCGTATCGACTTGGGTTTCCAACGTGGATAGTCGTGTGCGTACTTCATTAAGCTGTTTTTCGAGAGAACCGACACCATTAAGGAATATCGTTGCTACCCGTTCGAGAACTTGGGCGAGTTCTTCGATTTTTTTGGCAGCATCCTTTTCTTCCGCTATGAAATCAAAACCACCGAGTGCCATTCTCTATCGAACTCACCTTAGATACATTGGTTTAAAACCTTGTGGGCTGAGTGGCTGCCCCTAGCAGTTTTTACGGAAAACCAATGTTAAATCTCTTCTTGTTACATTATCAGATAGGAACACACGATGATGGTTTTTTCTCAAATTTATCCCCGACTGGTTGCCTGGATATTAGACCTTCTCCATCGTCGCACCAAACGGGTGTTTATTGTTGAGCTCAACGGACTACAGGTTCAAATTTGTCCGCACGTTTTTAATCCATTGACAGGGCGAACAACGAGATTTTTCATCCAACATATGCAGATTCTTCCTTCATCACGTGTTTTAGAAATTGGAACCGGTACTGGCGCAATTGCAGCAGCGGCAGCTCAAGCAGGAGGTCACGTGACTGCTACAGATATCAATCCATATGCTGTCCAATGTGCAAGAACAACAATGAGATTGAATAACCTTCAGAATCGTGTCTCCGTGTTGTCAGGCGACCTTTTTGAGCCAGTTCAAAACCAGACCTTTGACGTGATTTTATTCAATCCTCCCTACTTTGCCAGCAAAGCTTCAAGTTGGATTGCACAGGCTTGGTTTGCAGGGCCACAGTGTGAGTTAGTTGCCAGATTCCTCTCGGGAGCGCACCAGGTTCTTGCTAAAGGAGGGCAAATTCAGATCCTAATTAGTTCAGCTACTGTACTTCCTGCGATTTTGCAGATGATTCGAAAAGAAAGTTATGATATTCAGGTTGTTGCCCAATGTCGATTATTAGGACTGCTAGAAACAGTGTATTTATTCCAGCTTCTCTGATTGACCCCTCAATTTTCTCAAGAACTTTCCCCAAGGTAGAAAGAAGAGTCCAATCAAAGCAATACCAATAATGAGGTAAAGTGTATCCATCAGCGGGTTACCTGCTCCACCGAACATTGCATACAATAAATCATAGAAGAAAAATGCGCCAATAGTAATTAGGAGCGCTAATGCCACCTTGCCTAAGAAACAATAGAGAATAGCTTTCCATAGTGGGTATTTGGTGGCTCCAAGAGTAATGAGGAGAAGATCGTCAGGGAGAGGCGTAGCGGCATAAATGAATATAAACAGACCTCCATAACCGCTTTCAATCTGTTTTCGCATTGACATCATTTTTTGTCCAGCAGTTGACTCTTCCAAGCTTTGAGTTTGGGTTCGTCCTAAGAGCCAGGCAGTGGTTTCACCAATAGCGGCCCCAGCTCCAACAACGAGTCCGAGAATTAGTCCATCAATGATGGCGAAATTTGTCCAATTAACGACGACGAGGAGGAGGACGAATAAATACGGAACAGGAAAGATAACTGTGAAATTGCCGAAGATGCTAATGAGAAATACACCAATATAGATTCCAAGAGGTCCGAAAACGAGTAAGGACCACTGAATAATGGCGTTCATAATGTCAATAACAGACAAGCCGATGAGAATAGGAATAACCAGGAGAACTACGAAGAAGGTGACAAAAACCAGAAATCGGGCAGTACGTTTAACATCATCGCGTTGGATTTTAGCCTGCCAAACCTGACTGAGGGTTAAATCTTTCCCCCGGAAGATTTTACCGAGTCCCCAAATGAAAAGGACGAGTCCCGGAATTAGATAACCTAACCCAGCGATGAGAAATGATTGAGTGAGATTGAGAGGAAAGAAGAGGGGAAGAAATGCAAGAGCCAACAGGATTATGCCAACAAGAATGAATGCCCCACTGCCGATTGTGAGGAAGAATTTTGCATCTCCAGCGCGCACTTCAATTGCTTGTACATCTTCTGTTTGGGTTTGTGACGCATTAGACACGAAAGCCACTCTCAGTCAAAGACCGCCTCAAGCTTATTCCAGAGATGTTTTGACTGGATATCCCCTTGAACTGCGTAATTAAAAATTGGATGGTTAGGAAGCAAGATTTCCGAGGGCCTTAATTATCTCGTAATGAGGGTGGAGGTACGCTCTACATTTCGAAGGGCGCGAATTCGTTCAACAAGAACGTAGAGAGCTTCCATTGACTCAGATTCAACTGATGCAATAATATCCCAGGAGCCAAGGGTCGTCCGAGCTTCTTTGACCTGTTTGAATTCTTTCAGACTTTCGAGAATATCAAATTCTCGTCCGGATTTGGCTAAGATGAGAACGTACGCAAGAACAACAGCCACTCCGAGTCACCGAGAGGGACGGACAACTTTTGAGCCTTTAAGTCTTTTTCTCCTTTCCAGAGTCAAGAGCGCGGAACGCCACCTTGTGATGTGTACGTGCTTCGGTATTTGAGGGAACATCTTCAGAGAGAATGGCACCTGGAAGTACAACCGA
>JAEOSK010000054.1 GCA_016840405.1 Candidatus Hermodarchaeum yapensis
AGAGGACATTGGTCGCAGACGGTTTTGGGTTCGAGGCGGAATTCCTTGCCTTCGAGGAGACAGGTGACGAGTTCAGCGATGAGTTTGGGCGGTGGTGGGCAGCCTGGAAGAACATAGTCAACTTTGACAAAATCGCTGATAGGGTGAACTTCTTCAAGAAGCGGAGGAACGACTTTGTGAGGAATCACACCTTTTGGGTTGACCGTGCTTACTGTATCGATGTAGACTTCTTGTAAGAGTTCGTCCTTTGTGTGAAGGTTGGCGAGCCCGGGTATACCACCGAAGGCAGAGCAGGCTCCAAAGGCGACAAGGATTGTTGAGCGCTCGCGCATTTTGTGGAGGAGTTCGACCTGTTCTTCATTGCGGACTCCTCCTGAGACGAAACCGACGGTGACGCCTTCTTTGGGAGGTTCACGGAAGTCCATGAGGACTTGGATATATTTGAGGTCAATGGCGTCCAGTACACCTGGCAGAGCCTGGTGCAAGTCTAAGATGGCGATTTCACAGCCAGAGCAGATGCTGAGTGTCTCAACAGCGAGGGTTGGTTTGGTCATCTTATTCAGGTCCTCCGTTTGCGAGCGGATTAGGTCCTAAAAGCTTAATCTCATTTACGAATGCTTTCATGGTTTCTGCAAACTTTTGCCCTTCTGCAGCGGAAATCCATTCGAGGCGGAGTCTTTCGGGTTCGATTCCGATTTCTTTAAGGTACTCTTTAAGAAGGGCGACTCGGCGAGAGGTTTGATAGTTCCCCGAGACGTAATGGCAGTCGCCAAAGTGGCAGCCAGCAATGAGAACGCCATCGGCGTTGAGTTTCAGGGCACGAAGAATGAAGTTGGGATCGACGCGTCCACTACAATTGACACGGATGACGCGCGCATTGGGCGGGTATTGGATGCGAGAAGTGCCTGCCATGTCGGCACCAGCATAGCTACACCATCGGCAGGCGAAACAGACTATTTTTGGTTCCCAACTTTTGTTGGTCATGGTTATTCTGCCTCCTTGAAGAGTGCGTCGAGTTGGGCAATAATTTGGTCCATAGTGAAGTGTTGGGGTGCGATGGCCTCGTTGGGACAAGCGGCTGCACAGGTTCCGCAGCCCTTACATTGGGCTTCAGTGACCTGAGCGATATTGTCTACTACTTTGACTGCTCCGTAGGGACAGGATGCTTCGCAGATACCGCATCCAGCACAAAGATCTTCGTTGACGACAGCCGTATAAGGTTGGACTTTCACACGACCAGCAGCCACCATGGAGAGGGCACTCGCTGCAGCACCTTTTGCTTGAGCTACTGAGTCAGGGATATCTTTGGGTCCTTGTGCGGCACCCGCTATGAAGATGCCGTCAGTGTTGGTCTCAACCGGACGCAACTTGGGGTGCGCTTCTAAGAAGAAGCCGTCGGCGCTTAGTTGAATACCAAAAATTCGGGCAAGTTCTCCTTGGTCTTTTGCCGCTTCGATGCCACAGGAGAGGACGACAATATCGACTTCAGTTTCTACAGGCTGTGCTAAGAAGGTGTCTTCCCCTCGAACCACAATCCGGTCCGATTCAAAGGAACCTCTGATTTCGGAGATGCGACCGCGAACAAAGTTGACGCCGTATTCTCGGGCGGTGGTTTCATAGAATTCTTCATAGCCTTTTCCGAAGGCGCGCATATCGATGTAGAAGATGGTGACCTTTATGTCGGGGTATTTCTCACGGATTTGTCGAGCCTGTTTTAGTGCGGCCATGCAACAGACTCGGGAGCAGTAACTGTTGTAGCGTTCATTCCGTGAGCCTACGCATTGGATGTAGGCGATATGTTTGGGCTTTTTCATGGTTGAAGGGCGGAGTATTTTGCCTTCGGTGGGTCCTGCTGCACTGAGCATGCGTTCCATTTCTAGATTGGTCATGACATCAGGGTATTTGCCATAGCCATATTCGAGTTGCCTCAAGGCGTTGAAGAGTTTGAATCCTGTGGCGACAATGATTGCACCGATATCGAGTTCGAGGATTTCAGGTTTCATCTCGTAGTCAATGGCTTCTGCTTCACAGGCGTCTTTACATTTACCGCAGGCAATTGGGGTCATGCCTAGGCAATGTTCAGTATCTATTACGTGAGCATTGGGTACTGCTTGGGCAAAGGGGATGTAGATGGCTTTACGCCAACCGAGTCCAGCATTAAATTCGTCAGGGACATTAACGGGGCAAACTTCCACACAGTCATCGCAGGCAGTGCATTTTTCTTCGATGACGTAGCGGGGTTTCCGTTCGACTTTAACCTTGAAGTTGCCGACATACCCCTCAACCTCTCGAACCTCGCTATAGGTGAGAAGTTCGATGTTGGGATGCTGTCCTATAAGGCTCATCTTAGGTGTTAAGATACAGCTAGAGCAGTCTAACGTGGGGAAGGTCTTATCGAGTTGGGCCATATGTCCGCCGATGCTTGGTTCTTTTTCAACGAGGTACACTTTGAATCCAGCATCTGCGATATCGAGGGCAGCTTGGATGCCTGAGATACCCGCACCAACCACCAACACGTTAGCTTTGACATCGACTTCCTTTTCTTGGAGGGGTTCTAGTTCGGCTGCTCGCGCGACAGCCATCTTAACTAGATCTTTGGCTTTTTCGAGGGCAGCTTCTTCTTCGTGGGTATGCACCCATGAGCAGTGTTCTCTGATGTTGGACATGTCGAAGAAGAAGGGGTTAAGCCCTATGCTTCCGAGGACGCGGCGGAAAGTGGGTTCGTGGAGCGTTGGGCTGCACGCCGCGACAACAACACGGTTTAGATCTTTTTCTCGTGCACGTTCTCGGATGAGATCTTGCCCTGGATCAGAACACATGTATCGGTAGTCTTCAGCTACGACGACGTTGGGGAGTGTCGCTGCGTATTCGACGAGGGTAGGTATGTCGATTACGCCTGCGATGTTGGATCCGCAGTGGCAGATGAAGACGCCAATTTTAGGTTGTTCAGTGGACATCGGTTTTTCACTTTGTTTTAGATGATTGTTCCAATGCTTCCTGTCCGAGTTTCATACCCTCGTCGAAAGCACGGAGGTTGAGTTCCCGGTATCGGGGGAATGCATTTGCAATGGCTTTCTGCATTGCCTCGGGGGTGACTATTTTGGTTATCGCCGTGAAAGCACCTAACATCACGACGTTTGTTACGAGGGGATTTTTCAGCACATTGTGTGCTGTTGTTGCAGCAGTCACTTGGTACACCTGTACACCGGGTTTAATTTTTCCCGCTTTTACAAGGTCTGAATCGATAATCGCAATGGCTCCCTCACCCAAATCGTTCTTGTATTTGTGGAATGCATCATTCGATAATGCTACCATTATATGGGGTGTTAGCACAAGTGGATAATCGACTGGCGTATCTGAAATTATGACTTCGGCTTTGCACGCGCTTCCTCGGGATTCGGGACCATATGAAGCCGTTTGTACAGCTTCTTTGCCATCATGAATGGAGGCGGCTTCACCGATGATGACTGCAGATTTTATAATGCCCTGTCCGCCTAAACCACCGAGTCGAATTTCTGTACGGGTCATTGTCGCTTAATCACCTTTCTGGAGTTTTTTTCCATGTTCTTCGAGAAGATCTGAAAATTCAGGCTTTTCGGAGTCGACGAACTCGCCACAGACAATGCGGGTTCGATAGTCGATTTCTGCTTGCATAGGGTCGGAGAAGTTACGGATGACAGAGATTTCTCGATATTTTTTCATTACTTCAAGACCGGTGCCGTGGCGGTTGTATCGATCGTATAAGGTGGGACAGGGAGAAACAACCTCAATGAATGTGAAACCTTTCTTTTGGAGGGCTTTTTCAATAGATTTTGTGAGTCGGCGGGCATGGAGGGCTGTCCATCGAGCGACAAAGACAGCTCCAGAAGCGGCCGCTACACTAACTAGGTTAAAGGGGTGCTCAATATTGCCATCAGGCGATGTGACTGTTATCGCAGAGACGGGAGTTGTAGGTCCCATCTGTCCGCCGGTCATGCCATAGTTGAAGTTGTTGACACAGAGGACGAGCATATCGACGTTGCGACGGGCTGCATGAATGAAGTGGTTTCCACCAATGGCGAACAAGTCACCATCGCCACTAATAACGACGGGTTTCAGTTTGGGATTCGCGACTTTGACACCAGTAGCGAAGGCAATTGCGCGTCCATGTGTTGTATGGTAGCTATCGGCTGCAAAGTACCCGCTTGCTCGTCCGGTGCAGCCAATCCCGCTAATGATTACCATGTTGTCCATATCATAATTTAGACTGCGGAGTGCGGTGGCAAATGATTGGAGAACCGTGCCAATACCACATGCACTACAAAAGATGTGTGGGAGTCGATCACGACGAATATATTCAAGGATTGGATGTTCCTCAATTGTTGAGATTCGTGAAGTTTCGGTCACTTAATTCGCCTCCGAATTTCTTTCATGAGTTCATCCGGCGTGTGGGGAGTTCCACACACACGAGGGATGAAGTGGACAGGGACTTCGTTTCGGATGATCCGTTCTACTTCACCTACCAATTGACCATAGTTAAGCTCAGCAACAATCACCTGCTGAGCGTTGGCGGCGGCATCTTTCAATTGGTCTTTGGGGAATGGCCATACGCTGATAGGACGGAATAATCCGATTTTCATCCCTTCAGCCCGAGCATCTTTGACAGCGCGCATTGCTGTTCGTGCCTCTCCACCATAAGCGACAAGTAGGATTTCAGCATCTTCGGTTTCGGTACTTTCGGCTTGTGTTATTTTGTCAGCGTTCTTTCGGATTTTGTCGCAGAGTCGTGGAACGAGTGCTAATTGGGCTTCATCTGTCATGACAGGGTAGCCCTTTTGGTCATGAGTTAAGCCCGTGGCATAGAAATGATAACCTTCTCCAAATGTGGCCATTGGAGGTACAAGGTCGGTTTCGGGTTTGAATGGGAGGTATTCTTCAGGTGGGACTGTAGGTTTTTTGCGATTGATTATTTCAAGTTCGTCCTCTGGAGGAATGATGAGGCGTTCTCGCATGTGTCCTATGATTTCATCAGCAAGTACAAAAGTGGGAACCCGGTACTGCTCCGAGAGGTTGAAGGCTCTGATGGTGAGATCAAACATTTCTTGGACAGATGAGGGGATTAGGGCGATGATTTCGTAGTCACCATGACTTCCCCACTTGGCTTGCATAATATCACTTTGACTGGCTTCAGTGGGTTGCCCGGTTGAGGGACCACCACGCATGACGTTTACGAGGACCATGGGGGCTTCGGTCATAGCAGCTAGCCCGATGGTTTCGTTCATTAAGCTAACACCAGGACCGGAGGTTGCAGTCATTGCTTTGAGACCGGAATAGGATGCGCCAACGACTGCGGTGCAGGATGCGATTTCGTCCTCCATTTGGATGTATCGACCTCCAATGCGGGGAAGTCGATATGCCATCCGTTCAGCAATTTCGGTGGCTGGAGTGATGGGGTACCCGGCGAAGAAGCGACAACCTGCTGCAAGCGCGCCTTCTGCTGCGGCAATGTCGCCTTGAGTGAACATTTCCCCTGTAAGAATCGGCTTTTCCATCACTTCTCACCCTTTTTTGACTTGGCGTTTTCTTCTACGTGGATGGCAAAGTCAGGACAAATGGCTTCACAGAGCTTACACCCAACACATCGATCAATATTAGTTGCGACAGGAGGATAGTAGCCTTTGGTGTTGAATTTATCGGATTTTTCTAACACTTCGCGTGGGCAGAAGGTGTAGCAGAAGCCACAGCCTTTGCACCAGTCCTCGTTGACGACTATGCGCCACTTCATTTCGGATTCTTCTTCTGGTAGAATGGGTACTCGTTCCTGTCGCGTCAACATTACACGCTCATCCCAATTTTTTCCAAGAAGGGTTTCGTGGATATGTAGTGTTTATCTAACCCCATTTGTTTCGGAGTAAAGCCTTGGGCTAGCCCGAGGAGCTGAGTGTAATACAGAACGGGAACTTGATAGTCAGTTCCATATTGGTTGTTCAATTGCATCTGACCGACGTCAAATTGTAGATGGCAGAAATTGCACACATTGACTAAGGCGTCAACTTTGGCCCGTTGCATGGCTTCTATCTTTTCTCTGACCATATCATTGGAAACTTCCAGTTCAGCGGATCGTAAACCACCACCAGCTCCACAACACATATCCTTGAGTTTGTAATCGACGGTTGTTCCACCAACGAGCTCAACTAGTTCGTCGACAAGCATGAAGTCTTCAACAAAGCCCCAAGGACGTATATCGGCTGGTTTGAGTAGATGACACCCGACGTGAATCGCAAAACGGGCATCAATTGGATTCACAACAGTTTCTTCGATGGCTTCCTTCCCCACATCCATATAGAGCACTTCAACAAGATGCTTGGCAGTGATTGTTCCCTTAACTTGATGCCCAGTTCCTTTCAATATCTTGTTTACGCGTTTTCGTGTGTCAGGGTCTTTTAGTCCAGCAACGCCGGCAATTAACGTTCCATAACAACCGTTACATAGGACTAGAATGTCCAGCCCATTTTCTTCTGATAAAGCAATATTCCGGGCAGTTAGTGCAAGCCATGTATCAATATCGAAAGATTTGATGACACCTGGCGCAGGGCAACATGAGGCTCCTTTCATCTCAACAAGTTCGATGTCGAGTTTTGGAACCACGAGGCGTGTTGCTGCTTCAATTTGTGGAAGTCGATTAGGAATCACACAGCCAAGGAAGAAGCTGTACCTATGTTTTACCATCTTCTTTGCCCTCCTTGTAGTTGACGAGTTTATCAAATCCGGTTTTCTTGATGATATGTTGGACTTCTTTCACAGCCTTGGGATAGGAATGTACGGTAGGAGGTAAGGGTGGAAGACCCAAGTCCTCACGCATCTTCTTCCATTTATCATCATCAATCGGAACCGCGTGTCCTGTTTCGATTAGTTTGTAAGACACGCCTTTGTGTTGCGGTCGCATATAACCCGCCTCACAGGAAAGATTTCGTAAAAAGAGAATCGCTTCGGTGACATCAATTTTCCGAGGACACCGCTCCGTACAGGTTCCACATGTAGTACAAAGCCATAAATTTGGATCAGATAGTACTTCCTCTCGGAACCCAAGGAGCGCCTTCCGTATCAGTTGGCGCGTTCGCAAAGCAGTACGGCGTCCTGAAGGACAGGAACCTGTGCACGTTCCACATTGGATGCAGGAGCGAATACGATCCAGACCAGCTTTTTCCATTTCATCTGCTAGCTCAGGGTCGATTTTTGACCCATCAATTATCCGTCGATCTATCATGAAGTCACCCCCGAGGATTTGGCGCCAAGCCTTTACGTTTGTAAAGGTATAAAGATTTGCCTTTGACAGCCTTCATTTGGACGCTCTTTGCGAGCAGCAGGCTTATATTTCAAGAGGCAAAGAATCTTCTAGACAATACGTACGTGGGGACTGTTTATGGCTTACGGAGTTTTCAATGCAATTGAAACGGTAATTATCGGTGGTTGGTTTGTTATCATCGGTTACTTCCTACTGCTGTTTGTCTATTTCCTACTTTTCCGGTTCAGAGAATCAAAGAATCCGTTTCATCTCGGGTTTGGACTATTCTTCCTCCTCTTGGGTGTTGCTCGGGTTTTTTACCTGATTTGGGATTATTACCAACAGGATGTAATTTGGTGGATGTCAGCCACCGTTGTCTCGTGGTTAGCAATCTTCACCATTTTCCTTGCCCTAACCTTTCAGATTCTTGAAAGGCAATTCTGGCAAGTTATCCTCATTTCTTCTCCACCCCTCATCGTAGCGATTTTAACCCTCATTTTCCCCTACCTCTTCTGGTCACCTCAAATTGCCGGTGATATTACTATTGGGTATGCTATCGCAAACTATGTGATTCTTCCTCTCTACGTGATCGTTTTACCTGCCCTCTTCTTCTATATTGGCTTACAGTTAACGGGTCAGTTACGTAGGAGTAACTTCCTGCTGGGCACTGGGTTCCTAATCTATTATGGGGGTCGTGTCATTCAACCGTTTTCATGGTTCTTGGACTCAATTTACCCATTTCTAGCCAACATTCTTGCGCCAATCCTTGTATTTATCGCCCTCATGCTCATCGCTCTGGGAGTATTACTTGAAGAGCGCGAATAACCCAGGCACCTGTACAAGAACGAAGTTACTTGATTAGATCGAGTTTGACAAGTTTATACAAGAGCACATCTACATCGTCTTGAGGGAGTCCGACAATTTGGGCAATTTCTCGGGGTGAATGTTTGCCATCACATTGTTTGGCAACGTTGTATTCCTGTTCGCTTATTTGCCCTAGTTTCACCATTAATCGTGGAAGCCCTCGTTTGAGTTTCGGAGCGGGTACGTCGTTTTTACCTATGAATCCATTATTGAGCAATTGATTGAGTTCAGGTGTGAAGGAGAAAAAGACCAACTTTCCATCCCATGTTTTGAGGGTTTCTTCATATTGGTCTGAAAATCGGTCGATTACTTTATCAAGCGCTTGGAGGACTTGGAGTCGATTGTCGTCCCTATCAACTACTGCAGCTACGACAATGTAATCGCCAGCAGCGTAGGTGATGTAAAACTCACCCATCTCCACGATTCGGGCTTCCCCTTTTCCTTTGGATACCATGCGGGCGAATTCCCGGATGGCAGAAAAGAAGCCTGCAACCAACGTGGAGTCGAGTTCTAGCTCTCCGAATTTTTGGTCTAGAAGACAGACCCCGCTTGGGTGCATAAGATAGACCACATGTAGCATATTTGGCGCCCCGTGGGATGGAAACCTGTATCATTGGCTAGGGAAAGCGTAGTCAAAAAGGTAACGATGGGATAGTGGTGCGGGGGGAGGGAATTTCGGAGCTCGCAGAACATGCTCTTTCGAACCCTCGAACCGCTGCCGGACAGGATGTCTCCTAAGCATGGTTAGATCTTGAGTTACGCCGTCAACCTGCAAAAGCAAGTGACTCCTGCGCCGTTGACCATGCTTGGCTGTGGGGTCTACTCAGGGTAGATACCCCCGCCACCGGTTAAGTGGCATAGACCCTTCGGAAGGGTCCCCCGCAGAGGGTATGAGTGATAGGGCAATCAGGAACTTAAAACTGCTTCGGGGTTCTTCCGAGCCAAAGTCAACTTTCTCTACTAATCAAGTCCTGAATTAGCTTTTGAGAAAGTGGACCATGCTTGATTACCGTTGTCCGAAACTTTTCCATCTGAAGTAGGTCTTCAGTGGAAATCGGTTCCTGCATCATTGACAAGCACTGCCCCAAAGGGCTGTAACCTTCTTGTCTCAAGACAGCCGTTTAATGTTTCCGCCCAACTAGCGGCGACAACATTGTGTTTGTAGAATTGTATCAAAACGAACAGAATTTAATTTTCAGATCAATTGATTTGACAGAGCTACAACTAAAGAGCTATATAGCGGAAAGAGTGAAACACGGAATCAGACAATTGTCTGGAGTTTTCAAAACCATGACAAAAATTCCTGCGGAATTGCTCTATACGAAAGAACATGAATGGGTACGGCAAGAAGATGGTGTCGTACGGGTTGGTATTACCGATTATGCCCAGGAGGAGTTACATGAAATTGTAATGGTGGAACTTCCTTCGGTGGGCACAGCAGTCGAAGCTGGTGAAGCTTTTGGCACCGTTGACTCGGTTAAAGCTACTTCAGAGCTTTTTGCTCCCCTTTCAGGAGAAGTGGCCGAAGTTAATGAAAAACTTGAAGAAGCGCCAGAGCTTGTGAATAATGATCCATATGGAGAAGGATGGATGGTGGCCATCAAAGTTTCTGATCCGAATAAGCTCAAGTCTTTATTAAGTGCCGATGATTACAAGAAATTCGTTGAAGAGCTAGGAAAATGAGGACTCACTCAGAAAACGTGTGTGGTCGGTACGAGAACTTTTTTAAGTACACGGAATTATCAAGGCACCATTCTTCCTACACCTAGGTGACCGGATGCCATTACGGGATTCACTTCGATCCATTTGGTCTTTCCTTCGACGATACATACATGGTCCACGAATGGATATTTCTCGGGCTAATGTAATGGCAGCCGTAGGACTGATTGGTATCTGTGTTCTTGCCTTGATGATTCGGCTTCTTCCGACAATTGGTTTTCCAATTATTATACGAGCGTTTGACCCGTGGTATAACCTTCGAGAGGTTGAATTCATTTTAGAGAATGGGTTCGCAGCTTGGTTTGGCTGGTACGATTGGAGTACGTGGGTGCCGTTTGGACGCAATATTCCACAGACATCTTACCCTGGAATTCCCTTCTCTGCTGCCCTGTTACATTTAACCTTTCAAGCGCTGGGAATTCAAATTGATTTGATGACGACTGCGGTGCTTTATCCTGCAATATTTGGGCTCTTTGGAGTTCTCGCCATCTATGTTCTTGGCTGTGAAATTGGATCGAAGGAAATCGGGCTTTTAGCAGCCTTCTTCATGGCAATTATTCCAGCTTACACACAACGAACCGTAACCGGCTTCTTTGACAATGAAGCAATTGGAATTGTAGCAATCATCCTAACCTTGTTCTTCTTTGTTCGCGCCTTGCGAAAAGGATCAATTGCTTCAGCCATCTTTGGGGGGCTTTCACTTGGACTCCTCGCAGCGAGTTGGAGTGTTTATCTGTATATGTTTCAGATTTTCGCCATTTTTGCGTTAGTCATGGTGTTACTCCGTAAGTATTCGCGGAGGTTGTTTCTTGCCTATTCTGGTGTCGTTTTAACAGGGTTTCTCATAGCTATCTGTGTTCCCCGAATTGGCCCTGATTGGGTGACGTCTTCAACGGGACTAATACCTCTTGGCGTATTTGGACTCCTCTTGCTTATTGAAATCGTCCGAGTATATCGGGTGACAGAAATTGGCCTTCCCAGTAGGTTGGGTTCACTCTCCAGTCGGTTGCGACCATATCTAGCCTACATCTTTGGAGCTATGTGTGCTCTCATCGTCGTCGGTTTGGGCTACTTGTATCAATCGGGCTTAATCGTCACTCTTTCAACGGCAACAGAAGGCATGGGTCTTTTTGGAGATATTCAAAGTAAATTCCTAACTGTAATTGATCCATTAATCCGACAACAAGCGTTTCTCCTCGCCTCAGTAGGTGAACACCTTCCTTCACCCTGGGCGACGTTTTGGTACAATCTCGGAATATTGGTTCTTCTCATGCCCTTTGGATTTTACATCGCCTTTCGCCGTGAAAGAGACTCTGACATTTTGCTCATCATCTTTGCACTTACAGCAATGTATTTCACCGGCTCTATGATACGACTAACCCTTATTCTAGCCCCGGCCGCAGCGATTCTGGGATCTTATGGGCTCATGATGTCTATTCGTCCCTTCCGACAAATCTTCTGGCAACGTCCAATTCTTACCCGACGCCGCCGCCGTATTACACCTCCAGCTACAAGGGGCTTTGCAACAATCTCCTACTTCTTCATCATCATCCTTCTTCTTGCTTCGACTTATACCGCTGTTGCAGCCACTGATAATATGGGTTCACCTGAAATTACCATAGGATTCCGAACGCCAAACGGAGATACTGAGGTATATTACGATTATCTCGAAACGTTCGCGTGGATGCAACATCACACCCCACCAGACAGTATAATGAT